>NZ_JARKIN010000001.1:5115000-5439375 GCF_029351045.1 Streptomyces sp. WMMB303 | reverse complement strand
TGCTGCTGTGCGCCGCCGACCCCGGCCGCACCGTCGACGGGCCGTGGCCGCGGGTGGAGCGGGTTGCCGAACCCGCGGACCTGGCGGCGGCCGTGCAGCGCGCCGAGGGCGCGCTGGACGTGCTGCTGGCATGGGGGCTGGAGGACGGCTCCGGCCCCGGGCACGGCGCGCTCGCCGCTCTCGGACTGGCCCGGTCCGGTGCCGGCCGGCGGGTGCGCTGTCTGGCCGTGGCGCCGGAGGACGGCCCGCCCGAGCAGGAGGCCGTCGCCGGGTTCGCCCGGTCCAGCGGTCGGCATTTCCCCACCTTCCGACTGGCCACCCTGCGGGTCGGCCCGGGAGTCGACGCCGTTCGGGCGGCCGCCGAGGAGTTCGGCGCTCCGCACGGTGCGGAGCTGCTCCGCCGGACGGACGGCCGGTTCGTGCGGTCCGTGGAGCGGCTGGCCGGACTGCCCGCCGTCCGGCCCGCACCGCTGCGGGCCGGCGGCAGCTATCTGATCACCGGCGCCACCGGGGCGCTCGGCCGCTGGCTGGCCGGGGAACTCGCCCGGCGGTACGCCGCCCGGCTGGTGCTGGTCTCGCGCGGTGCCGAGCGGCACCCCGAACTGGCCCGCCGGGTGGCCGAACTGGGCGGTGCGGCGGCGCTGGTCTCCGCCGACGTGGGCGAACCGGCGGGAGCGCGGCGCGCGGTGGCCGAGGCCACGGCGCGGTTCGGCTCCCTGGACGGGGTCTTCCACCTCGCCGGGGTCTCCGACGACACGCCGCCCACCGAGGTGGACCCGGGCCGCTTCGCCGCCGGCATGGCGGCCAAGGCCGAGGGGACCGCACATCTCGCCGCCGCGACCGCGGACCGGCCGTCCACGCTGTTCGTCGTCTTCTCCTCGCTGGCCTCGCTGCTGGGCGACTTCGGCGGCGCCGGATACGGCACCGCCAACCGGTTCGCGGACGCCTGCGCCCTGCGCCGGGCCGGCGCGCTCACGCTGGCCTGGCCGCTGTGGACGGTCGGCGGACTCGACGAGCGGCTGGACGAGGCGCAGTGGGCGGCCTACCGGGCGCTGGGCTTCGCCCCGTTCGCCCCGGACACCGGCTGGGCGGCGCTGGAGCAGGCGCTGGCCGCCGACGAGCCGTGGCTGATACCCGCCGTGGGCGACCAGGACCGGATCGCCCGTACCCTGAGCGCCCCCGGCACCGCCACTCCGCGGCCCGACGCGCCGGCGGACGCCGGGCCCGCGCGGGACGCCCGGCGTGCCGCCGCTCCCGGCGAACTGCGCGCTGTCGCGGTCGAGATGCTGCGCACCCGACTGTCGACCGTCCTGAAGGTGCCGGCGGAGCGGATCACCGAGACCGAGACCCTGGACCGGTTCGGCATCGACTCCGTGATGATCATGGAGTTGAACGCGGCCCTGGCCGACTCGCTGCCGGACCTGCCGCAGACGCTGTTCTTCGAGCACCGCACCCTCGGCGCACTCGCCGACCACCTGACATCACACCACTCCGCGGAGCTGCGGCGACTGCTGCCTGACCCGAGCCCGGCACCGGTCCCGGAGCAGGCGGCACCGGACCCGGCCGCGCCCGGCACCCCGGCCCCCGCCCCGGTCCCCACGGCAGCCGCCGCGCCCGCGCCGCCGCACTCGTCCGCGCGTGCCGCCGAAGCGGACGACATCGCGATCATCGGGATCAGCGGGCGCTACCCCGGGGCCGACGACCTCGACGCGTTCTGGTCCCGGCTGCGGGCGGGTACCGACGAGATCACCGAGATCCCCGGCGACCGCTGGGACGCCTGGGCCCACCACGACCCCGAAGGCCGCGCGCCGGACTCGATCACCGGCCGCTGGGGCGGCTTCCTGTCCGCCGTCGACACCTTCGACTCGCGGTTCTTCCGGATGTCCCCGCCGCAGGCCCGCGCGATGGACCCGCAGGAGCGGCTGTTCCTGGAGACCGCCTGGGCGGCGCTGGAGGACGCCGGATACCCGCCGAGCCGGCTGCCCGCGGCCCACCACGCCGACTCCGGCCTGGACGTGGGCGTGTTCGCCGGGGTGATGTGGGGCGACTACGCCACGCTCGCCGCCGAGGAGTTTTTCCGCGGCAACCCCGTCTCCGTGCCCGCCAACCGTGCCTCCGTCGCCAACCAGGTCTCCTACTTCGGCGACTTCCGCGGCCCCAGCCTGACCGTCGACACGGCCTGCTCCTCCTCGCTGGTCGCCGTGCACCTGGCGGCGGAGAGCCTGCGCCGCGGCGAGTGCGCCTACGCGCTCGCGGGCGGGGTCAACGTACTGGCACACCCCCTGAAGTACGTGAACCTCAGCAGGATGAACATGCTCGCCGCCGACGGACGGTGTCGCTCCTTCGGCACGGGCGGCACCGGATACGTGCCCGGCGAGGGTGTGGGCGCCGTGCTGCTCAAGCCGCTCGCGGCGGCGCGCGCCGACGGGGACCGCATCCACGCGGTGATCCGGGGCGACGCGGTCAACCACGGCGGCCGCACCAACGGCTACACCGTGCCCAACCCGGCCGCCCAGCAGGCACTGATCGAGCGGGCCTGGCACGCGGCGGGACTCGACCCGGCCGACGCCGGCTACATCGAGGCGCACGGCACCGGCACCGCGCTCGGCGACCCGATCGAGCACGCGGCGCTGGAGCGCGCCGTCGCCGGGCGCGGCCTGGCCGTCGGCAGCCGCGCCCTCGGCTCGGTCAAGTCCAACGTCGGCCACCTGGAGGGCGCGGCGGGTATCGCGGCGCTCACCAAGGTGGTACTGCAACTGCGGCACCGGGCCCTGGCGCCCTCGCTGCACTCGGCCACCACCAACCCGAACATCGACTTCACCAGGTCGGTGTTCGCCGTGCAGCAGGAGCCGGCCGCCTGGCCGCGGACCGCACCGGACCGGCCGCGGCGCGCGGGGATCAGCTCCTTCGGCGCGGGCGGCACCAACGCGCACCTGGTCGTCGAGGAGTACCGCGACGAGCGGGTGCCGCCCACGCCGCGCGACCACCCCGAGGTGCTGGTGCTCTCCGCGCTCACCGAGGACCGGCTGCGCGTGTACGCCGGGCGGCTGGCAGCCGCGCTGTCCGCCGGCGACCCGCCTCCGCTCGCGGACGTGGCCCACACCCTGACCGCCGGCCGGACCGCGATGCGCCACCGGCTGGCGCTCACCGCCCGGGACACCGAACGGGCCGCGGCGCTGCTGCGCGCGTTCGCCGCGGGAGAGCGGCCGGAGGGTGTCTTCACCGGTGACGCGGACGCGCCGCACGCCCTCGGGGACGTGCTGGCCGGCACCGAGGCCGGTGCGGAGTTCGTCCGGGGGCTGCTGCGCGAGGGGCACAGCGAGCGGCTGGCGCGGCTGTGGGCCTCCGGCGCCGACCTGGACTGGTCGGTGCTGCCCACCGGTCCGGTGCCGCCGCGCACCGTGTCGCTGCCGACCTACCCCTTCGAGCCCGAGCGCCACTGGCTGACCACGACTGCGCCCCGCGCCGCCGCACCCCGCGCCGCCGCGGAGGTGCCGCCGCTCGTGGTACCGCCCACCGAACCGGTCGTCGCCGAGCACGAGGTGGCGGGGGAGCGGGTACTGCCCGGCGCCGCGCATCTCGCCCTGGCCGCACACGCCCTCGCGCCGGGCCGGACCGCGTTCGCGGTGACCGCGGTGCGCTGGCAGGCGCCCGTGGTGGTCGGCGACCGGGCCGCGCGGCTGGAGCTGTCGACCGGGCCCGCGGACGACGGGATCGCCTACGAACTGCGCGAAGGGGACGGCGTCCGCTCCCGCGGCGTACTGCGCACCGAGCCCTCCCCCGAGCCGGCCCGGGTCGACCGCGCGGCGCTCACCGCCCGGTGCGCCACCGCGGTGGACCCGGCGGGGCTGTACGCGCGGCTGCGCCGGGACGGGCTGCGCTACGGGCCGTTCTTCCGGCTCGCCGAGTCCGTCCGTACGGGCGACGGCGAAGTCCTGGCCCACCTGCGCGCCGAGGCGCCGGCCCCACCCGGGTACGCCGTGCACCCCGGGCTCCTGGACGCGGCGCTGCACGTACTGGCCGCGGTGGTGGCCACCGAGGACGCGCCGCCGATGCCGTTCGCCGCCGACCGGGTGACCGTCCACCGGCCGCTGCCGCACTCCTGCCACGTGCACGGAGCGGTGCGCGACGGGAGGTGCGACGTCACCGTGTTCGACGACGAGGGCACCGTCTGCCTGACCGTCACCGGGCTGGTGCTGCGTACCCGCGCCGCGGCCGGACCCGACTTCCTGCACGTGCCGTCCTGGACGGTGGCGCCCCCGGTGCCGCAGGATCCGGCGGCGCGGCACCCGGCGGAGCAGGGCCCGGCGGACGAGCAGCCGGTGCTGATCGTCGCCGGGGCGGCCGACACCGCGCTCGCCGACCGGATCGCCGCCGCGCACCCGGGCGCCCAGGTGCTGCGCCGCGCACCGGGCGAGTCGGCCGCGGAATTCTGCGGACTGCCGGACGCGCACCGGGGACTGGTCTACTTCCTCGGCCCGGTGACCGGCCCCGACGACCGGCGGGACGAGTCGGTGCTGGCGCTCTACGAGCTGCTCGCCCACCTGCACGACCGTGGCCTGCTGGCGGGGCCGCTGCGGCTGAAGGTGATCACCGGGGACGTCTGCCCGCTGGGCGAACGGGACGTGGCCCGGCCCGGCGCCGCGGGCCTGGCCGGGCTGGCGATGACCGTGGACAGCGAGTTCGGCGAGCTGGGGACCGCGCTGCTGGACGTGCGCGGCACCGAGGCGGTGGCCGCACCGGACCGGGTGGCGGCGGCGATCGTCGCCGAACCGTGCGCGCCGCGTGCGCGCCAGGTGCTGTTGCGGGACGGGGTCCGCTGGACGCGCAGGCTGCGCAGGGCCCGGCTGACCGCGCCCGAACGGCCCGCGTTCCGCGACCGCGGGGTGTATCTGCTGGTGGGCGGGCTCGGCACCGTCGGCTTCGACACCGCCCTGCACCTGGCCGGCCGCTACGCGGCCCGCCTCGTGCTGGTCGGCCGCGGTCCGCTCGACGACCGCAGGCGGGCGCAGTTGGAGCGGATCGCACAGGCCGGCGGCGAAGCGGTGTACCTGAGCGCCGACCTCACCGACCCCGCGCAGACGGCCGCCGCCGTGGCCGAGGCCAAGCGGCGGTTCGGTGCCCTGCACGGGGTGCTCGACGCCGCCATGGTGCTGGTCACCACCCCCTTCGGGGAGCTGGACGCGGAGCGCTTCGGTGCCGCGCTGCGCGTCAAGACCGAGGGCACCCGGGTGCTGTGCGACGCGATCGCCGACGAGCCGCTGGACCTGGCGCTCTTCCACTCCTCGGGCATCTCCTTCGGCGGGAACCAGGGCCAGGCCGGATACGCGGCCGGCAGCGGCTACCAGGACGCGTACGCGCTGGCCTTCGGCCGCACCGCGCGCTTCCCGGTGCGGGTGGTCAACTGGGGTTTCTGGCACGACGGCGGCGACCGGGACCGGCAGCGCGCCCTGGAGCGGCTGTCGGCCTCCGGCGTCACCCCGATCGGTGCCGCGGAGGGCATGCGGGCGCTGGAGCTGATCGCGGGCGGTTCACTGCCGCAGGTGGTGGCCAGCAAGGCCGAGCAGCGGGTACTGGCGGGGATCGGGGCCGAGCCCGGCCCTGGCGTGCGGCAGATCGGGCACGCCGAGGCGGCCCCGCTGCCCGTGCCCCAGGTGGCCTCCGACCCGGCCCGGGCCGGGCGGGCCGCGGCGCATCTGCGCGCCGACCGGGCACTCGACACGCTGGCGGCCCGCCTGCTGGCCGGTGCGCTGCGGGACCTCGGCGCCCGCCTCGACCCCGGGCACCCGGAGGACCGGCACACGCTCGCCGGCCGGCTGGGCGTGGTACCCGGGCACCGCGCGCTGTTCGACGCAGCCCTGGAGATGCTGACCGCGGCGGGCCTCGCCCGACTGACCGGCGGCCTGTTCGAGGGCACCGCGCAGGCGCAGACCGAGGAAGTCGCCGCGGCCTGCGCCGACCCCGACCGGGCCGCCGCCGCGCTGGTGGCCGACCACCCCGGCGCGCGGCCCGCCGCCGAACTGCTGGTGCGCTGCCTGCGGGCGCTGCCCGACGTGCTCACCGGCCGCCGCGACGGGGTCGACGTGCTCTTCCCCGACGGGTCCTCCGACCTGGTCTCCCGCTTCTACCAGGCGGACCCCGTCATGGAGCAGTACAACGAGTTGCTGGGCCTGCTGCTGGCCGAAGCGGTCCGCACCGCGCCCCGGGACCGGGCGGCAGGTCCCGTCCGCGTCCTGGAGGTCGGCGCGGGCACCGGCGCCACCACGCGGGCCGCACTGGCCGCGCTGGCACCGTTCGGCGACCGGGTGCACTACACCTTCACCGACCTGTCGTCCGCCTTCGTCCGCCACGGCCGTCGCGCGTTCGGCGACCACGAGGGCACCGCGTTCCGCGTCCTCGACATCGAACGCCCGCCCGCCGAGCAGGGGTTCGGCGACGAGGCGGGCTACGACATCGTGCTGGCCGCCAATGTGCTGCACGCGACGCGGCGGATCGGGACGACCCTCGAGCACGTCAAGGACCTGCTGGCGCCCGGCGGTCTGCTCGTGGTCGACGAGGGTGTCCGGCCCGCCGCCTATCTGACCCTCGTCTTCGGTCTGACCAGCGGCTGGTGGCTGCCCGAGGACACCGCGCTGCGGCTGCCCGCCGCGCCCGTGCTCAGCGCGCCCCGCTGGCTGGACGCGCTGGGCGCGGCCGGGTTCGCGCCCGCCGCCGAACTGGCGCTGCCCGACGAACCCGCCGACCAGCGCCTGCTCGTCGGCCGCGCCGACGGGCTGCGCACCCGCCCGGCCCCGCCGACCGGATCCGCGCAGCACACCGGAGCACCGGGACACACCGGAGCACCGGAGCAGGCCGGGCCGCGGCAGCAGGCCGGAGCGGCGGAACACGCCGGACCGGGCCACGCCGAGACGTCCGCCGCACCGGCCGGCACCTCACGGGAGGCGACCGAGCGGCAGGTGACCGCGGTCTTCGCCCGCGTACTGGAACTGCCGCCCGACCGGCTCGCACCCGACGCGGCCTTCGCCGACCTGGGAGTCGACTCCCTGGTGGCCCTGGAACTCACCAAGGCGCTGGAGGCCGACCACGGATCGCTGCCCGCGACGCTGCTGTTCGAGCGGACGACGATCCGGCGGCTCGCGGACCACCTGCACTCCCGCGCGGCCGGCCCGGCGGCCGCAGCGCCGGCCCCGGCAGTGCCGCGGCCCGCACCGGCCGAAGCAGCCGCCGTACCGCCCCCGGCCGCGCACACCGCCGAACCCGCACCGGCCCCCGCACCGGCGGGCCCGCTGCGGGCCGCCGTTGACCGACTCTCCGACGCCGAGGTCGACCGGATGCTCACGCTCCTGGGCGCTCTCGCCACCACGACCGACGAGAAGGGCGATACCGCATGACAGCGCCGTCCGAGCCCGGCCGCCCCGTCACCGGACAGGCCCCGGCCGACCGCCGCGAACTGCTCGCGCGGATCCTCGCCGACCTCGGCCTCGCCGCCGCGCCCGCGCCCGAGATCGCGATCATCGGCGTCGCGGGCCGCTACCCGCTGGCCGACGACCCCGGCCGGTTCTGGCGCAACCTGCGCGCCGGACGGGACTGCGTACGCGAGGTCCCCGCCGACCGGTGGTCCGCGGCCGACCACTACGACCCGGCGGGCGGGCCCGGCCGCAGCTACAGCAAGTGGGCGGGATTCCTCGACGACGTCGACGCCTTCGACCCGCTGCTGTTCCAGATCTCGCCGAGCGACGCGGAGGAGATGGACCCCCAGGAGCGGCTGTTCCTGGAGACCGCCTGGGCCGCCGCCGAGGACGCCGGCTACCCACCGCGGTCCCTGGGGGACGGCGGCCCGGTCGGTGTGTTCGCCGGGGTGATGAACAACGACTACGAGTGGATCGGGGGCGAGGCGGAGGCCCGGGGCGTGTTCACCCACGCACGCTCCAACCACTGGTCGGTGGCCAACCGGGTGTCCTACACACTCGACCTGCACGGCCCCAGCATGACCGTGGACACCGCCTGCTCCTCGTCACTGACCGCACTCCATCTCGCCGTGCAGAGCCTGCGCAGCGGCGAATCGGCGCTCGCCCTCGCGGGCGGCGTCAACCTGATCCTGCACCCCTCCCACCTGTGGCACCTCTCCGACCGGCGGATGATCTCCCCCGGACGGCACAACCGCGCCTTCGGGGCCGGTGCGGACGGCTTCGTCGACGGGGAGGGCGTCGGCGCCGTGCTGCTCAAACCGCTGGCCGCCGCGGTCGCCGACGGCGACCGGGTGCTCGGCGTGATCCGCGGCAGCGCGCTCAACGCCGGGGGCCGCACCAGCGGTTACACCGTCCCCGACCCCGGCAGCCAGGCCGCGGTGATCGCCGAGGCACTGCGCCGGGCCGGGGTGGACCCGGCCGAGGTCGGCTGCCTGGAGGCGCACGGCACCGGCACTCCGCTCGGCGACCCGCTGGAGGTCGCCGGACTGCGCGAGGTCTTCGGCGGGCTGCCCGCGGGAAGCTGCGCACTCGGCTCGGTCAAGTCCACCATCGGCCACCTGGAGTCGGCCGCGGGCATCGCCGCGCTCACCAAGGTGCTGCTGCAGTTCCGGCACCGCACCCTGGCACCGTCGCCGCACGCCGAACCGCTCAACCCGGAGATCGACCTGCGGGGCACCCCCTTCCACATCCCCCGCGAGGCGCAGCCGTGGCCCTCCCCGGTCGTCGACGGCGTCGCCCGGCCCCGGGTGGCCGGGATCAGCTCCTTCGGCGGGGGCGGCGCCAACGCGCACCTCGTCGTGGCCGAATACGTGCCGGAGCCGACCGCCGCAGCCGGTGCGCCGACCGCCGAACGCCCGGACCGTGCCCCGCAGCTCGTGGTGGTCTCCGCGCGTACCGGCGAGCAGCTGCGGCAGCACGCGGGCCGGCTCGCCGACTTCCTCGACGACGGCGAGCCGCACCCCGTCAACGGCGCGGCCGAACGCACCTGCGCGGCCGCGGTGGCCGAGGTGCTCGGTGTCGCCTCCGAGGACATCGACCCCGGCGCCGAACTGCGCGACCTGGGGCTGACCGCGGCCGAATGGCCGCGGCTGCGCCGCCTGCTGGCCGACCGGCTGCCGCTGCCCGCCGCGCCACCCGCGGACGGCACCGTCGCCGCGCTGGCCGCGCAGGCCGCGCGGCACGCGGACGAACTGCCGCGCACCGGCGCCGACCTCGCCGACCTCGCCCACACCCTGCGGGTCGGCCGCACCCCGATGGATGTCCGGCTGGCCCTCCTGGTCGCCGACACCGGAGCGCTGTACCGGGCGCTGCGCGCGGCCGCCGAGGGCCGGGAGCCCGCCTGCCCGCACTGGTCCGGCGACCGGGCCGCAGCCCCGCGCGGTGCGGAGGACGCAGCCGCCGGACCGGGCGCCGGGGACGACGCCGAGCTGGAACGGGCGCTGCGGGACGCCGACCTGGCCGCGCTGGGCGCGCGGTGGGCCCGCGGCGCGACCGTGGACTGGAGTCGGCTGCCCGGCCCCGCGGAGGGATGCCGGGCACCCCGCCGGATCGCGCTGCCCACCTACCCGTTCGCCCGCAAGCGCTGCTGGATACCCGCCCTCCCCCCGGCGTCGGGGCGCCCCGCAACCGGCCCGGCGGCCGCAGCCGAGCCGTCCGCTGCCGACGGGCCCACCGCGGAACAGCGCGACCAGCTCGGCCGGTTCGTGCCGCGCTGGCAGCCCGCGGGCCCGGTGCCCGCCGCCGCGCCGCCCGAGGGGCCCGTCCTGGTGCTGGCCACCGAGGCGGCGCGGGACCTCGCCGCGGCCCTCGCGGTGGCGGCCGGGGACGTGAGGCTCCTCTGGCTCGACCAGTCGGACCCGCTCGGCCCGGCGCTCGACCGGCTGCCGGACCGGGCCGGGACCGTGATCCATCTCGGTGGGGTGCGCGGCGGCGCCGAACCGCCCGGGGCCGCCGACCTGGAGCAGGGCGCGGCCTCGCTGTTCGACGTACTGACCCGGGTGCGGGCGCGCGAGCTGCGGGTGGTCACCTCGGACGTGCACGCCGTCGACGGCGGCCCCGCCGACAACCCGATGGGAGCGGCGCTGCACGGGCTGGCCCAGGTCGCCTCCGCCGAGTTCCCGGACACCCGGGTGGTGTGCGTGGACGTCGGCCGCCTCGATCCGGTCGCCGAGCGGGCCGCCGCGGTCCTGGCGGAGCCCCCGCATCCCAAGGGCCGGGCCGTCGCGGTACGCGCCGGACACCGGTACACACGCACCCTGGTCCCGGCCTCCGGCACCGCCGCGCCGCCCTACCGGGAGGGCGGCGTGTACGTGCTCGCCGGGGGGACCGGCGGCATCGGCACCCTGCTCACCCGGCACCTCACCGAGCGCTTCCGGGCCACCGTCGTCGTGCTCGGCCGCACCGAACCCGGCCCCGCGCACCACGCGGAGCGGGAGCGGGCCCGGCGGCACGGCGGCGAGGTGGTGCAGTGGCGCGCCGACGTCTGCGACCCCGCGGCGGTGGCCGCCGCGTTCGACCGGGCCAGGGAGCGGTTCGGCGCCGTGCACGGGGTGTTCCACCTCGCGATGACCTTCGACGACCGGCCGATGGCCGAACTCACCCGCGCGGAGTTCCGCTCCGCGCTCGCCGCCAAGGCCGACGGCACCCTCGCCCTCGACGCGGCGGCCGCCGCCGCCGACCCTGACTTCCTCGTACTGTTCTCCTCCACCGGCTCGTTCGGCTCCAGCTCCGGCAACAGCGGCTACACCGCGGCCTCGGCCTGCCAGGACGCGCTGGGCCGGTACCTGGACGCCACCCGCGGCTACCCGGTGCGGGTCGTCAACTGGGGTTACTGGGGCGCGGTCGGCTCCGGGGCCCGGGCCGGACTGCCCGCGATCTTCCGTGCGCTGGGCATCGGCGAACTCGCCCCGGACGAGGGTCTCGCGGAACTCGCCGGCGTACTGGCCGGCTCCGAGCCGCAGGTCATGGTGATCCGCGCGGAACCGGCGGCGCTGGCCGCGCTGGCGGACACCGCGGAGACCGCGGACGCGGTGCACTCCGCGGGGACGGCGGGCCCGGCGGGCAGCGGGTACGCCGCGGACGGCGCCGGCCCGGCGGCGGCCGCGGGCCTCGCGGACCGGGCGGAAGCCCCGGGCGGAATCCCGCGTCCGGCCGCCACCGGAGCGCGGTCCGGCACCGGCACCCCGGCCGCCCCGGTGGCCGGGGACGGCGGACTCGCGGCCGTCCGAGGGCTGCTCGATGCCGCACCACGGAACCGCGCCGGTGTCGACCGGGTGCGCGCCGCCTACGCCGCGCTGGAACCCCTCGTCGCCCGCGGTCTGGTCGTCGCGCTGCGCCGGATGGGCGCGTTCGGCACCGACGAGCCGGTCGATCGCGCCGAGCTGGCGGAGCGGCTCGGCATCGTGCCCGCGCACGCCCGGCAGACCGACGCGCTGCTCACCCTGCTGGTGCGGGCCGGCTATCTGGCCGCGGACGGCTCCTCGGTGCGGGCGCTGCCCGCCTTCGGCGCCACGGCGGACGCCTGGGACAGCGCCGGGATCGACGCCGCGCTCGACCGGCTGCGCGCCGAGCACCCCGAGGTCGCCTCCACGATCCTGCCGGTCCAGCGGTTCCTCGCCGCCTACCCCGAGGTGCTGCGCGGCCGGGCCAACGCGACCGAGATCCTCTTCCCCGACGCCTCGCTCGACCTGGCCGTCGGCTTCTACCAGGGCAACCCGCTCACCGACCACTACAACGACCTGGTGCGGGACGCGGTCGCCGAGCGGCTGCGCGCCCGGATGCCGCACCTGGCGCCGGGCGAGAAGGTGTCCGTCGTCGAACTGGGCGCCGGGACCGGCGCGACCACCGAGCGGGTGCTGCCCGCGCTGGACGCCGAGGCCGCCCGGGTCGACTACGTCTACACCGACGTCTCACCGCGGTTCCTGGAGCACGGCCGCACCCGGTTCGGCGCGCACCGTCCGCACCTGCGCTTCCGCCTGCTGGACCTGCGCGCCGACGCCGCAGAGCAGGGCTTCGCCCCGGGCGGCCACGACGTGGTCGTGGCGACCAACGTCCTACACGCCACGCCCGACCTGGCCGAGACGCTCCGCTCGGTGCGCTCGCTGCTGCGCCCCGGCGGGTGGCTCGTGCTCAACGAACTGACCGAGCCCCGCGGTTCGGTCACCGTCGCGGGCGGTGTGCTGGACGGCTGGTGGTCGTTCCGCGACAGCGGGGTGCGGATCCCCGACTCGCCGCTGGCCGAGCCCGCCACCTGGACCCGGCTGCTGCGCGAGGCCGGATTCGCCGAAGTGGCCGCCGCCTCCGGCAGCCCGGACCTCGGGCAGACCGTGCTGGTCGCCGAGGCGGGTACCGGGCAGATCTCCCGATCGGCACCGGCCCGGCCCAGGCGGAACCCCGCGGCCGCCCGCACCGACGAGGTGCCCGCCGGCCTGCGGGCTCTGGTGGAGGGCCGGCTCAAGCTGGACGAGCACATCGACGCGGACCGTCCGCTCGCCGAATACGGCTTCGACTCCCTCACCGGGATGCAGGTCGTCACCGGGATCGCCGAGACCTACGGCGCCGAGGTGCGGCTGGTCGACATCCTGGAGCACACCACCCTGCGCCGCCTGGCGGCGCACCTGTCCGAGGCGGGCGTCCTGCCCGCCGGAGCCCCGCCCTGCGGCGCCTCCGCCGAGTCGTCCGGCGCCGCGACCCCGGAGCCGACGGCGGTTCCGGAGCCGGCACCGGCACCAGTCCCCGTACCGGCCTCGTCCGCGGCATCCGCACCGGCACCGGACCAGGAACCGCCGGCCGCACCCGGCTCCGCACCCGCTCCCGCCGCCGCGCCCCGCGGCGGCGAGGAGCGGCGCGCCGTGTCCGAGGGACAGCGGGCGCTGTGGGTGATCGAGCAGACCGCGCCCGGCAACGCGGCCTACAACCTGCCCGTGGCGGTGTGGCTGGACGCCGACACCGACCTGGCGGCACTGCGCGAGGCGCTGGAGATCCTGGTGGCGCGGCACCCCGCGCTGCGCACCGTGCTCGCGGACGAGGACGGCACCCCGGTGCAGGTCGTGCGCCCGGAGGCCGAGTTCGCCTTCAGCCACGAGCGGGTACCGGCCGCCGAGGCGGACGCGCCGGCCCGGCGGCTGCGCGCCCGGGTGCGGGAGCCGTTCGATCTGAGCGAGGGGCCGCTGCTGCGGGCCGAGGTGCACACCGTCCCCGACGGGCGGCACGCGCTGCTGCTCACCCTGCACCACGCGGTGTTCGACGGAACTTCCATAGCCGTCCTGCTCGACGAGCTCACGGACGCCTATCTGGCCCTGCGCGACGGCCGCCCCGTCCCGCAGCCGCAACCGGCGGCCGACTACGCCGATTTCGCGGACTGGCAGCGCGGCATGCTGGCCGGACCGCGCGGTGACCGGCTGCGGGAGTTCTGGCGCGAGCGGACGGCGGGAGCCGAGCTGCTGCGGCTGCCGACCGACCGGCCGCGTACGGAGGCCCCTTCCCTGGACGGGGCCTCCACCGAGCACCAGTTGGACGCGGAGCTGATCGCGGCTGCCGAGCGGTACTCGGCCGAGGCGGGAGTGTCGCTGTTCGCGGTGCTGTTCACCGCCTGGATCGCCCTGCTCGACCGGCACGTCGAACAGCGCCGGATCACCGTCGGCACCCCGGTCGCCGGGCGGCCCGAGGGGCGGTTCGCGGGTACCGTCGGCTACTTCGTCAACCTCGTCCCGGTCACCGTGGAGCCCGGCCCGCAGGACACCTTCGGCACCCTGCTGCGCCAGGTGCGGGCCGAGGCGCTGGACGCAGTCGAGCACGGTGACCATCCGTTCATCCGGATCGCCGAGGACCACGGCGGGCCGCTGGTCAGCACCGCGTTCTACTTCCAGAACTGGCTCGCCGAGCGCTCCGGACCCGCCCTGGTGCGCGGGCTGGTGGACGGCGTCCACCAGGAGGGCGAGTTCGAACTGACCGCGGACGTGGTGCAGTCGGCCGACGGCTGCAAACTCACGCTCAAGTACGACCCGCAGCTCTTCGACCGGGCCACGGTGGACGGCTTCGCCGAGCGGTTCCGCACCCTGCTGGCCGGGTGCCTGGCCGATCCCGGCCGCCGGCTCGCGGACCTGGATCCGCGCACCGCCGCGGAACGGGAGCTGGCCGCCGCCGAACAGCGCGCTGCCCGGCGCGACTATCCGCACGGACGCACGGTGGTCGACCTGGTCGCCGAGCAGGCCGAACTGCACCCCGACCGGACCGCCGTGGTCGGCCAGGGGGAAGAGGTCGGCTACCGCGAACTGCACACCCGCGCGTCGGTACTGGCGGCCCGGCTGCGCGCCCGCGGGGTGCGGCGCGGCGACACCGTCGCCGTCCTCCTGGACCGGGGCCCCGACCTGGTGGCCGCGCTGCTCGGAGTACTGGCCTCCGGTGCCGCCTACGTCCCGCTGGACCCCGGCTACCCGGCCGAGCGGCTGCGGCACATGACCGACGACGCGGCCGTCCGGCTGGTCGTCGCCCAGCGGGGAACGAGCGAGGCGGCCGACGGCATCGACGCGCCCGTGCTGCGGCTCGACTCCCACCCGCACGACCCGCACGACCCGCACGACCCGTCCGCCGCGGCGGCGCCCGACGCGGGCCCCGGCCCCGACGACGACGCGTACGTCATCTACACCTCCGGCTCCACCGGGCGCCCCAAGGGAGTGCGGGTCGGGCACCGGGCGCTGGTCAACCTGCTGTGGTCGATGCGGCACGAGCCCGGCTTCACCGACCGCGACCGGATCCTGGCCGTCACCACCGTCTCCTTCGACATCGCGGCCCTGGAACTCTTCCTGCCGCTGGTCACCGGCAGCAGCGTGGAGATCGCGCCGTCGGCTGTCGCCCGGGACGGCCTGGCCCTCCGCCGGACGCTGGAAGCCGGCGGTGCGACGGTCATGCAGGCGACCCCGGCGACCTGGCGGATGCTGGTGGCCGCGGGGTGGAACGGCAGCCCCGGACTGCGCGCGTTCTGCGGCGGCGAGGCGCTCGACCGGGAGACGGCCCGCGCACTGCTGGCCCGCACCGCCGAGGTGTGGAACCTCTACGGCCCCACCGAGACCACCATCTGGTCCTCGGTGGCCCGGGTCCGGGACGGCGAACCGATCACCCTGGGCCGGCCCGTCGCCAACACGGTCCTCCAGCTGCTGGACGGCGCGGGGCGTGCGGTGCCCGCCGGAGTCCCCGCCGAACTGCACATCGGCGGCGACGGGCTGGCAGCCGGCTACCTGGGCCGGCCGGAGCTGACCGCCGAGCGGTTCGTGGCCAACCCGGTCGACCCGGAGACCGCGCCGCTGCTCTACCGCACCGGCGACCTGGTGCGGCGCACCGCCGACGGGGCGCTGGAGTACCTCGGGCGGATCGACGCCCAGCTCAAGATCCGCGGCCACCGCGTCGAGCCCGGCGAGATCGAGCAGGCGGCGCGGGAGCTGCCGGGGGTGGCCGACGCGGCCGTCGTCCTGGCCCGGACCGGGGCGGGGGCCGCGGTACTGCGCTGCTTCTACACCCCGGCGACCGGCGGGCCGCGCCCCGAACGCGCCGACCTGGGCCTCCGGCTGCCGGACTACATGGTCCCCGACGACCTCATCGAACTGGCCGAGCTGCCCAGAACCGCCAACGACAAGCTCGACCGCGGCCGACTGGCCGCGCTGCCCCGGCCTTCCAGGGCGCGGCAGGACCCCGCGGCACCGTCCGCCCCGTCGCCCCCCGCCCCGTCGTCCCCCGCCCCGGTGGACGACGGCGCCCCGGCCGCGGCCGTCGAGACGCTCGCCGGGCAGCTCGCGGACCTCGTCGCCGAACTGCTCGGCGTCCCCGCCGACGAGGTGGAGGTCACCGACCGGTTCGGTGCGCTCGGCGTGGACTCGGTGCGGCTGACCGAGCTGAGCGTCCGCATCCGGCGCACCTGGGGGGTGGAGCTGGCGCCGCCCGCGTTCTTCACCCACCCGACCCCGCGGGCCGCCGCCGCGCACCTGCTGGAGACCCACCCCGAGGTCTTCGCCGCGGCCGGGCCCGAACAGCCCGCGCGGCACCCGGCGGAGCCCTCCGAGGCCTCGGCGCCGGACACGCCCCCGGCGGTGGAGACCGCGGTGATCGGCATGGCCGGGCGGCTGCCCGGCTCGCCCGACCTGGACGCGTTCTGGCGGCACCTGGCCGCCGGGGACGACCTGATCAGCGAGACCCCCGCCGAGCGGTGGGACTGGCGCGCGCTGGGCCGCGCACACGGCGAGCGGACCGGCCGGGCCGCCCGCTGGGGCGGATACCTCGACGACGTCGACCGGTTCGACGCGGCGTTCTTCGGCATCTCACCGCGCGAGGCCGAACTCATGGACCCGCAGCAGCGGCTGGTGCTGGAGGCGGTGTGGACCGCGCTGGAGGACGCCGGACTGCGGCCCTCCGATCTCGCCGGCACCCGGGTCGGCGTGTTCATCGGCGTCTCCGGCGTTGAGTACGCGCAGCTCCAGCGGGACGGCGGACGGCACCTCGAAGGACACGCGGGGACCGGCGTGGCCCAGTCCCTGGTGCCCAACCGGGTCTCCTACTTCTTCGACTTCCGCGGCCCCAGCGTGGCCGTCGACACGGCGTGCTCCTCGTCGCTGACCGCCCTCGCGCAGGCCGCCGCCGCGCTGCGGACCGGCGCCTGCGACCTGGCCGTCGCGGGCGGGGTGAACCTGCTGCTGTCGCCCGAGGTGTACCCCGCGATGGCCGACGGCCGGATGCTCAGCGAGGACGGCCGCTGCAAGACCTTCGACAGCGGCGCCGACGGCTATGTGCGCGGCGAGGGTGTCGGCGTGGTCGTGCTGCGCGACCGCGCCGAGGCCGAGCGTCGCGCAGATGTCGTGCACGCCGTGCTCAGGGGCATCGCGACCAACCACGGCGGACTGAGCTCCTCGCTGACCGCCCCCAACACCGAGGCGCAGAGCGCCCTGCTGGTGGACGCCTACACCGCCGCCGGTGTCGACCCCGCAGAGGTGGACTACCTGGAGGCGCACGGCACGGGCACCGAACTGGGCGACCCCGTCGAGGTGTCGGGCATGCGGGCGGCGTTCGCGGAGCTCGCCCGGCGGCGCGGCGCACCGCTGCCGGCCGAGCCGTACTGCGGTATCGGCTCGGTCAAGTCGAACATCGGCCACCTGGAGACCGCGGCGGGCATGGCCGGGCTGTTCAAGGTCGTCCTGGGCATGCGGCACGAACTGCTCCCCGGCAACCTGCACTACACGGAGCGCAACCCGTATCTGGAGCTGGACGGCGGGCCGTTCCGGGTGCTCGACGCACCGACACCGTGGCCGCGGCGGGCCGGGCGGCCGCGGATCGCCGGACTCAGCTCGTTCGGTGTGGGCGGCGCCAACGCGCACCTCGTCCTCCAGGAACCGGCCCCACGCCACGCGCCCGCGCCCGACCCCGCCGGACCACTGGCGTTCCCGCTGTCGGCGCGCACCGCGGCAGCGCTCGCCGACCGGGCCCGCGCGCTCGCCGCGTACCTGGAGCGCCCGGAGGCCGCGGACGTGCGGCTGCTCGACGTCGCGTACACCCTGCTGACCGGACGCGAGGAGATGGCCGAGCGCGCCGTGGCCGTGGCCGGGAACCGCGCGGAGCTGATCGGGGCGCTGCGGGCCCTCGCCGACGGCGAGGAGTGTGCGGGCCTGGTACGGGGCCGCGCCCGCAAGCGCGGCAGGCGGGCGGTGCCGGCCGCTGCGGCCGCACCCTCCGACCCCGCCGCCGGGACCCTGTTGGACCGTGCCCGCCGCTGGGTCGAAGCCGGCCCGGCCGAGCTGATCTGTGCGGAAGGGGGACGGCGCGTGCCGCTGCCCACATATCCGTTCGAGCGCGTCCGGCACTGGGCGGGCGCCGCGGCACCCGCGCCGGGGGCGCGCCCGGCGGCGCAGCCCGCGCCGCTGCACCCGACCCTGCTGGACACGGACGTCTCCACCGAGGAGGGTCCGGCCTACGAGAAGCACCTGCTGCCGGACGCCTTCTACCTCGCCGACCACCAGGTCGCAGGAGAGCCCGTGCTGCCGGGCGTCGTCCACCTGGAGCTGGCCCGGCTGGCGGGCGAACTCTCCGGCCGGGGACCGGTGCACACCATCGGCGGCCTGGTGTGGGGCAGCCCCGTGCGCCCGGGGCCGGACGGACTGCGGCTGCGGGTGAGGCTGGACGCCGGCGGGGCGCACGAAGGGGACGTGCCGTTCGAGGTCGTCTCCACCGAGGACGGGAACGGCGACCGGAACGGCGACGGGAACGGCGACGGGAACGGGGACGTGCCGGTGGGCGGCACGGTACGGCACGCCGGGGGTGTGCTGCGCTCCGGCGACCCGGCGGCGCCGCAGGCCGGGCTGGACGTGACCGCCGTACGGGCCCGCTGCGGCACCGTGCGCACCCGCCAGGAGTGCTACGACCGGGTCGCGGCACTCGGGTTCGACTACGGGCCGAGCCTGCGCGCGGTCCAGGAGGTGCGGCACTCCTCCGACGAGGCGCTGGCCACTCTGGAGCTGCCCGCGCCCCGGCGCACCGACACCGCCGCCTACCGCTTCGAGCCCGCGCTCCTGGACGGCGCGCTCCAGGTCGTCGGCTGGATCGTGGACACCGCGGCGGCCCGCGGCGAGGACGGGCGCCCGGTGCCCTATCTGCCCTTCTCCGTGGAGGAGATACGGCTGCTCGACGCGCTGCCCGACCGCTGCCTGGTGCACGCCGTCCGGGTGCGCTCGGCCGCCGGAGTGCAGGTGTTCGACCTGACGCTGACCGACGAGGGCGGCCGGGTGGTGTGCCGGGTCGACGGCTTCGCGCTGCGCGCCCGCACCCCGGGCGCCGGCCGGGGCTCCGGCGGCGGCCGGACCTCCGACGCCGGTGCCGAGGCGCCGCACGCCTTCGTCCCCGTCTGGACGCCCGCCGTCGAGGAGTCCGTGCCGGCCCCGGGCACCGTGGTCTTCCTCGGCGAGGCCCCCGTCGGGCTCGCCGCCGCCGCGGCCCCGGCCGAGGTGGTCACCCGCCGCCCGGGCGAATCCGTCGCCGCGCTGGTCGCACGGCTGGCCCACGCGCCCGCGCCGCTCACCCTGGTGCAGACACCGCCCGGCCGCGCGGACCTGGAGGACGCACTGGACGACGGCTTCCACCTGGCCCGGGAGACGGCGGCCGCCTGGGTCGCGGCGCGCCGGGGGAGCGCCCGCTGGCTGTACCTGTACGACAGCGACGCCGACCACCCCGAACTCCACGGCGCCATGGCCGGCTTCGCCCGCTCGCTGGGCTGGGAGCATCCGGACCTGGCGATGCGCGTCATCGGCCACGCGGGTCTGGACCCCGCGGCCGTGCTGAGCGCCGAGCTGACCCAGGCCGGGCCCGCCGAGGTCCTGGTGGAGCCCGGGGCACGGCTGGTCCGCGGCTGGGAGCCCGTCGAACTCCCGGCGGGCCCCGGGGCGCTCACCGGCGGTCCGGGCGTCCACCTGGTCACCGGCGGCACCGGGGCCCTCGGACTGGCCTTCGCCGCCCGGCTGGTCGAACGGGACCCGGCGGCCACCGTGCTGCTGGCCGGCCGTACCGCGCCCGAGCCCGCCGTGCTCGACCGGCTGCGCGGCACCGGCGCCGACGTCCGGTTCGTCCGCGCCGACCTCGCCACCCGCGACGGCGTCCGCGGTGCGGTCGCGCAGGCCCGGGAGGCGGGCGAACTGGTGGGCGTCGCCCATCTGGCCGGCGCCCTGCACGACTCCTTCCTGCTGCGGAAGAGCCGCGCCGAGGCCGACGCCGTGCTGCGGCCCAAAGTGCTGGGCGCCGCCTGGCTGGACCAGGCCACCCGGCACGACCCGCTGCGCTACTTCCTGGCCTACTCCTCGACGGCCGCCGCGTTCGGCAACGTCGGCCAGGCCGACCATGCCACCGCCAGCGGCTATCTGGACCGGCTCGCGGCCCGCCGCGCCGAACGCGCGGCGGCCGGTGAACGGTCCGGAGCGAGCCTGTCGGTGCAGTGGCCGCTGTGGACCGACGGCGGAGTGGCGGCCGAGCCCGCCGTCGTCACCGCCATGGCCGACCTGTTCGGCATGCGCCCCGTGCGCACCGGTCCCGCGATGGCGGCCCTGGAGCGGGCCCTGGCCGGTGCGGCGCCCTCGGTCCTGCTGGCCCCCGGCGACGCCGACCGGATCGCCGCCGCTCTCGGCGGCACCGCGGCGCCGCGCCCCGGGACGGAGCGGGCGGACGCGGCGGTACCCGCGGACGCAGCCGCCTCCGCGGGCCGTGCCGTCTCCCCGGACGGAGAAACCGGCGGGGCCGCGCAGTCCGCGGCCGGATCCGACGGGCTGCGGGCGCGGGCCCGCGCGTTCCTCGCCGGTCTGCTGGCCGAGCAGCTCCGGATGCCCGCGGACGACATCGATCCGGAGGAGGACTTCGACAGCTACGGTGTCGACTCGCTGATCGTGATGAGCGCCACCACCGCTCTGGAGAAGCACTTCGGGCCGCTGTCCAAGACGCTGTTCTTCGAGTACGTCACCCTGGGCGAACTGGCCGACCACTTCGCCGCGGAGCACGCCGGCGCGCTGGCCGCTGCCCTCGGCGACGACCGGGCGGCACCGGCCCCCGCGGCCACGGCGACGTCCGAGCCCCCCGCGGCCACGGCGGTTGCGAACGCGCCCATCGGCACGGCGGATCACGCCGCAGCCGCAGCCGCAGCCGCACCCGCGGCCACGGAGGACACCGGCGCGCGTGCGGACGAGGACATCGCGATCATCGGAGTGGCCGGGCGCTACCCGCAGGCCGATGACCTGTGGGAGTTCTGGGAGAACCTGCGCGCGGGCCGCGACTGCGTCGAGAACGTGCCCGCCGACCGCTGGGACCACGATCGCTGGTACGACCCCGAGCCCGGAACGCCGGGCCGCACCGCGACCCGCACCGGCGGATTCCTCCGTGACATCGACAAGTTCGACCCGATGTTCTTCCGGATGTCCCCGGTCGAGGCCCGGCATCTCGACCCGCAGGAGCGGATCTTCCTGGAGACCGTCTGGCATCTGCTGGAGGACGCCGGCCGCACCCGGGCCGACCTGGCGGCCGTGCGCACCGGCGTGTTCGTCGGCATGATGTACGGCCACTACCAGCTCTACGGCGTGGACGCGGCGCTGCACCGCGGGGGAGCCGCCACCTCCTCCTCGTACGCCGCGGTGGCCAACCGGGTCTCCTACTTCTACGGACTCGACGGGCCGAGCATCGCGGTGGACACCATGTGCTCGTCGTCGCTCGCCTCCATCCACCTCGGCTGCCAGGCCATCCGCACCGGGGACTGCGACATCGCCATCGCGGGCGGGGTCAACATCACCAGCCACCCGGTGAAGTACCTCCAGCTGTCCCGCAGCGGCTTCCTCGCGCCCTCCGGCGCCTGCCGCAGCTTCGGCGACGGCGGCGACGGCTTCGTCCCGGCCGACGGGGCCGGGGCCGTGCTGCTCAAGCGGCTGTCCGCCGCGGAGGCCGACGGGGACCGGATCCTGGCCGTCGTCCGCGGCTCGGCCGTCAACCACGGCGGCGCGAGCAAGGGCTACAGCGTGCCCAACCCGCGGGCGCAGGGCACGCTCGTCTCCGAGGCGCTGGCCCGGGCCGGGGTGCGGCCCTCCGAGCTCGACTACCTGGAGGCGCACGGCACCGGTACCTCGCTCGGCGACCCCATCGAGATCAACGGGCTGTCCCGGGCCTTCGCGGACGACGCCGCGGCCGCGGCGCGTACCGTCCCGATCGGCTCGGTCAAGTCCAACATCGGGCACGCCGAGTCGGCCGCCGGGATCGCCGCGGTGACCAAGGTGCTGCTCCAGCTCCGGCACCGCACCCTGGTGCCCTCGCTGCACTCCGACCCGCCGAACCCCGACATCGACTTCGCGGGCACCCCGTTCCGGGTGCAGCGCGAGCAGGCCGACTGGCCCGCGCGCACCGGACCGGACGGCCGGGACCTGCCCCGGCTCGCCGGCGTCAGCGCGTTCGGCGCGGGCGGCAGCAACGCCCACGTCGTCCTCCAGGAGTACGTGCCCGCCGAACGTCCCGCACCCGTGCAGCGCCCGCCGTACCGGGCGGTGCTCTCGGCGCGGAGCGCGGAGCGGCTGGCCGAGTCCGTGCGCAGGCTGGCCGACTTCCTGGACGGGGCCGGCCGCGGCACCGACCCGGCGGCGCTGGCGTACACGCTGCAGGTCGGCCGGGAGCACCTGCCGCACCGGCTCACCGCCGAGTTCACCGGCACCGCCGCGCTGGTGCGGGCGCTGCGCGGCCACCTCGACGGCTCGCACCCGCTGGCCACGGGCGTGGCGGACCGCAAGCGCACGGCCGAGGCCGACCCCGCCGCCTGGGTGCACGGCGCCGCGGTGGACTGGCGGGCCGCCTGGGGCGCCCGCCCGCCCGCCCCGGTCC
Organism: Streptomyces sp. WMMB303; assembly: GCF_029351045.1. Lineage (NCBI taxonomy): Bacteria > Bacillati > Actinomycetota > Actinomycetes > Kitasatosporales > Streptomycetaceae > Streptomyces > Streptomyces sp. WMMB303. The sequence goes on along the minus strand of NZ_JARKIN010000001.1, from coordinate 5,417,035 downwards.
CGCTGCCGGGCTACCCGTTCGAGCGGGACCGCTGCTGGCTGCCGGAGGCCGCCGAGGACCTGGCGGGTCCGCGCCGTACCACCGGCCCCGCGGAGGCCGCATCCGCCGAGCCCGGGACGACGGACACCGCGTCCGGGCCGACGGCCTCGGCGCCGCCCGCGGCCGGGCCCGCCCCCGGCGGGTCCGCGCAGGTGCCCGCCGAGGAGCACGGCCGGTCCGGTGGGGTACTGCGCGGCGAGACGGTGCTGACCACGGATACGCCCTGCATCGCCGGGCACCGCGTCGACGGCCGGGCGCTGATGCCCGCGCTCGGGTACGTGGACCTCATCCACGAGGTGTTCGCCGCACACGGACACCCGGCGGGCACGCTGCGGATGTCCGACCTGACGGCGCTCCGCCCGCTGGAGGTCACCGACGACCGTCCGGTGCGGCTGACCGTCGAGGGCGTACCCGGGGGAGACGGCCGCCGCTGGAGCGTCACCGTCGCCGACGGGACCGGCGGCTACGCCACCGCGGAGGTGGCCGTGGAGACGGCGGCGCTCACCGGGACGCTCGACGTGCCGGCGGCGCGGGCGGCGGCCACCCGGCGGCTGCCGCTGGCCGAGGTCTACGCCGCCGACGAGGAAGCGGGCCAGGTCTACACCGGTGCCGCGCGCGCCGAGGGCGAGATCTGGGAGTGCCCGGACGCCCTGGTCGCCGAACTCGTCGCGCCCCGCGTGGCGGGGCGGGGCCGGGTACCCGACTTCGACCCGGCGCTGCTGCTGGCGAGCGCCGTGGCACCGGGCCTGCTGATGACCGACGGGCCCGGCCCCTATCTGCCGGTGCACGTGGCCGCGTTCCGCGCCGGCGGACCGCTGCCCGCGCGCTGCTTCGCCCGGATCGACACCGCCGCCGTGCGCCGCGGACCGGAGCTGGTCACCCTCGACGTGCAGCTCTACGACGCGCTCGGCCGCCAGGTGGCCGAGATCAGCGGGCTGTCCAGCAAGCTGGTCGACCGTGCGGACCGGCGCCCCGCGCCCCCCGCCGCGCCGGACGCGCCCGCGTCGGCGAGCGCCGACGAGGCGCTGCTGCGCGGGGTGTTCGCGGCCCGGCTCGGCCGCGAACCCGAGTCCCTCGACGTCCGGTCCGGATACTTCGATCTCGGCATCGAGTCGGCGCAGGTCCTCGAACTCGTCGCCGCCGTCGGGGAGCTCGTCGGCGAGAGCCAGCCGCCGACCTTGCTGTTCGAGTACACGACCGTCCGCGCCCTCGCGGCACACCTCGCGCCCCGCTACCCGCACGTGTTCGACGGGGCGGCTCCCCGCCCGCCCGCCGCCGACGCGCCCGCCGTACCGGCGGCGTCCGCTACCGCGGCCCCCGACTGGGCGGCCGGGCTGACGCCCGACGACGCCGACCGGTGGGTGGCCCGCGAAGTACTGGTGCGGCTGCGGGAACTCGGCCTGTTCGCGGACGGGCCCGAGCCCCGGGCCGGGCTCGCCTCCCGGTACGCGGTCCTCGAGAAGTACCACCGGTGGCTGGAGGAGGCGCTGCGGCTGCTGGCGGCCGCCGGATTCACCGACGACGCCGACCCGGTCGCCCTGCGCGACGCCGGCCGCCGCGCCGCCGACCCGGCGGCCGACCCGGAGTGGGCGCGGCTGCGGTCCCGACTGGCAGCCGACCCATACTGGCAGGCGCAGCTCGCGCTCGTCGAGGACTGCGTCGCCGAACTGCCCGCCGTCCTCACCGGAGTCCGGCCGGTCACCGAGATCCTCTTCCCCGGCGGTTCGCTGGACCGGATGACGGCCGCCTACCAGGGCAACGCCATCGCCGACGGACTGAACCGTACCGTCGCCGAGACCGTCGCCGCGTTCGTCCGGGACAGCGCCGGCCCGGTGCGGGTGGCCGAGATCGGCGCCGGCACCGGCGGAACCACCGCCGTCGTGCTCCCCGAACTGGACGCGGTCGGCGGACCGGAGGAGTACTGGTTCACCGACCTGTCACCGGCGTTCCTGAGCAAGGCCGAGGACCGGTTCGGCCCCGGCCGTGACTATCTGCGCTACGGCCGCTGGAACGTGGAGGAGCCGGGAGCCGGGGAGAAACTGGCGGGCGGCAGGTTCGACGTCGTCCTCGCCTCGAACGTGCTGCACGCCACGGGCGATCTGCGCACCGTCACCGCCAACCTGGCCGGGGCGCTGCGGCCCGGCGGACTGCTGGTGATCAACGAGGTGACCCGCAAGTCCGCGCTGCTCACCCTGACCTTCGGACTGCTCGACGGATGGTGGCTCCACCACGACGAGGAGCTGCGCATCCCCGGCGCGCCGCTGCTGACCGCGGACGGCTGGCAGCGGTTGCTGCACGAGCACGGATTCGGCGGCATCGCCCGGCCCACGGCGCGTGACGAGGCGTTCGCCGAGGTCGTCGTGGCGACGGCGGGAGCAGCCGAGGAGTCCCCGGTGCGGCTGCTGACCCAGGACTGGCAGCCCGCACCCGTACCGGCGCCCGGCCCGGCCGCCGCCGACCCGGGCCGGATCGCCGTACTGACCACTCCCGGCACCGCGGCGCTGGCCGACCACCTGCTGCGGGAACTGCCCGGCGCCACCGCGCTGGACGTGACCGCGCTGGACGTGACCGCGCTGGACGTGACCGGGCAGGACGTGACCGGGCAGGACGTGACGGGGCTCGCCGGGGCCCAGGCCGCGGCGGACACCGTCGTCGACCTGACCGGATGCTCCCCGGAGGGCGACCCCGGCGACCATCTGGAGACCTGGCTGCCGTGGTTGCAGCGCGCCTGCGCCGGTGCGCGCCGCGTGCTCGGCGTCACCCGCGGCCCCGGCAGGGCCGGTCCGCACGCCTCCCGGGTGGCCGGGCTGTACGGCATGCTCGGGCACGAGCTGCGCCGGCTGCGCGCCACCCACCTCGAACTCGACCCGGCCGAACCGGAAGGGGCAGCCGCCGCCCGCGTACTGGCCGAACTGCCGGCCGCCGAGGGGCCGGGCCGGGTGCGGTACCGCGGCGGCGACCGGCAGGCGCCGGTGCTGCGCGAGCACGCTCCGCCCGGCACCCCGGCGCCGCCGGTCTTCGGCCCGGACGAGGTGCTGCTGGTGACCGGCGGCACCCGGGGCGTGGGCCTGGCCGCGGCCCGGCACGCGGTGACCGCCTGGGGGGTGCGCGACCTGCTGCTGGTGGGCCGCGAGGAACTCCCGGAGCGGGCCCGGTGGGCCGAGCGGGCCCGGCAGGACGACGCGCTCGGCAGCAAGCTGCGCGGGCTGCTCGACCTCGCCGCGACCGGTGCCCGGGTCCGGACCGCCGCCGTGGCGCTGGGCGAACCCGGCGCCGAGGCGGCGCTGGCCGAACTGCTGCGCGAGAGCGGCCCGGTGGGCGGTGTGCTGCACGCGGCCGGCACGGTGGACGAGGACACCCTCTCCTTCGCCCGCAAGACCCCGGCGAGCGTCCGCCGGGTGCTCGCGCCCAAGGCCGAGGGCGCCGAGGCGGTGCTGGGCGCGGTCGCCGGGCAGCCGGTGCGATTCGTCGTGCTGTTCTCCTCGGTGGCCTCCGCGCTGCCCGCGCTGGCCGTGGGCCAGAGCGACTACGCCATGGCCAACACCCACCTCGACGACCTCGCCCGGAAGGGCGCGGCGGTGCCGGTGGTCAGCGTGCAGTGGCCCAGTTGGGACGGGATCGGCATGGGCGCGGCGGGCACCGGGCCCGCCTACCGGGCCGCCGGACTGGCACCGTTGCCCGCGCAGGACGGTCTGCGGGTGCTCGACCTGGTGGTATCCGGCAGTACCGGACCCGTCGTACTGCCCGTGGTCCCCGCCGACGACCGCCCGGTCGACCAACTGGGCACGGTGCCCGGGAAGGAGACCGGCACCGTCTCCGGCGCCGCCGGGGCGCCGGCACCGTCCGCGGCGCCGGCAGCGGCCGCACCACCCCGGGCGGCTGCGACCGCCCGCACCGAGGAGGCCGGGCAGCCGGGCGGCCCCGACCGGTCGGCCGCCGCCGGATGGCTGCTCGATCTGATCGCCGAGCAGCTGGAGTTCGACCGCGACCGACTCGACCCCGATACGCCCGTCCACGACTACGGCACGGACTCGATCACGCTGGTCGAGCTCACCCGCACCGCCTCCACACGGCTCGGCGTCGAACTGGACCCCTCCGTGCTGATCGAGCACCCCACCGCGGCCGAGTTCGCCGCCTGGCTGACCGAACACCACCCCGAGACCGCACGCACCGCGTTCGGCCCGGCCGGGCCCGAGGCGACCGCCCCGAATGAGGCCCCCGCCCCCGAGCCGGGCGGCGCGGCCCCGGGCCCCGTCCCGGACGGCGGGACGCCGGCCGGGACGCCGGGGAGCGGAACCCCCCGTCCCGCGGAACGCTCGGAAGCCCCCGGCCACCCGGCCGCGGAGAACGGCATACGCGACGGCGACCTGGCCGTGATCGGGCTGTCCTGCCGGTTCCCCGGCGCCTCCGACCCGGAGGCGTACTGGCGGCTGCTGGCCGAGGGCCGCTCGGCCATCGCGCGGGTGCCCGAGGACCGCTGGCCCGGTGAGGGCGGCGGCTTCCACGCGGGACTGCTGGCCGACGCCGACCGTGAACTGGACCCCGGATACTTCCGCATCGGTGACGCGGACGCGGCGGCCATGGACCCGCAGTCCCTGCTGCTCCTGGAGGAGACGCTGTTCGCCTGGTGCGCGGCCGGATACCGCACCGAGGAGCTCAGGGGCCGGGAGATCGGCGTCTACATCGGCGGCCGCACCGCGCGGCTGCCCGCCCGGGACCGGGTGCTGGCCAGCCGGAACCCGGTGGTGCTGGGGCAGAACTACCTGGCGGCCAACCTCTCCCGCCACTTCGACCTGCGCGGACCCAGCGTCGTGGTGGACACCGCGTGCTCGTCGGCGCTGGTGGCGCTCAACCTGGCCGCGCAGGCGCTGCGCGCCGGGGAGGCCGAGGCGGCGGTGGTCGGCGGCGTCACGCTCATCGAAGGCGCCGCCGCGCACCAGGTGTTCGAGCAGCGCGGGCTGCTCACCGCCGAACCGGAGTTCCACGCCTTCGACCGGCGCGCCGGAGGGTTCGTCCCCGCCGAGGGCGCGGGCGTCGTGGTGGTGAAGCCACTGGCCGCGGCCCGTGCGGACGGCGACCGGATCATGGCCGTCGTCAAGGGCATCGCCGTCAACAACGACGGCCGCACCGCCGGTCCTGCCACCCCGAACCTCGCGACCCAGGAGCAGGTCCTCTCCCGCGCCCTGGCCGCCAGCGGCCACCGCCCCGAGGAGATCGGCTACCTGGAGGCCAACGCCTCGGGCTCGCCGGTGACCGACCTGATCGAACTCAAGGCCGTCCGGCAGGTGTACCGCTCCGGATCAGCGGCCGAGTGCGCGCTGGGCTCGGTCAAGCCCAACATCGGCCACCCCCAGTGCGCCGAGGGCATCGCCGGATTCATCAAGGTCGCCCTGATGCTGGAGCGCGGGCGGCGGGTGCCGTACCTGAGCGGCCAGCAGCCGCCGGAGCACTTCGACCTCGACGCCTCGCCGTTCCGCTTCGACCGCGAGCAGGCGCCGTGGCCGGGGCCGCGGGTCGCGGCGCTCAACAGCTTCGGCGACGGCGGCACCAACGCGCACGTGGTCATGGCCGCCTGGGCCGGGGACCGGGGCAGCCGCACCCCGCTGCCGCGGCCCGCCCTGGACCGGCGCCGCGTGGAGTCGACCGGCACACCGGTGGGCCCCGCGCCCGAGCCGGGCCGGGCGGTCGCCGTTCCGCGGCAGTCCGAAGCGCCCGTCGCAGGGTCCGACGCGGCCGGGCCGGGCCGGGCCGAGCCGGTGGCCGTGATCGGCATGGCCGGGCGCTACCCGGGCGCGGCCGACCTCGACGGGTTCTGGACCAACCTGCTCGGCGGGGTGGACAGCGTCGTCGAGGTGCCGGGCGACCGCTGGGACCACCGCGAGTTCGCCCACCTGCGCAGCGCCTCCGGCCGCCCGCTCTCCACCTGGGGCGGCTTCCTGGAGGACGTGGACGCCTTCGACGCGGCGCTGTTCCGTATCTCCGCCGCCGAGGCCGCCGTACTGGACCCGCAGGAGCGGCTGTTCCTGCAGACCTGCTGGGCGGCGATCGAGGACGCCGGGCACACCCCGCAGTCGCTGTGCCCGCCGACCGGTCCCGGCGGCCGCCGTCGCGGCGGAGTGTTCGCCGGAGTGATGCACAAGGACTATCCGCTGCTGGGCGTCGAGCACGCCGCACGCGGCGGCGACCCGGTGCCGCTGGGGCTGAGCCAGGGCCAGATCGCGAACCGGGTGTCGTTCTTCTGCGACTTCCACGGCCCCAGCGTCGCCGTGGACACCCTGTGCTCCTCCTCGCTGACGGCCGTGCACATGGCCGTGCGCAGCCTGCGGGACGGCGAGTGCGCGGTGGCGGTGGCCGGCGGCGTGAACCTGTCCCTGCACCCGGCCAAATACGTCGGCTACGGGCTGGTCAACATGCACGCGACCGACGGCCGCTGCCGTTCCTTCGGAGAGGGGGGCGACGGCTACGTGTCCGCCGAAGGGGTGGGCGCCGTCGTCCTCAAACCGCTCTCGGCGGCCGAACGCGACGGCGATCACATCTATGCGGTCGTCCGCGGCAGCGCCGTCAACCACGGCGGCGCGGCGGGCGGGTTCAGCGTGCCCAGCCCGCCCGCGCAGTCCGCGGTGCTCACCGAGGCGCTGGCGGACGCGGGCACCGACCCGGCCACCATCGGGGTGCTGGAGGCCCACGGCACCGGTACCTCACTCGGCGACCCGATCGAACTGCGCGCCCTGGCGACCGCCTTCGGGGACGCGGCGAAGCCCGAGTCGTGTGCGCTGGGTTCGGTGAAGTCCAACATCGGCCACGCGGAGGGCGCCGCGGGCATCTCCGGGCTCACCAAGGCGGTGCTGCAGCTCCACCACCGCACGCTGGCACCGACACTGCACGCCGATCCGGCCAATCCGCTGCTGGAGCTGGACAGTTCCCCGTTCCGCATCCAGTACGCGGCCGAGGAGTGGACGGTGCCGGACGGCGGGCCGCGCCGTGCCGGGGTCAGCTCGTTCGGCGCGACCGGCGCCAACGCGCACGTGGTCCTGGAGGAGTACACCGGCCCGCGGGAGGCCGCGGCGGCCACCGCGGCCCCGGGGCCCGTGGTGGTGCCGCTGTCCGCCCGGACGGTACCGGCGCTGCGGGCGGTCGCCGCGCGGCTGCTGGACCGGCTGCGGGGCGGCGCCGCCGACCCGGCCCGCGAGGTCACCGCCCGGCTCGCCCGGGTGCTGGGAACCGACCCGGCCGACCTCGACCCCCGGCAGCCGTGGCACGAGTACGGCATCACGGCCGCCGAGGTCACCCAGGTCGCCCGGTCGCTGGCCGAACTGCTGCCCTCGGGCCGACCGCCCCGGCTCACCGCCGGGCACACCGTCGCCGAGGCCGCGGCCCTGGTGCCGGCGGGCGTCGGGGACCTCGCGCTCGCCGACGTGGCCCACACGCTGCAGCACGGCCGGGTGGAGCTGGCCGAGCGTGCCGCGTTCGCCGTGCCCGACCTGGCCGGACTCGTCCGGGCCCTCGGCGACTTCCTCGCCGACGACGCGGTCCGGGTGCACGGTACGGAGAGGGCGCTGCGCCCGCTCGCCGAACGGTGGGTGGAGGGCGCCGCCGTCGACTGGACGGACCGGCCGGGCGCCGCCCGCGGCCGCCGGGTCAGCCTGCCCGGCTACCCGTTCGCGCAGGACCGCTACTGGTTCACCGACCACTCCGCCGCGCCCGCGCCGGACCGCCCCGGCGCGCAGGGCGCCGCGGGCCGAGGTGCGGAGGTCTCCGGCGCCGACGGGCCCGCCGCGGACACGGCGGTCCCGGCAAAGACCGCAGCCGGCTCCGCAGGGCAGCCGCACGAGCCGAAGCGGAGCCAGGGACCTGAGGCGTACGGCGCGGCCGGCGCGCTCACCGCGCCGTCCCGGGGGATGCTGCGGGTGCCGAGCTGGGAGGAGCGCTCCCCGGCCCCCTCACCGGCGGCCGCCGGGGGCCGGGTGCTGGTCGTCGAGTCCGGGGCCGGTGCCCTGGCCGAGGCCGTCGGCGCCCACCACCGCGCCGCCGGGGCCACCGTGGTGTCGGTGACGACGGGCGCGAGCACGGTCGCCACGGGTTCGCTGCGCACGGTCTCGCCCGGCGACCCCGCTGCCTTCCGCACCGTCCTCGCCGATGTGGGCCCGGTGGACCGGGTACACCTCGTCGTCGGTGCCGAGGACCCGCACGCCCGGGTCGACGCGGACGTCCAACTGCTCGCCCTGCGGCTGCTGGGGGCCCTGGCCGAGCGGGACGGCGGTGAGCGGATCGACTGCCACCTCACCACCCACGACACGCACGGCACCGACGGGCGCGCGGCCAACGCCACCGGCGCCGGACTGACCGGGCTCGCCTACTTCCTGGCCCAGCAGCGCCGCCGGTACGCGGTGCGCAACGTGGACGTCTCCGCACGGGAGACCGATCTGCCCGCGCTGGCCGCGGCGTTGATCGCCGAACCGGCCAGCCCGGCGGGCGAACTGACGCTGCTGCGCGAGGGGAGGCGCTACCGGCAGCGGTTCGACGAGGTCGAACCGCCCGGTGGCGAGCCGGGGCTGCGGACGGGCGGTGCTTATCTGGTGATCGGCGGTGCGGGGGTGGTCGGCCAAGCCGTCACCCGGCACCTGCACGAGCACTACGGAGCCCGGGTCGCCTGGGTGGGCCGCAGGCCGGGAGACGACGCGGCGGTCCGCGCGGCGCTCGACGCCGCGACCGTCGGGGACCGCGCCCCCGCGTACCTGCGCGCCGATGTGACGCGCCCCGAGCAGGTGCGGGCCGCGGTCGCCGAGGCCAAGGAGGCTCTGGGCGCCCTGCACGGCGTCGTGTTCGCGGGCGCTTCGACCATCACCGAGCAGGCCCGGGAGGTGACCGCGCTCGACGACGCCGAGTTCCGCCACCACTACGAGGTGAAGGCCCGGGGCGCCGTGCATGTGGCGGGCGCGCTGGTGGACGAGCCGCTGGACTTCCTGTGCTTCTTCTCCTCGGCACAGGCGTTCGCGTTCGGCGGCGCCGGAACCCACCCGGCGTACGCGGCGGGCATCACGTTCGCGGACGCGTTCGCGCGGGCCATCGCTGTGGCGGCACCGTTCCCGGTCGGGGTGCTCAACTGGGGCGCCTGGGCCTCCTCGTTCGGCGAGGCGGCCGCCGAGCACCCCGGGGTCGGCTTCCTCGGCGACGAGGAGGGCGCGGCCTGCTTCGACGCGGCCGTGCGGCTGCTGACCTCGGGCGGCGCCACCCAGACCGTCGGCCTGCGCCCCGGCGGGGCCGCACCGGCACCCGGGCCGGGGCCGACGGAGACCGCCGACGCCGCCGCGGCCCGGGAGTCCGCGGACCCCCCCTCCGCCCCCGCATCCCAGCCGCTGCCTGCGCGGACGCCGCCGGAGCCCGCCGCCGGCCTCGGGGCGGCGGCCGCAGGCGAGGGGCAGGGCCGGGATCAGGAGCCGCCCACGGAGGGCGTCGACCGGGACCGGATCAGGTCGCTGACCACTCGGCGGCTCGCCCGGGCACTGCGCGTGCCGCCCGAGGAGCTGTCGTCCCGCCGCGCGTTCGCGGAACTCGGCGTCGACTCGATCACCGGGATGTCCTTCGTCTCCGAGCTCGGCGAGGAGCTGGGCCTCGAACTGGACGCCGCGCTCCTCTACGACCACACCACCATCGACCGGTTGACCGACCACCTCACCGATCTTGTCGACAACGCCTCCGGAGGGCAGCGATGACGAGTACCGAGTTCCGATCCGTCGTGGATCGCTACCTCACCGCCGGCCCGGCCGCCGCAGCGGAGCCCCCGCCCGCCCCGACCTCCGCACTGGACATCGCGGTGGTCGGGATGGCGGGCAGGTTCCCCGGGGCCGACGACATCCGCACGTTCTGGGAGAATCTGGCCGCGGGGCGCAAGAGCGTCGGCGAACTGCCCGCGGAGATCCTCGGCGAGGGTGCCCGGGGCTACCGCTGGGGCGGGGTGATCGCCGACCGGGACTGCTTCGACCCGGAGTTCTTCGGGATCGACCCGCGGGAGGCCGATTCCATGAACCTGCATCAGCGGCTGCTGCTGCAGGAGGCGTGGCACGCCGTCGAGGACGCGGGCATCGACCCGTTCTCGCTCTACGGCTCCGACACCGGGATGTTCGTGGGCGCCGAGCCCGCCGGGTATCTGCACGAGTCGTTCACCGGCGCCTCCGACGCGCTGGTCGCGGCCCGGCTCTCCTACTTCCTCGACTGGCACGGCCCGGCGCTGGTCGTCAACACCGCCTGTTCCTCGTCCGTGGTCGCCCTCCACATGGCCTGCCGCAGCCTGCTGGCCGGCGACTGCGGGATCGCGCTGGCGGGCGGCGCCAACGTGGGCCTGGACCAGAGTTCGCTGAACCTGCTCGCGGACATGGGGGTGCTCTCGCCGTCCGGTGAGTGCCGCACCTTCGACAACTCCGCCAACGGCACCGTCTTCGCCGAGGGGGTGGCGGTGCTCGTGCTCAAGCGGCTCGCCGACGCCGAAGCGGCGGGCGACGACATCCGCGGCGTCATCCGCGCCACCGGCGTCAACCACGACGGCGCCAGCAACGGACTCACCGCGCCGAACGGGCCGGCCCAGGAGAAGCTGGTCGAGACGGTGTACCGGCGGCACGGCATCGACACCTCCCGGGTCGGATACGTCGAGGCGCACGGCACCGGCACCGTGCTCGGCGACCCGGTGGAGGCCGGAGCGCTGGCCCGCGCGTTCAGCAGGCAGCGGCCGAACCCGGACGGGTGCGTGCTCGGCAGCGCCAAGGCGAACGTCGGCCACACCGGCGCGGCCGCGGGCGCCATCGGTCTGGTGAAGGTGCTGCTGAGCATGCGCAACGAGCGCTTCCCCGGCATGCCCACCTTCCGCACCCTCAATCCGATGATCAAGCTGGACGGTTCGGGCATCACCGTCGACGCCGTCGGCAGGCCGTGGCCCGCGACCCCCGGCGCGCCGCGGCTCGCGGCGGTCAACTCGATGGGACACAGCGGCACCAACGCGCACCTGGTGGTGGAGGAGTACCAGCCCGCACCGCGTCCGGCGGCCGGGGTCCGCGCACCGGGCCCGGTGGCGGTACCGCTCTCGGCCCGCGACCGCGAGCGGCTCGGCGTACTGGCCGCGGAACTGGCCGACCATCTCGAACGGGTCCGCACGACAGGCGCGGAGAGCGGCCAGGACACCCTCCGTCGGCTCATCGCCGACCTGCTGGGAATCGACCCCGGCGGCCTGCGCGGCGACCGGAATCTGGAGGACCACGGCGCCGAGCCCCATCAGCTCGCCCAACTGGCCAATCTGCTGGCCCGGCAGACCGGCCGTCAGGTGACCGTCGACACGCTCTACGAGTCGCCGTCCGTGGACAGCCTGGTCGCCTCGCTGGCCCCGGCCGCCCGGCCGGACGAGGGGCAGCCGGTGTGGGCGGCGCCGACGCTCGCCGACGTGGCGGCCACCCTTCAGCAGGGGCGCGCGGCGCTGGACGAGCGGGCCGTCGTGGTGGCCGGTTCGGTGCCCGAACTGGTGGCGGCGCTCCGGGCGCTCGCGGCCGGCCGCCCCACTGCCGAAACGGCAGTCGGCCGGGCCCGCACCGGGGCGCCCCGCGCGACCGGCGGCACCCAGGCGGAGCTGGCCGCGGCCTGGTGCCGGGGCGCCGAGGTCTCCTGGCCCGCCACCGACGGCCGCCGGGTCTCGCTTCCCGGTTATCCGTTCGCGCGCACCCGGCACGGCAGGGACCGGCTGGCCCCCCGCCCGTCCGCCGCGACGGCCGCCGCACGCCCGCAGCCCGCCGGGCAGCCGGGCCCCGCGCCGCGGCCGGCCGCCGAGCCCCGGACCGCCCCGGCGCCGGCCCCAGCCGCGTCGGTCGCTCCCGCTGAGCCGGTCGCTCCCGCTGAGCCGGTCGCTCCCGCCGCGACCGTGGCTCCTGCCGAGCCGTCAGTCCCGGCGGCGCCGGCATCTGCGACGGCGGCCCCTGCGGCTCCGGTGCCCCCCGCCGCCCCCGCCGGGACGGCATACGCACCGGCGGACATCGTGCCGTCGGCCGCTGCCGGGCCCGGTGGGCTGCGTGAGGACGTGGCGCTGTGGCTGACCCGGGTGATCGCCGAGGAGGTGGGTGTCGACCCGGCGGCTGTCGACCGCTGGGAGCGGTTCGACGCGTTCGGCGTGGACTCGGTGGTCCGGACCCGGGTGAACCAGTACCTCGCCCAGCGGTTCCCGGCCGCGTCCCGGACCCTGTTGTTCGAGTTCCCCACCATCGACGAGGTTGCCGACCTGCTGACCACGGACTTCCCCGCCGACTGCCGGACCGCCCTGCTCGACGCGGACGCGGCTCCGGGAGAGCCGCTCCCCGGTGGTGCGGGGGTGGTGGCGGTGGAGTCGGCGGTGGAGTCGGCTGGGGTGCCGTCGGGGGTTGTGGGTGCTCCGGTGTCTGGTGGGGGCGATGTGGTGGGTTGGTTGTCGGGTGTGGTGGGGGAAGAGGCCGGGGTCGCGGTGGGGGAGGTGGATCCGTGGCGGTCGTGGGATGCGTTCGGGATTGATTCGGTGGTGCGTACGCGGGTGAATCACCGGATCGCCGAGGTGTTTCCGGATGCGTCGCGGACGTTGTTGTTCGAGTTCGGTTGTGTGGCGGAGGTGGCCGAGAGTCTCGCGGCGGACTTCCCGGTCGACGCCGGCGCGCTCCCCGGTGGTGCGGGGGTGGTGGCGGTGGAGTCGGCGGTGGAGTCGGCTGGGGTGCCGTCGGGGGTTGTGGGTGCTCCGGTGTCTGGTGGGGGCGATGTGGTGGGTTGGTTGTCGGGTGTGGTGGGGGAAGAGGCCGGGGTCGCGGTGGGGGAGGTGGATCCGTGGCGGTCGTGGGATGCGTTCGGGATTGATTCGGTGGTGCGTACGCGGGTGAATCACCGGATCGCCGAGGTGTTTCCGGATGCGTCGCGGACGTTGTTGTTCGAGTTCGGTTGTGTGGCGGAGGTGGCCGAGAGCCTGGCGGCGGACTTCCCGGTCGACGCCGGCGCGCTCCCCGGTACCCCGGCCGGCGTCGCCCCGACAGCCGGCGGCGCCCCGGCACCGCCCGCCGAGCCGATACCCGAGTGGCCCGCCGAACCGGCCTGGGCCGCGCCGTTCCCGGCCCGCGAGATCGGGTTCTCCGCCAGCCGGGTGCTGCTCCACCCGGAGGCCGACCCCGACGACACCCGACTGGTGCGCGAGCACCAGGCCGAACTGCTCGACGTGCTGCTCCGCGGCGAAGACCTCGACCGGGTCGGCGGACTGTTCGACCTGCACGGCGCACAGGGCGCCGCCGGACTGCGCCTCGCGGCCCGCCACCGCGCCCTGCGCGTGCACCTCCGCACCGCCGACCCGGCGCAGGCCGAGGCCGCGGCCCGGACGGCCAAGGAGTACGGCCTCGACACGAGGGTCACCGTCGCGCACACCGACCCCGCGACCACGCACGAGGTGGCGCTGGACATCGAGGGCAGCCACCTGGTCGCCGACAAGGCCGCGTACCTGGCCCGGATCGCCGCCGCGCTGCCGGAGGGCGGCAGGCTGCTGCTGGCCGACTTCCTGGCCGTCGGCAGCGAGCGGACCGACCCGGGGCTGGGCATCCGGCTCCCGACCCCGGAACAGTGGGCCGACCAGCTCGCCGACGCCGGGTTCGTGCTCGACGACGCGGTCGACGCGAGCGCCCGCGTCGGACACTTCCTCGCCGACTTCGACGTCGACCAGCACACCGCCGGCCTCGACCCCCGGGCCAAGGACCGGTGGCGGTTCCACACCGACCTGGCCGTGCCGCTGGAGCGCGGTACGGCGGCGTATCTGCTGCTGCGGCTGCGCAAGGACAGCACGGCCGGACCGGCGGCCGGGCGCGCGGGCAACCGCGCCCGGATCGCCGCGGCCACCCCCTACGCCGAGGCGGTGAACCGTTGATGAGCACGCCGACGACGGCAACGACGGCACGTTCGGCAAGGACCGCGCAGGGACGGCGTCCCGCCGAGCACGCGCAGCGGCTGCACACCGCCGCCCGGAACGTGCTCGCCGGGGCCGACCCCGGCGCCGGGCTCGCGGTGCAGCGCGGCACGGACGCGCTGACCCTGCTGGCCCGGCGGATGCTGGCCGGAGCCCTCCGGCGGATGGGCGCCTTCACCGCGCCGGGCGAGGGCGGCACACCGGACGGACTGGCCGCTGCGCTCGGCGTGGCCGACCAGCACCGGCGGCTGTTCGAGGCGCTGCTGGACATCCTCGTCACGGCGGGCACGCTGCGCCGGGAGGGCGAGCGGCTGGTCGCCGCCTATCCGCTGCGCGAGCTCTCCCGCGCCGAGTCGGACGCCATGGTCGCCGGACTGGTGGAAGAGTTCCCCACCGCGGAGCCGACCGTCCGGCTGCTGCGCCGCTGCCTGGACGCCTACCCGGAGGTGCTGACCGGGCGCCGTCCCGTCGCCGAGGTGCTCTTCCCCGACGGCGCCGGAGCCGAGCCGCCCGGCGCCGCTCCGGGCGGTGGCGCCCCGGACAGCGGCGACGTCGTCGCCGCTGTGGCCGCCGAGGCGGCCCGCGCCCGGCTGGAGGCGGCGACGGCAGTCTCCGTCGTCGAACTGGGCTCCGGCAGCGGTGCGACGGCCGCGCGGACGCTGCCCGCACTGGCGCCCTTCGGCGACCGGCTGCGCTACGCGTACACCGACCCCTCCTCCCGGTTCACCGAACACGGCAGGCAGCGCTTCGGCCGCGAGTACGGCTTCACCGAGTTCACCGTCCACGATGTCGCCGTCGCCGCCGCGAGCCCGGAACTGCCCGCCGGGGGCGCCGATGTGCTGCTCGCCGCGAACGTGCTGCACGCCGCCGCCGACCCGGACGCGGCCCTGGCCAACGCCGCCGCCCTGCTCCGCCCCGGGGGCACGCTGGTGCTGACCGAGGCCGTCTCGGCCCCCGAACCCTCGATCATGCTCTTCGGGCTGACCGCCGAGTGGTGGCCGCAGCCGGGCGCGGCACGGGACCGGCTGCCCCACGCGCCGCTGCTCTCGGCCGACACCTGGCGGGCAGCGCTGGCCGCGGCGGGGTTCGAGGAGATCCGCGTCCACCCGCTGCCCTGCGGAGTGGACGAGGACGACGCGCCGGAGGCGGTCCTGGTCGCCGTGCGGGGCGCGCCCGCCGCGCCGGCCGCAGCCTCGTCCGTGCCTCCGGCGGCTGCCGCGGCTCCCGCATCCGCCGCGGGCACGGCGCCCGCCGCGCCCGCTCCCGCGCCGCGGCCCGCCGCGGACGCCGGGCCGGCCGAACCGGACACCGCGGAGCCCGTCGCGATCGTCGGACTGAGCGTGCGCTTCCCCGGGGCGCCGGACCTGCGCAGCTACTGGGACCTGGTCACCGCCAACCGCAGCGCCATCGGCGAGATACCCGCCCGGCGCTGGGACTGGCGGCAGTACTACACGCCCGATCCGCAGGGCATGGAGATCATCAGCAAGAGCCACTCCAAGTGGGGCGGGTTCCTGGAGGACTTCGACCAGTTCGACGCCGAGTTCTTCGGGATGTCCGAGCAGGAGGCCCGGAACACCGACCCCCAGCAGCGGATCTTCCTCCAGGAGTGCTGGAAGGCCATGGAGGACGCCGGGTACTGCCCGCACGCCCTCGACGCCAAGGTCCGCGGGGCGACCGGGGTGTTCGCGGGCGCCTCCAAGCTCGGCTTCGACCGGTTGGGAGCGGACCGCGGGGTCGACCTGCCGCGCACCTCGTTCGGCGACATGGTCAACCGCGTCTCCTACCAGCTCGACCTCGGCGGCCCCAGCAAACCGGTGGACACCGCCTGCTCCTCGGCGCTGGTCGCGCTGCACGAGGCCGTGCAGAGCCTGCGCTCCGGCGAGTGCGCGATGGCCCTGGTCGGCGGGGTGAACCTGTATCTGCACCCCTCCACCTACGCCGAGTTGGGCGCAGTCAAGATGCTGTCGAACCGGCCGGAGTGCCCGGCCTTCGGGATCGGCGGCAACGGCATCGTGCCCGGCGAGGGGGTCGGCGTCGTGGTGCTCAAGCGGCTGGCCGACGCGCGGCGCGACAACGACCACATACGTGCGGTCGTCCGCGGCAGCGCGGTCAACCACAACGGGCGCACCGTCGGCTTCACCAGCCCCAGCCCCAAGCGGCAGGCCGCCGTCATCACCGCCGCGCTGCGGCGGGCGGGCGTCGACGGCGACACGGTCAGCTACCTGGAGACCACCGTCAACGGCACGGAGATCGGCGACGCGGTCGAGATGACCGCGGTCACCCAGGCGTTCGGCGGTCGGGAAGGGGCCTCGGGCCGCTTCCGGCTCGGCTCGGTCAAGCCCAACATCGGCCACGGCGAGGCGTCCTCGGGTATGGCGCAGCTCTCCAAGGTGGTGCTGGCACTCACCGAGCGCACCCTGCCCCCGACCCGGCTGCCTCAGGAGATCAACCCCGCGATCGACCGCGACAAGCTTCCCTTCGAACTGTCGGACCAGCCGGTGCCCTGGGACCCGCCGCAGGTGCACGGGCGGACCCAGGTACGGCGGGCCGGGATCACCGGGATCGGAGCGGGCGGCGCCAACGCGCATGTCGTGGTCGAGGAGGCTCCCGAGACGGAGGTCCGGCGGAGCACGGGACCGGCCCTGTTCGTGCTCTCGGCCCGCACTCCGCAGCAGCTCGCCGACTCGGTCGGGAACTGGGCCGGCTTCCTGCGCCGCAACCCCGACCTGGACCTGGCGCGGGTCGCCTGGACCAGCCAGGTCGGCCGGGAGCCGATGCGGTTCCGGCTGGCCGTGGTGGCCGACCAGCTGACGGAGGTGCTGGAGGCGCTGGAGCGGTGGCGTGCGGGCGACACCGCCGCCGTGCTCACCGGGGAGGCCAAGCGCCCCGCGTCCGCCGTCCGCGCAGAGCGGGCCAAGGGCAGGCCGCTGCCGGAGCTGGCCCGGGTGTGGGCCGAAGGCGGCATGCTCGCCTGGAGTTCGCTGTATCCGCAGGGCACGCCGCTGCGGCTCGGCGGACTGCCCACCTATCCCTTCGCCACCACCGGCTACTGGACCGACCCCCCGGCCGCCGCCGCGCCCGCCACGTCGGCCGGGCCTGCCCTCGCCCCGGCGGCCCCGGCACCCGCCCCGGTCGGCGCACCGACCCCCGTACCGGCCGGTGCATCGGTCTCCGCGGCCGTACCGGCCGCACCGGCCGGCTCCTCCGGGGACACCGCCCGGTACCCGCTGCTCGACCTCGCCGCAGCGGTCACCGGCTCGGACGGCACGCTGACCGTCACCGGCAGCGTCTCCCAGACGGCCCAGCCATGGCTCGGCGACCATCTGGTCAACGGCCGGGTGCTGCTGGCCGGCACCGCGCTGGTGGACATGGTCGGACGCGCGGGCGAGGCCGTGGACACCGCGCGGATCACGGAGTTGACCCTGCACGCGCCGCTCGACCTGACCGGCGGGCAGGAGACCGCCGTACGGCTCGTGCTCGCGCCCCCGGCGGCGGACGGCACGCGCGCCGTCGAGGTGACCTCGCGCCCCGCCGGTGCGGCCGCGAACCGGCCCTGGTCGCGGCACGCCACCGGCACGCTGGCCCCGCTGCGCGGCGCACCGGACTTCGACCTCGTCCAGTGGCCGCCGCCGGGAGCCGAGCCGCTTCCCGTCGCGGACTACTACGCCGCCATGGACGCCGCCGGGTACACCTACGGCCCGGCGTTCCAGAGCCTGCGTGCGGTGTGGGCGCGCGGTACCGAGGTGTTCGCCGAGGTCGAACTGCCCGCGGCCGAGGCCGCCGAAGCCGGGCGCTACGGAGTGCACCCGGCCCTCCTGGACTCGGCACTGCACGCGATGGGCTTCGGCACCTGGATGGAGGGCGGCGGCGGGCTGCTGCCGTTCGCCTGGACCGGGATGTCGGTGCACAGCCCCGGGGCCGGAGGACGGGCCCGGGCACGGCTGACCGGAGCAGACGGCTCCGGCGTCGCGCTGCAACTCGCCGACGGCGACGGGAAGCCCGTCGCCCAGCTCGACTGCCTGGTACTGCGCTCGGCCACCGGCGAGCGCCCCGACCCGGCCCGGGACGCGCTGCTCACCCTCGCATGGGAGCCGCTGCCGCAGGCGGCGGCCCCGGCCGCGGGCGGCGGCCCGTCCACCGGCAGCTGGTCGCTGCTCGGCCCCGACCCCTACGGCATCGGCCAGGTGGTGCGGACCGTCGAACGCGGCGAGTTCGCCGTCCTGTCGCTGCAAGGCCCCGGCGACCTCCCGGTGACCGGCGAGGCGCTCGTGCCCGCCGCGCACGAGGCCACCGGCGCGCTGCTGGACACGGTGCGGGACTGGCTGACCGACCCGGCCAACCGCGGCCGCCGGCTGGTCGTGCTGACCAGGGGCGCCATCGCCGTCGAGCCGGGAGAGCCGGTGCCCGACCTGGCGAACGCGCCCGCCTGGGGACTGCTCCGGGCGGCGCAGTCCGAGTTCCAGCGCCGGCTCGTGCTGGTGGAGCTGGACCGGCACGCGCCGGTCGCCGGCGTGCCCGCGGCCCTCGACGCGGCGCTGGCGGCCGACGAGTTCCACATCGCGCTGCGCGGCGGCCGGGTGCTGGTGCCGCGGCTGGTGCGGGCCGCCGACGACCCGGGCCTGGAAGTGCCCGACACCCCGACCTGGCGGCTGGACTCCACGGCACCCGGCACCCTGGAGAACCTGGCGCTGGTCCACGCGCCGGACGCCGCACGGCCGCTCGCCGCCGGACAGGTACGGGTCGCCGTCCGCGCCGCCGCGCTCAACTTCCGCGACGTGCTGGGAGCACTCGGCATGTACCCCGGTGACCTGGTGCTCGGCGCCGAGGGCGCCGGAGTGGTCACCGAGGTCGGCCCCGGCGTCACCGGACTGGCCGTCGGCGACCGGGTGTTCGGCCTGCTGCCCGGCGGTATCGGACCGGTCTGTGTGACCGACGCGCGCACCGTGCGGCACATCCCGGCCGGCTGGACCTGGGCGGAGGCCGCCTCCGCGCCCGTGGCGTACCTGACGGCCTACTACGGACTGGTCGAGCTGGCCGGACTGCGGGCCGGTGAGTCGGTGCTGGTGCACGCCGCCGCGGGCGGGGTGGGCAGCGCCGCGGTGCGGCTCGCCGACCATCTGGGCGCCGACGTGTTCGCCACGGCGGCTCCCGCCAAGCACGCCGAGGTGCGGGCCATGGGCGTGCCCGCCTCGCTGATCCGCTCCTCGCGCGACACCGGCTACGCCGCCGCGTTCGCGGCCGAGAGCAGCAACCGCGGCGTGGACGTCGTCCTCAACTCGCTGACCGGCGAGCACATCGACGCCTCGCTGCGACTGCTGCCCCGCGGCGGGCGGTTCGTCGAGATGGGGAAGACCGACATCCGGCCCGCCGAGGACGTCGAGTCGAGCCATCCTGGCGTCCGCTACCAGGCGTTCGACCTCGTCGAGGCGGGACCGGAGCGGATCGGCGCCATGTTCGACGCACTGCTGCCGCTGTTCGAGCGCGGCGTGCTGCCGCCGCCGACCCGCACCGTGCTCGACGTCCGCCGCGCCCGGGACGCGATGCGCACCATGAGCCGGGGCAGGCACATCGGCCGGATCGTGCTCACCATCCCCCGTACCTTCACCCCCGGCGGCACCGTCCTCGTCGCGGGCGGCACCGGCACGCTGGGCTCGGTGATCGCGCGGAACCTGGTCACCGCACACGGTGTGCGGCACCTGGTGCTCGCCTCCCGGCGCGGCGACTCGGCGCCCGGCGCCCGCGAACTGGCCGCCGAACTCACCGCGCTGGGGGCCGAGGTCCGGCTGGCGCGCTGCGACGCGACCGTCCGGGACCAGGTGGCCGAGGTGCTGGCCGGCATCCCCGCCGACCACCCGCTCACCGGGGTGGTGCAGGTGGTCGGGGCGCTGGACGACGGCATGCTCGCCGGCCAGACCCGCGCCCGGCTCGCGCCGGTGCTGCGGGCCAAGCTGGACGCGGCCGTCGTCCTCGACGAGCTGACCCGCGCCGCTGATCCGGACGTCTTCGTGACCTTCTCCGGAGCTGCCGGAGTGCTCGGCAACCCGGGGCAGTCCAACTACGCGGCCGCCAACGCGTTCCTGGACGCGCTCGCCCGGCGCCGCCGCACCGACGGGCTGCCGGGGCTGTCCGTCGCGTTCGGACTGTGGGCCAGCGTCAGCGACCTCACCCGGGACCTGCTGGAGGACGAGCGGGCCACCGCCATGATGGTCCGCAGCGGCTTCCGGATGCTGTCCGACCAGGAGGGCGCGGCACTGTTCGACGCGGCCGTGGCCGGCCCGGCGGAGCTGGCCGTGCCGATGCGGCTGGACCTCCCCGCGCTGCGGGCCGCCCCCGTGCACCCGGTGCTGCGCAGCCTGGTCCGCCAAGACGCCGCGGCCCCCGCCCCCGGACCCGCGGCACCCCCCGCCGCCGGCACGGCAACACCCGGGGCTGCGGACACGGCACCGCCGTCCGGCGCCGCCGACCCGGCGCCGGGTACCGACGCCGTGGACGCCGCTGCCCCCGCGGCGGTGGACGACGCCCCAGCCGCCGCGGTCGACACCGGTGCTCCCGGCTCCTCCGGTCCGCTGCTGGAGCAGCTCGCCGGTGCCGCGCCGGACCGGCGCCGGGCCCTGCTGCTGGCGCTGGTCGCCCAGGAGGTCGCGGCGGTCCTGCCCGGCTTCGAGCCCGAACACATCGAAGCGGACAGCGGCTTCGCCGAGCTCGGATTCGACTCGCTGACCGCGGTGGAACTGCGCAACCGACTCGACGAGGCGACCGGCCTGCGGCTGCCGGTGACCCTGGTCTTCGACCAGGCGACGGCGGGCGCCCTGGCGGGCCACCTGCTGGGGCTGCTGGCCGACCGGATACCCGCCGCCGCTGCCGCCCCGCACTCCGCCCGAGGGGGAGCCGAGACGGGCGGGGACTCCTGGGAGGCGCTGCTGGCCCCGGAGCACCTCGCCGCGGTGGGCGCGATCGCCGACGTGGGCGGCGGCGGAGGCGAACAACTCGCCGCCCTCGCCGACCGGGAGGGCACGGCGGTGCTCCACTCCCTGCCCGCGAACCCCGACGAGGCCCTGCCCGGCACCTACGACCTGGTGGTCGCCCTGGGCCGGCTGGTGACCGTACGCCGCAAGCGGGACCTGCTCGCCCGGATCGACGCCGCACTGATCGACGGCGGCCGGATGCTGCTCGCCGACCATATCGGCACGCTCCGCGGCGACCTCGACGACCGGGCGGCCGGGGTGCTGGTGCCCAGCATCGACTCGTGGGTGTCGCTGCTGGGCTCGGCCCGCCTGGTCGTCGAGACGGTCACCGCACCGCCGGCCGTGCTCGACCCGCTGCTGGAGCAGGACGGGCTCGCCGAGCCGTCCCGCCGCGGGTGGACCCGCCCGGTGCTGCTGCGGCTGTGCAAGGCGGCAGCGAGGGCCGCGGAGGACAGGGACCGGGCCAACCACCGCGCACTGACCGAGTGGGCAGGCGCCTGAAACCGGGAGGGAGAGACATGTCCGAGGTTGTGCGCGTGGTCGAGGAGGCCGCGGCGAAGCTGAACCTGACCACTCTCGCGGGACTTGACCTGGCCAGGTCGGTTTCGCTGGTCGAGGCGATCAACACGGAGCTGGGGACGAGCCTCTCCAGCGGGGTGGTCGCCGACCACCCCGACACCGGCCGGCTCGCCGCACACGTGGAGTCGGTGCTGGCCGCGCAAGGCCCCCAGGAGGAGGTGGCGATCGTCGGGCTGCACTGCCGTACCGGCGGCGCCGCCGGTACGGAGGAGTTCTGGGACCTGGTGCGGGAGGGCCGCGACGTCACCCGGGAGATCGACGACCCGGTCGCGGTGCGGATGTTCCAGGAAGCGTTCCCCGGCGCGGCGCTGCCCCGCTACGGAGCGATGCCGGACACCGACGCGTTCGACCCGGGGTTCTTCCGGATCGCGCCCACCGAGGCCGCGGCCATGGACGCGGCCCAGCGGGTGCTGCTGGAGTCCAGCTACCACGCCCTGGAGGACGCCGCGATCGACGCCGCCACCCTGCGCGGGCAGCGGGTCGGCACCGTCGTGGGCACCACCGGGCTGGCGCCCCAGGCCGAGTACAACGCGCACTCGCTGCTCGGCTCCGACACCAGCGTGATGGTCTCCCGGCTGGCCTACCACCTCGATCTGGCCGGCCCGGCCCTGGCGATGGACACCGCGTGCTCCTCGTCGCTGGTGGCCCTGGACCTGGCCGCCCGGCTGCTGCTGTCCGACGAGACCGACCTGGTACTCGCGGGCGGCGTCTACACGGCCAACCATCCGGGTGTGTTCCTCACCATGCAGAGCCTGGGCACCGTCTCGGGCACCCGCAGGTGCCGCCCCTTCGACGCGGCCGCCGACGGCATGCTGGTCGGAGAGGGCGTCGGCATGCTCGTCCTCAAACGGCTCTCCGACGCGCTGCGGGACAACGACCGGGTGCACGGGGTGATCCGGGCGAGCGGCACCAACCAGGACGGCCGCACCTCCGGCATCACGGCCCCCAGCACCCAGGCGCAGGCCGGACTGCTGCGCGGCGTGCTGCGCCGCAGCGGCGTCGCGGCGGAGGGCCTGGGCTACTTCGAGGCGCACGGCACCGGCACCACGCTGGGCGACCCCATCGAGATCGCGGGCATCACCTCCGCCTTCGACGGGCTCACCGACCGTACCGGGTACTGCCCGATCGGCTCGGTGAAGGCCAACATCGGCCACACCATGGGCGCCGCCGGTGTGCTCGGTGTCATCAAGGTGCTGTTGAGCATGCGGGCCCAAGTGGTGCCGCCCGCGGCGAACTTCAGCACCCCCAGCCCGCACATCGACTTCTCCGCTGCGCCGGTCCGGGTGGCCACCGAGGAGTCCGCGTGGGCGCCGGGGCCGGACGGCCGCCGGCACGCCGCCGTCAGCTCCTTCGGCTACAGCGGCACCAACGCGCACCTGGTGCTCTCCGACCTCCCCGCTCCCGCGCGGCCGCCGGTCGCCCCCGCCGGGCGGCACCTGGTGCCGCTCTCGGCGCGCAGCGAGGAGCGGCTGCGGGCCAAGGCGGCCGAGTTGGCCACCGCGCTGCGCGGCCCGCTGGCCGGTGCCGACCTCGCCGATGTGGCCTACACCCTCCAGGTCGGGCGGGAGGCGATGGCGCAGCGGGCGGCCGTGGTCGCCGACTCCACCGCCGAGCTGGCCGACCGGCTCGAGGGAATCGCGGCGGGGGAGAGCACCGAACCGGAAGGCCTGGCCCCGCCGCTGGCCGAGCCCGCCGCGCAGTGGGCGGCCGGCGAGCCGGTGGCCTGGGCGCGGCTGCACCTGGGTGCGGCGCCGCGCCGGATCGGACTGCCCGGCTACCCTTTCGAGCGCCACCGCTACCCGCACGTGTGGGCCGACGGCACCCCCATCGAACGCCCCACCGACGGCTCGGCACCGATGTCCCCGGCCTCCTCGGCCGACGGTGCCCGCGGCGGAGGTCCCGGGCAGCCCGCCGAACCCGTCGAGGAGACCGCGCCCGGAGTGCCGTCCGTGCTGCCGGAGCTGGACGCCGCCGCGGCCGCGCACCTCGCGGAGCACCCGGACCGCACCAGCCTGCGGGCCGCGCTGGAGGCCGAGGAGCTGGCGGACGAGCTGGCCGCGCTGTGCGAGCAGCTGCTGCTGGCGTCGCTGCGCCGGATGGGCGTCTTCGCCGCGGCGGGGGAACGGTACACCGTCCGGGAACTGATCGGGCGGCTCGGCGTGGTGGCCGAGCACCACCGGCAACTCGCCGGGCTGGTGCGGATCCTGGCCGACGCCGGGCACCTCGCCGAGGACGGCGACGGCTTCGTCACCACCGAGCTGTGCGCGGCGACCACCCTCCAGTGGGAGGAGACCGAGGTGGACCGCCTCACCGGCGGGCTGCTGGAGCGCAGGCCGGAGATGGCGGGCTTCGCCAAGCTGCTCACCACCTGCCTGGACGCCTATCCGGACGTGCTGACCGGCAAGCGCAAGGCACACGAGGTGCTGTTCCCCGACGGGTCCTTCACCGCGGTCGAGGGCGTCTACCACAGCGACCAGGACGCCAACGCGCTCGTCGCCCGGCTGGTCGCCGACTACACGGCCGCCCGGCTGGAGCGCGACCCCGAGGTGCCGGTGGCGGTACTGGAGGTGGGAGCGGGCACCGGGGGCACCACGGCCTCGGTGCTGCCCGCACTGGCCCCGTACAGCGACCGGCTGCGCTACACCTACACCGACATCTCCCGCGGCTTCACCCGCTACGGGGCCGACCGCTACGGCAGCGAGCACGACTTCCTGGACACCGCCGTACTGGACATCGAACGGCCCGCGGCGGCCCAGGGGTTCGCCGGGGGCGAGTACGACGTGGTGCTGGCCACCAACGTGCTGCACGCCACCGCGCGCATCG
This sequence comes from Streptomyces sp. WMMB303, assembly GCF_029351045.1. NCBI lineage: Bacteria > Bacillati > Actinomycetota > Actinomycetes > Kitasatosporales > Streptomycetaceae > Streptomyces > Streptomyces sp. WMMB303. Next base: position 5,392,690 of record NZ_JARKIN010000001.1, on the reverse strand, counting down.
ACCGCACCCTGGCCAACGCGCGGTCCCTGCTGCGGCCCGGCGGCATCCTGATCCTGCTGGAGGTCACCCGGGTGCAGCCGTTCCCGACCCTGACGTTCGGGCTGATGCCGGGCTGGTGGTCGTTCGAGGACACCCGGCTGCCGAACGGGCCGCTGCTCAGCGCCCCGATGTGGCGGCAGGCGCTGGAGCGGGCCGGACTGGGCTCGGTACGGGCCTATTCGCTGCTGGCCACCCGCGAGGACCGGGCGCTGGAGTCGGTACTGCTGGCGGAGAACGCGGGTGCCACCGACGTCGCCGCACCGGTCGAGCCCGCGGCCGCGACGGCTGCGGCGCCTTCGGACCGGCGTGTCGCGCCGGCTCCGGCACCGGAGGGCGGTAGGGCCGCGCCGGACACGGCGGAGGGCGGCGCGCTGGAGGCCATGGTGGCCGAGGCGGTTGCCGAGGTGCTCGGGCTGGCCTCGGTGGCGCCGGCGGACGACTTCCACGAGCTCGGCGGCGACTCGATCCTCGCCACGCAGGTCATCTCGCGGCTGCGGGACCACTTCCCGATCGAACTCGACCTCGGCGGGCTGTTCGAGGCCGGGACGGTGGCCGCGATGGCCCGGCTCGTCGAGACCGAACTGGTCGACCGGATCGACGAACTCCCCGACAGCGTCGTCGCCGACATGCTCGCCTGACCCACGCCCCCGGCCCCCACCCCACCGAACTCGGCAGAAGGAGCACTCCCCATGTCATTGGACGAGAAGGCCGGCGCGGGCAGCGATCGGCTGTCGCCGCAGAAGCGGGCGCTGCTGGCCAAGCTGGCCGGGGGCCGTCGGCAGCCGGGGTCAGCGGCGGGCGGCGGCATTCCCCGGCGCGATCCGGGGGTCCGGCCCCCGCTGTCGTTCGCGCAGCGCAGGCTGTGGTTCCTCGACCAGATGGTGCCCGGCAGCCCCGCCTACAACGTGGTGATGACCTTCGCCATCAGCGGCCCGCTGCGCCCGGACCTGATCGGCCGCGCCGTGGACGAGATCGTGCGCCGGCACGAGGCGCTGCGCACCACGCTGCCGGACGAGGACGGCGAACCGTGGCAGCGTGTGGCCGAGGAACTGACCGTCCCGGTCGTCACGCACGACCTGCGCGCGGAACCCGAGCGGCTGGACGCCCGGATCGCCGAACTCGCCAGGGAGCCGTTCGACCTGGCCGAGGGGCCGCTGCTGCGGGTCGTGCTCTTCCGGCTGGCCGAGGAGCGCTGGGTGGTCTTCCTCAACGCGCACCACGTGGTCGTCGACGGATGGTCGCTGGGGCTGTTCTGGGAGGAGCTGCTGACCCTCTACGACGCCTACGACGCGGGCCGGCCGTCCCCCTTCAAGGAACTGCCCATCCAGTACCCCGACTTCGCGCTCTGGCAGCGGGAGCACCTGAGCGGCGAACGGCTGGAGAACCAGCTCTCCTACTGGCGGGAGCGGCTCTCCGGCATCACCGAGCACCTGGAACTGCCCTTCGACCGGCCCCGCCCCGCCGTGCAGAACTTCGAGGGCGGCGACGCCGAGTTGGTCTTCCCCGGCGCGGTGCGCGACGGGCTCCAGGAGCTGGCCCGCGAGCAGGGCGTCGGCCTGTACACGGTGCTGCTCGCGGCGCTCCAGGCACTGCTGCACCGCTGGACCGGGCAGCGCGACATCCCGGTGGGCTCACCGGTCACCAACCGCACCCACACCGACGTCGAACCGCTGATCGGCTTCTTCGTCAACACCCTGGTGCACCGCACCCAGGTCAGCGGTGAGCAGACCTTCGCCGACCTGGTGGCCGCGGTGCAGGAGGGCGCCTCCGGCGCGCAGCGCAACCAGGAGGTCCCGTTCGAGGCGATCGTGGAGGATCTGCGGCCCGAGCGCTACCTCAGCCAGAACCCGCTCTTCCAGGTCTGCTTCAACTTCCTGCCGGCGCGGCCGCTGCGCTCCCCGGCCGGACTGACCGTCGAGCGCATCTCCGGCGTACGCAACGCCACCTCCAAGTTCGACCTGTGGATCAGCATCGTCGACCGCAACGACGACCTGCTGGTGGAGGTCGAGTACAACTCCGCGGTGTTCGACCACGCCACCGTCGACCGGCTGCTGGCCGCCTACCGCACCGTGCTGGAGGCCGTGGGGCGGGACGCCGGCACCACCATCGCCCGGCTGCCGGTGATGACCGACCAGGAGCGGGCACGGATCGAGGACGAGTGGGGGCCGCAGTCCGGCACTGTTCCCGTGCCCGCCGAGCCGGCCCACGAGCTGTTCGCCGAGCACGCACGCCGCGCACCCGACGCGGTGGCGGTACGGCACGAGGGCACCGGCTTCACCTACCGCGAGATCGACGAGCAGTCCGACGCGCTGGCCCGCGTCCTGCGCGACCGGGGCGTGGGGCGCGGCACGCTGGTCGCGCTGGCCACCGAGCGGGCACCGGAGCTGGTCTCGGGCGTGCTGGGCATCCTCAAGGCGGGCGGCGCTTATGTGCCGATCGATCCGGCCTACCCCGCCGAGCGGATCCGGTATCTCCTCGACGACAGCAAGGCGCGGATCGTCGTCACCCAGCGGCACCTGGCCGACCGTCTCGCGGCCGGCGGCGCCGCGGTGGTGACCGTCGAGGGTCATCCGCCCGCGGCGGCACCGGGGCGGCTGCCCGGCGCGGGGCCGCAGGATCCGGCGTACGTCATCTACACCTCCGGATCCACCGGCAGGCCCAAGGGCGTGCAGGTCAGCCACGCCAACCTCACTCGGCTGTTCGCGGCGACCGACCACTGGTTCGGGTTCGGTCCGCAGGACATCTGGTCCCTGTTCCACTCCGCGAGCTTCGACATGTCGGTGTGGGAGCTGTTCGGCGCCCTCACCCACGGCGGCACCCTCGTCATCGTCCCCCACGCGGTCAGCCGTTCGCCGGAGGACTTCCTCCGGCTGCTGCGCGAGGAGCGGGTGACCGTCCTCAGCCAGACGCCGCTGGCCTTCCGGCACCTGATCGCGGCCGAGGAGGCGGCGCCGCCGGGCGAACTGGCCCTGCGCCTGGTGGTCTTCGGCGGCGAGGCGCTGGACGTACCGGGGCTGCGCCCGTGGTTCGACCGGCACGGGGACCGGCAGCCCCGGCTGGTCAACATGTACGGCATCACCGAGACCACCGTGCACGTCACCTACCGCGAGATCACCCGGGCCGACCTGGAGTGGGCCTCGTCCGGGTCGCCCATCGGCGTCCCCATGCCCGACCTGTCGGCGCGGGTGCTGGACGGCTACGGTGAGCCCAGCCCGATCGGGGTGCGCGGCGAGCTGTACGTGGGCGGCAACGGGGTGACCCTGGGCTATCTGGACCGCCCGGAGCTGAACGCCGAGCGGTTCGTCGAGGGCCCCGGCGGGCGCGAGTACCGCTCCGGGGACCTGGTGCGCTGGCTGCCCGGTGGCGAACTGGAGTACATCGGCCGCGCCGACCAGCAGGTCAAGATCCGCGGGCACCGGGTGGAGCTGGGCGAGGTCGGCGCGGCGCTCGCCGAGCACCGCGGGGTACGGGAGGCCGTCGTCCTTCCCGACGCGGACGGCAACCGGCTCGTCGCCTACGTGATCCCCCAGCGGGACGCCGACGCCGACCCCGGCACCGAAGCCGACGGAGCCACCGACACCGTCGACGCCGCCGGTGACGGCGACCGCGGCGTGGAGTGGCGCGAGGTGTTCGACCGGGTCTACGACGAGGGCCCGGCCGTCGAACCGGGCTTCGACATCCGCGGCTGGAACAGCAGTTACACCGGCGCGCCGCTGTCCGCGATGGACATGTGGGAATGGACGACCAGCACGGTCGACCGCGTGCTGGAGCTGGGCCCGGAGCGGGTGCTGGAGATCGGCTGCGGCACGGGCCTGCTGCTGTCCCGGATCGCCCCGCACTGCGCCGAATACCACGGCACCGACATGTCCGCGACGGCCGTCCGGAACCTGCGCGAGACCGTGGTCGAGCCCCGGCCCGACCTGTCGGGCGTCGAGCTGCACGTGCTGCCCGCCCACGACCTGACCGCGTTCGCAACCGGACAGTTCGACACCGTCGTCATCAACTCGGTGGTCCAGTACTTCCCCGACCCGGCCTATCTGCGCGAGGTGATCGCGGGAGCGCTGCGGGTCGTCGCCGACGGCGGCACGGTGTTCGTCGGCGACGTACGCGCGCTCCAGGTGTTCGACACCTTCCACGCCGACGTCGAGCTGCGCCGCGCCGACGCCGCACCCGGCGCCGCCCAGGCGCGGACCCGGATCCGGCACGCCGCCGCGCAGGACCGCGAACTCGTCCTGGATCCCGCCTTCTTCGACCTGCTGCGCCGCGACCATCCCGAAATCAGCCGGGTCGAGACGCAGCTGCGGCGCGGTGAGCGGGACAACGAGATGAACCGCTACCGCTACGACGCCGTCCTGCACACCGGAGCGCCGGTGGCCCAGCAGGTGCCCGGCACCGTGCTCGACTGGGCGGCGGACGGGACCACCCTCGCCTCCGTCGAGGAGCTGATCCGCACCCGCGACCCGGAGGCGGTCGTGGTGCGCGGTGTGCCCAACGCGCGGCTGGCCGACGTCGTCGCGGCGCGCGCCGCGCTCGACCGGGCCGGTCCCGAGGACCCGGCACCGGCACTGCCCGCCGACGGCGCCGGGCCCTCCGACGGCGGCGCGGTGCACCCGGAGCGCTGGTGGCGGCTGGCCGGACGGCTCGGCCGCACCGCCCGGCTCAGCTGGACGCCGGGCGCCGACGACGGCCGCTACACGGTGCTGCTCGCCACTCCCGGCACGGCCCGGCAGTGGATCGCCGACCGGCCGGCCGAGCACATCCGCGCGGAGGACACCTCGACGGACCCGGCGTTCGCCCACACCGCCGCTGCGCTCCTGCCGCAACTGCGCGCGCACCTGAAGGACCGGCTGCCGGACTACATGGTGCCCTCGTCGTATGTGCCGCTGACCCGCTTCCCGATCAACACCAACGGCAAGCTGGACCGCACGGCCCTCCCCGAGCCGCTGCCCGAGCTCGCCGACGACACCGAGGACGTGGTCGAACCGGCCACCGGGACCGAACGCGCCCTCGCCGAGATCTGGCAGGAGGTGCTGGGCGCAGGCCGGGTCGGTGCGGGCAGCAACTTCTTCCAGCTGGGCGGTGATTCGATCCACACCATCCGCGTCGTCACGGCCGCCCGCAAACGCGGCATCGAACTCACCCCGCAGATGCTTTTCCAGCACGGCACCCTCGGCGAGCTGGCCGCGGCCGTCACCGCGGAGGCCGAACCGGATCGAGCCGAGTCCGCCGGGCCGGCGGACGCCGTGGACGCCGGCGGCGATCCGGCCGCCGGCGTGCTGGACCGGCTGCGCGCCGACCCTGCCGTGGAAGCCGTCCACCCGCTGGCGCCGTTCCAGTCGTGGGCGCTGCGCACCCTGCTCGACCACCCCACCACCGGCGCCTTCCAGGTGCACCGGCTCACCCCCATGCCGCGCGGGATGGTCGACCCGGCGGTGTTCAGCGCGGCGGCGACCGAACTGGCCCGCGCCTACGAGGCGCTGCGCACCTCCTTCGTCTGGGAGGGCGTCGAGGAGCCGATGCAGGTCGTGCACCGCGAACCCCGGGTCGAGTTCGAGTACGCCGACTGGCGGGAGCTGTCCCCCGGCGAGCAGGACGCCGAGCTGGAGCGCCACCTGGCGGCCGACCGGGAGCGCGGGGTCGACCCGGCGGTACCCGGGGGGCTGCGCTACTTCGTCGCCGACCTGGACGAGGAGCACTGCCTGATGGTGACCAGCCTCAGCTACCTGTGCCTGGACGGCTGGTCCTACGACATCATCGCCCGCCAGTTCGATGCGGTGATCGCCGATCTGACGGCCGGGCAGACCCCGGCACCCGAGACCGGCCTGCGCTTCGCCGACTTCGTCGCCGAGACCCGCGCACGCGACCGCGCGGCCGAGGCGGACCACTGGCGCCGCGCACTGGCCGGACTGAGGGAACCGGTGGCGCTGGCGCCCGCCGTTCCCGGCAACAAGGTGGGAGCCGAGGAGGGCTACGGCCGCCAGTGGATCAGCCTGCCCGACGACCTCGCCGCCGGGCTGCGGGCCCTGGTCCCGGAACGGAAGACCACGCTCAACACGCTGTTCCAGGCCGGGTGGGCGCTCACCGTCGGAGCCTTCACCGGGGACGGCGACCGGGCCGACGTCGCGCACGGCATGCTGCTCAACGGCCGCTCCGCCGCGCTGGAGGGCCTGGACACCATGGTCGGGCCCACGCTGAACATCCTGCCGCTGCGCACCCGGATCGACGGCGCCGAGCCCCTCCCGGAACTGCTGCGCCGGGTGATGGCCGACATGGCGGAGGTCGCGGCCCACGAGTACACGGTGCTCGACGAGGCCCTCGCACACGGCGAACTGCCGCCCGGCCAACTGCCCTGCGAGAGCTACCTGGTCTTCCAGAACGTCGGGATCGACACCTCCGAGCGGTTCCCGCCGGGGTACTACGTGACCCGGATGGGTTTCCCGCTGCGGGTCGACGTCTTCCCCACCAGCACCATGACCCTGCACATGTCCTACTACCGGGACCTGTTCACCGACGAGACCGTCAGCTTCCTCCTGGGTGCCTACGCGGAGGTCATGCGGGCCCTGCTGGACGCCGGGGAAGCCCCGGTGCGCGACCTGCTGGCCGCGGCGCGCCGGGCCACGGCCCCCGCCGGCCCGGTGTCCGGCTTCCGGGAGGGGCGCTTCGTGATCAAGGACATCCTCGCGCTCGCCGGAGGTGAGCAGTGAGCACCCCGACCGTCTTCATGTTCTCCGGCCAGGGCTCCCAGCACTTCGGGATGGGCGAGAGCCTCTACCACCAGGAGCCGGTCTTCCGCACCGAACTCGACCGTCTCGACACCATGGTCGCCGAACTGCTCGGCCGCTCGGTGGTGGCCCAGCTCTACCACGGCGGTCGGGTGGGGGAGCCGTTCGTCGACACCCTGGTCACCCATCCGGCGATCGTGATGATCGAGCTGGCCGCGGTCGAAATGCTGCGCGCGGACGGCATCGTGCCCGACCTGCTCCTCGGATCGAGCCTGGGCGAGTTCACCTCGGCCGCGGTCTCCGGCGTGCTCACCGTCCCGGAGTGCCTGCGACTGGTCGTCGAGCAGGCCAGGGCGCTGGAGGGGCTGCCCCCCGGCGGGATGCTCGCCGTGCTCGCCGACCCCGGCCTGCATGAGCGGATGCCCGCGCTGCGGGACCACACCGACCTGGCCGCGCGCAACGGTCCCGAGCACTTCGTGGTCTCCGGGGCCCAGGAGGGGCTGGCGGCCGCCGAGGCGGCGCTGCGCGCCGCTGAGGTGCCCTGCCAGCGCGTCTCGGTCGAGTACGCCTTCCACTCGCGGCTGCTGGACTCCCGCCGGGCGGCCTGCCAGGAGCTGCTGGCAGGCCTGGAGCTGCGGGAGCCGCGCATCCCCCTCGTCTCCTGCGCCACCGGGGAGCCGGTGGCGCGTCCGACGGCCGAGCACTACTGGCAGGTGGTGTCCGGTCCGATCGAGTTCGAACGCGCCGTCCGGGGCCTGGAGCGGACCGGCCCGCACCGCTACCTCGACCTGGGCCCCTCCAGCACGCTGCACAACCTGACCACCGCACTGCTGGGCCCCGCGCGGGGCCGCTCGTATCCGCTGCTGAGCATCTTCGGCCACGACAGCCGGCAACTCGCCAAGGCCCGGGACACCTTCCGGCCCGCGGCCGGCGCCGTACCGAGGGCCGTCCGGCCCGCCCCGTCCGTCCAGTCCGCCCCGCCTGTGGCGGAAGGAGCTTCGATGCAGGTCGCCAAGGTATACGGGTTCCCGGGCCAGGGCTCCCAGTCCCAGGGCATGGGCGCCGAGCTGTTCGACCGGTTCCCCGCCGAGACCGCCACTGCCGACGCCGTCCTCGGCTACTCCGTCCGCGAGCTGTGCGAGCACAACCCGCAGGGCCGGCTCCGGCAGACCGAGTACACCCAGCCCGCGCTCTACACCGTCTCGGCACTCGCCTATCTGGCGCGCCTGGCGGAGGATCCGGCCCCGCCGGACTACCTGGTGGGGCACAGCCTGGGCGAGTACGCGGCACTGTTCGCCGCCGGAGTCTTCGACTTCGAGACCGGACTGCGCATGGTCGCCCGCCGCGGGGAGCTGATGGGACAGGTCGCCACCGGCTCGATGGCCGCCGTCGTCGGCTGCGACCTGCCGGCCGTCGAGTCGCTGATCGCCGGGATCGACGACGTCCACATCGCCAACATCAACGCCGCCGACCAGATCGTGCTGGCCGGCTCCGACAGCGGCCTGGACGCCGTCAAGCCGCTGGCCGAGGCGGCCGGGGCCCGCTACGGCAGACTGCGGGTGGGCGGCGCGCTGCACTCCCCGTTCGTCTCCGAAGCCGCCGAGGAGTTCGGCCGGTTCCTCGCCGGCCTCCCGCTGAAGGAACCGCGGATCCCAGTGATCGCCAACGTCGACGCCCGGCCGCACGACGCGGCGGGACTCGTCCACCGGCTCACCCGGCAGATGGACCACCCCGTCCGGTGGCTCGACTCGGTCCGGTATCTGCGGCAGCGCGGCCCGTTCGAGTTCGTCGAGCTGGGCCCGGGCCGGGTGCTGCGCAACCTGGTGGCCCGGATCGAGAAACAGGCGTCCGCGGAGGCGCCGGTGGCGGACTCGCCCGCTGCCGGTCCGCCCGCGGCCGCCGCACCGGCCGCCGTACCCGAGGTGTCCCGGGTGGAAGCCGGGTCCGCGAGCGGTCCCGCGCACGAGCCCGCGCCCGTCCCCCCGGACGGACCGCGGGAAGCTCCCGCGGCCGCCGGGGAACCCGGGGCCGCTCCGGCCCCCGAACCGGCGGATCCGGCTCCCGGGGCGAGTGGTGCCCGTCCGGCCGCTCCGGCCCCGGCCGGGGCCGGAGCGGCGAGCACGGCAGGATGGGCGGACCCGGACGGGACCGCGGAGTTCACCAATCTCGGCGCCGCCTCGTTCCGCGAGCGCTACGGACTGCGGCACGCCTGCCTCGCGGGCTCGATGTACGGCGGGGTCTCGGGCCCGGATCTGCTCTCCCGGCTCGCCAAGTCGGGCGGTATGGGCTTCTACGGTGCGGGCGGCCTCACCCCCGCCGAGGTGGAGAGCGGACTCGGCACGGTGGTCGCCGGGCTGGGCCGGGACAACCCCTACGGGGCGGCGCTGCCCTACCAGCAGGCCGACCCCGAGCGGGAGCTGGCGCTGGCGGAGCTGTATCTGCGGCTGGGGGTACGGGTGGTGGAGGCGTCCGGCCACCTGGAGATCACCCCCGCGCTGGTGAAGTTCCGGCTCAAGGGCGGAGCGGTGCTGGCGAAGGTGAACCGCACGGACCTGGCGGAGCAGTTGCTCTCGCCCGCACCCGCGGACGTGGTGCGGCACCTGCGTGAGCACGGACACCTCACCCATGAGGAGGCGGCCGGTGCCGGCTCGGTCCCCGTCGCGACGGACCTGGTGGTCGAGGCCGGTGCCGGGTGGCTGAGCAGCCCGGCGAGTGTGGCCACCGTGCTGCCCTCGGTCCTGCGGCTGCGCGACCGGCTGACCGCCGGTGCGCGGCAGCGGGTGCACGTGGGCGCGGCGGGCGGGATCGGTACGCCCGAGGCGGCTGCCGCCGCGCTGTTCATGGGCGCGGAGTTCCTGCTGACGGGATCGGTCAACCAGTGCACCGTCGAGGCGGCCACCAGCCCGCACACCAAGGACATCCTGCAGAGCCTGTCCGTACACGACGTGGACGACGCGCCCTGGCCCGAGATGTTCGAGCTGGGCGTGCGGAACACCGTCGTCCGCAAGGGGGTGTTCTACCCGGCCAAGGCGGCGAAGCTGCACCAGCTCTGGCGTGCTCACGACCGCTGGCAGGACATCGACTCCGGTACCCGGGACGAGATCGAGCGGCGGTACCTGCGCCGTCCCTTCGCCGAGGTGCTCTCCGAGGTCGGGCCGAGCGGCAGCCCGAAGCAGGACATGGCCGCGGTCTTCCGGAGCTACCTCGTCCAGGGGCTGTCCCTGGCGCGGCAGGGCGACGCCACCCGGAAGGTCGACTACCACATCCCCTGCGGTCCCGCGATGGGTGCCTTCAACGACTGGGTGCGGGGTACCGAACTCGAACCCTGGCAGCGCCGCAACATCGATACGATTACCGAACATCTGCTCGGCGGCACTGTGAAGTTGCTCGACGCGCGACGGCGCGAGCCCGTCCGCTGACCGGCCGCCGGTCCCGGTGCGGCGGTTCCGTTCTCCCGGAGGTTTCCCGTAGTGAGTTTCGTGCTGTCACCCGTACCCGAGGGCACCGCGGCGGGCGGTGACCCGATCGCGGTCCTCGGGGTGTCCGGCGCGCCGGACGCGTTCCGGGGCACGGTCCCGGCCGCCCTCGGGCCCGGGCCCGCTGCGCCGGGCCGACCGGACCCCGGCGCGGCCGCGGTGTTCCTGGAGGGGCCGCACGGCGCCGCCGAGGACCCGCTGCCGGGTGCGCCCGTCGGGCGCCTGCCGTCCGGGAACCCGCCGCTGCGCAACGCCGTCGCGGCGGCGCTCTCCTGGCTGCGCGGCGGCATCGCGCGCACCGCCGTGGCCGGTACCACCGCGCGGCCGGGCGGCTGGCTGCTCCTCAGACGGCTGTCCGACGCGCGGGCCGCCGGTGAGCCGGGCCTGTGCCTGCTCGAACTCGCCACCGGCAGCGGAGCCGCGCCCCCCGGGGTCACCGAACTGCTCGTGGCCGTACGGCGGTTCCAGGCGCCGCCGTCGGCCTCCACCGCCCGTGCCGCCCCGGCCGCGGATCGGGAGCCGCCGGCCGCCGCCCCCGAGCTGACCGCCACCGCCGCGGACCCGCAGGCCCATGACCAGGGTCGGCCCGTGCTGAGCGGTGCGGTGCCCTGGCCGCTCTCGAGCCGCTCGGAGACCGGGGTGCGGGCCGAGGCGCGGCTGCTCGCCGCGTATCTGCGCGAGCGCCCCGAACTGGACAGCCACGACGTCGCACACGCCCTGGCGACCGGCCGGGGCGCCGCCGAGCACCGCGCGGTCGCGGTGGGCGCGGACCGCGAGGAGCTGCTGACCGGGCTCGACGCGCTGGCCGCCGGGCACGACCAGGAGGGTGTGGTGCGCGGCACCGCGCGGCCGTCCGGTGGCGTGGTGATGATGTTCCCCGGCGCCGGGGGCCAGTGGCGCGGCATGGGCGGCGGACTGTGGGACAGCTCCCCGGCGTTCCGGGAGAGCGTCCTGGCCTGCGCGGAGGCGTTCGCCCCCTACGTGGACTGGTCGTTGGTCGACGTGGTGCGCGGTCGCCGCGGCGCGGCCTCGCTGAACCGGGTCGAGGTGGTGCAGCCCGCGCTGTTCACCGTCACGGTCTCGCTCGCCGCCGTCTGGCGGTCCTTCGGGGTGGTCCCGGCGGCCGTGCTGGGGCACTCGCAGGGCGAGATCGCCGCAGCCCATGTCGCGGGCGCGCTCCGGCTGCCGGACGCCGCCCGCGTGGTGGCCACGCGCAGCCGCCTCATCGCCGGGGCACTGGCGGGCAAGGGCGCCATGCTGTCCGTGCCGCTGCCCGCCGCGCAGGTCCGCGAACGGCTGGCGGAGCTCGGCGGCGGGCTCGCCGTCGCGGCCGTCAACGGACCGGCCACCACCAGCGTGGCCGGCAGCCCGGACGCCATCGAGGAGCTGTTCGCGCGACTCGTGGACGAGGGCGTCCGGGTGGCCCGGATCGTCTCGGACTTCGCCTCCCACTCGGCGCAGGTCGACGCGCTCCACGGCCCCCTGCTCGACGAGGTCGGGCCGCTCCGCCACCACTCCACCGACACCCTGCTCTGCTCGACGGTGACCGGCCGCGTCCTGGACCCCGCCGCGCTCGACACCGAGTACTGGTACCAGAACCTGCGCCGGACGGTGGAGTTCGACAGCGCGGTGCGCACCCTGCTGAGGCTGGGGTTCAGCACCTTCGTCGAACCCTCCGCGCATCCGCTGCTGACCGCCCCGGTGGCGGACATCGCCGCGGACACCGGGACCGAGGTCCGGGCCGTCGGCTCGCTGCGGATGGGGGAGAGCACAGCGCAGCGCATGCTCACCTCCCTGGCCGAGGCCCAGGTGGCCGGGGTGCCGGTCGACTGGGCGAAGGCCTGCGCCTCCCGCGGCCGGATCGAACTGCCTTCCGGGCCGCTGCCGCAGGAGTTCCCGCGCGGGGCCGCCACGACCGGACCGGAGGCCGCAACCGGCCGGGCCGCGCCGGGCGCGGCCGGGGACGGGTTCTGGCGTGCGGTGGACCGCGGGGATCTGGCGGGCGCGCTCGGGGTCGTACTGCCCGCACTGAGCTGGTCGAACGGCTCATGACCGGATGGGACAAGACACTCCTTGGAGGTGTGGTGTCGGAGGAACGGACCGACCACAGGCTGATGATCCTGGGAGCCGGGGTGATGGGCGTCGGCATCGCGGCGCTCGGCATCGGCTCCGGGCTGCCGGTCACCCTCGTCGACGTGGACGAGGCCCGGCTCGAACAGGCCCGGCGGCGGATCCGCCGGGAACTGAAGCTGGCCCGGCTGACGGGGGCGCTGCCGGACGCCGCCGCACCCGGCGAGCTGACCACCACCACCGCGGCGAAGGACGGCGCGACGGCCACCGCCGTCATCGAGGCCGTCACCGAACTGGCCGAGGTGAAGGCCGCCGCACTGGCCGAGGTCTCCGCACTCGTGGGCCCCGGGACACCGGTGGTCTCCAACACCTCGTCCATCCCGATCGACGAACTGGCCGCGTCCGTGGCCCGGCCGCAGGAGTTCCTCGGCACCCACTTCATGAACCCGCCCTGCCTGATCCCCACCGTCGAGGTGATCCGCGGCAGGCGGACCGGCGCCCCGGCCGAGGCCGCGCTCGTCTCGCTGCTGACCGCGCTGGGCCGCACCCCGCTGGTGGTCGCCGACAACCCGGGCTTCGTGACCAGCAGGGTGCTGCATCCCATGATCAACGACGCGATCCGGGCGGTACGCGAGGGCACCGCGCCCCCCGAGACGGTGGACGCGCTCTTCGAGAACGGCCTCGGCCACCGCACCGGCCCGCTGCGCACCGCCGACCTGATCGGTCTGGACAACCTCGCCGACTCGCTGCGAGTCCTCCACGAGAGGACCGGAGACCCCGGCTGCGAACCGGATCAGCTCCTGCTGGACAAGGTCCGGGCAGGCGACTTCGGCCGGAAGACCGGCCGCGGCTTCTACGACTACGGAGGGAACCCGTCATGACCACCACGCCCGAGCCGACCGCCGACGTCATCGCCGAGCGGATCTCCCGGTTCCTGGAGGAGCGCACCAAGACCTCCTTCGCGGTGGACACCGACGTGTTCGCCTCCGGCGGGGTCAACTCGCTCTTCGCCATGGAGCTCGTGGTCTTCCTGGAAGAGGCGTTCGACGTCGAGATCGCGGGCAGCGACCTGCGGCTGGACAACATGCGCACCGTGACGGCCATGACCGCGCTCGTCCAGCGGCTGCGCGCCGAGGACGCCGGGGAGAACGAGGACGCCGGAGACGGAGCCGGGCGTGGCTGACGGAACGGCCATGGCCGGCCCTGCGGCCGGCCCCGTGGCGGAACCCGACCGGCTCCGGGCCGTCGCCGCCGAACTGGTCGACGAGACCTCGGCCGACGCCTGGGATCGTGCCGGACGCATCCCCGAGGAGGTCGTCCGCACGGCCGGCGCGCAGGGGCTGATGTCCGCGCAGATCCCCCGGCGCTACGGCGGCCCCGGGCTGAGCAGCGCCGAGAACGGCGAGCTGACCGCGTTCGTCGGCAGCCGGTGCAGCTCCCTGCGCAGTCTGATGACCTCGCAGGGGATGGCCGCCTGGACCGTCCAGCGGCTCGGCGAACGGCGGCAGCGCGGCGCGCTGCTGCCCCGGCTGGCGGGCGGTGAGCAGGCCGCCGTCGCCTTCAGCGAACCGGAGGCGGGCAGCGACCTCTCCGCCATGGCCACCCGCATCGAACCGGACGGCGACAGCGTGGTGGTGACCGGCGAGAAGGTCTGGATCACCGCTGCCTGCTACGCGGACCTGCTCGTGGTCTTCGGCCGGTACGGCGACGGCGCCGCCGCGGTCGTGGTGCCCGCGACGGCACCCGGCGTCACGGTGGAACGGGTGCCCGAGCCGATGGGGTGCCGGGCCGCCGGGCACGCCCACCTCCGACTGGACGGGGTGCGGGTGCCCGCCGGCGACGTGCTCGGCGGCGCCGGGCAGTCCACCGAACTGCTGGTCGGCACCGCGCTCTCCTACGGCCGGATGTCCGTCGCCTGGGGCTGTGTCGGCATCCTGCGCGGCTGCCTGGCCGCGGTCGGCCGGCACGCCCGCACCCGGCAGCAGTTCGGCAAGCCGCTGGCAGGACACCAGCTCGTCGCCCGGCATGTGGCCGAACTGCTGGCAGCAGAACAGACGGCGACCCGGGCGTGCGCGCACGCCGGCCACTGCTGGGACACCCGGTCCCCGGAGATGGTGTCGGCCACGGTGCTCGCGAAGTACGTGAGCTCCCGGCAGGCGGCGGCCGGGGCTGCCACCGCGGTCCAGGTCCTGGCCTCGGCGGGCGCCCGGGACGGCCATCCGGTCGCGCGCGCCTACCGGGACGCCAAGCTGATGGAGATCATCGAGGGCAGCAGTGAGATCTGCGAACTGCTGCTGGCCGAACACGCGTTGAGCGTCTACACCTGAGGAGCCCGGGCTCCCAGCAACCACCCGAGAGGACACCGGACGGTGAGCGAACACACGACCACGGTGAAGTGCCTGGTCTGGGATCTGGACAACACGCTGTGGCAGGGCACCCTGTCCGAGGACGCCGAGGTGCGGCTCGCCGAGGAGATCCGCGCGGTCGTCGTCGAACTCGACGCGCGCGGCATCCTGCAGGCCGTGGCCAGCAAGAACGACCACGAGCCCGCCTGGGCCAGGCTGGAGGAACTGGGGGTCGCCGAGTACTTCGTGCTCGCCTCCATCGGCTGGGGGCCGAAGTCGGAATCGGTGCGCTCGATCGCCGAGCAACTCAACTTCGCCCCGCGCACCCTCGCCTTCATCGACGACCAGCCCGCCGAACGCGCCGAGGTCGAGTTCCACCTGCCCGAGGTCCGCTGCTACCCGGCCGAGCGGGCCGCGGAGCTCCTCTCGCTGCCCGAGTTCACCCCGGCCACCAGGACGGTCGACTCCGGCAAGCGGCGTGCGATGTACCGGGCGAACTTCCGCCGGGACGCCGAACGCGCCGAGTTCACCGGCCCCGACGAGGAGTTTCTGCGCACCCTCGACCTGGACCTGCAGATCTTCCGCGCCACCCCGGCCGAACTCAGCAGGGTGGAGGAACTGACCCTGCGCACCAGCCAGATGAACGCCACCGGTGTGCACTACTCCGACGAAGCCCTGCGCGCACTCCTCGCCGACGACGACCACGAGGTGCTCGTCGCCACCCTCTCCGACCGGTTCGGCACCCACGGCGCGATCGGTGTCCTGCTGCTGGAGCGGCACCCGGCGGCCTGGCATCTCAAGCTGCTGGCCACCTCCTGCCGGGTGGTCTCCTTCGGCGTCGGCACGGCGGTGCTGAACTGGCTGGCGACCGAGGCGGCCGGTGCGGGGGTCCACCTGCTGGCCGACTTCCGGCGCACCGACCGCAACCGCATGATGGAGGTCGCCTACCGGTTCGCCGGCTTCGACGACCAGGAGTGCGACTGCCGCAACCCGCTGCCGGCCGCCGGGGCCGAGGGCGTGCAGCGGCTCCACCTGGTGGCCGAGCACCGCGACCCGCCGAGCACCCTGCGGCTGACCGCACCGCCGCTGGCCGCCCCCGTCCTGGAGCAGGCCGCGGACTGACCCGGCGCCCGGGACCACCCGGAAGCCCGGCCCGGTGCGGGCACCGGGCCGGGCTTCCCGGGCCCCGGTCCGCCGCCCGAGAAGCCCGGCCCCCGCACCGATGCGGGGGCCGGTGCGCTAGGCGTCCTTCTTGCGGGCCAGGGTGATCCCGTCGGCGACGGGCAGCACGACGGGCTCCACCCGGTCGTCGGAGCGGAGGAGTTCGTTCACCTCGCGGATGGCGACCGTGTCGGGGTCGTCGGCCGCCGGGTCGACGACCCGGCCGAAGAAGAGGGTGTTGTCGAGCACCAGCAGTCCGCCGGGCCGGACCAGTTCGAGGGACGCCTCGTAGTAGGCGGGGTAGCTCTTCTTGTCGGCGTCGATGAAGACGAGGTCGACCCGTCCGCCGCCGCCCTCCTGTCGCAGCCCGGCCAGCGTCTCGTGCGCGTCGCCGAGCCGGAGGTCGATCCGGTCGGCCACCCCCGCGCGTTCCCAGAACTCGGCGGCGATGTCCGTCCACTTCCTGTTGACCTCGCACGTGGTCAGCCTGCCCCCGTCCGGCAGGGCCCGCGCCATGCACAGCGTGCTGTATCCGGTGAAGGTGCCGATCTCCAGCACTCTCGACGCACCGGTCAACCGGATCAGCAGCGACAGGAACCGCGCCTCCGCGGCCGGCACCTGCATCGCTGTCCCCCCGGGCAGTTCTGCGGTCAACTCGCGCAGCGCGCCCAGCACCTCGTCCTCGGGGCGGGAGACGGACTCGATGTAGGCGAGCAGTTCCTCGGTGGCAGCTATCTGAGTGGCCATGCCCTCAACGTAGCCTCCCCCGCCCCTCAACACGCCGTACAGCACCCGACTCGGCACCGCCCCTCCCGTCACCTCCGAGCCGTTCCCGTTCCCGGCCTCCGGTGCCCGGTCACCGGGAGTGCGCGGGATCCGAGCGGTGCGGCCGGGGCCCGGGCCGGAAGGCGACAGGCCCGGGGGCCGGGGCACCCGGGGCGGCGGGCACCAGCCGTCGGCCGCGCAGCGGGCCTGGGTATCGTGCGCGCGTGATGAACGAGCGCACGGACACCTCGGAGCCGACAGCATTCCCGGCCGACAAGGCTTCGCCGGAGCCCCCCGAGCCGCTGCCGGTGGTCGACGTGCTGCTGATGGGCGTGGTGCTGGTCTTTCTCGCGGCGTACGCGTGGCCGATCCTGCAGCCGGACCTGAGCCCTCGGTGGCGGACCGCCTGCACCTGGGCGAGCTGGATCACCTGGGGTCTCTTCGCCCTCGACTACGTGGTCCGGCTGGTACGCGCGGTGGACCGCTGGGTCTACTTCAAGCGCAACCTCTTCACCCTGGCGACGGTGGTGCTGCCGTTCTTCCGGCCGCTGCGCATGCTGCGGGTGCTGACCGTGATGAGCGTGCTCAACCGCAGGGCCTCCGTCTCGCTGCGCGGCCAGGTCACCACCTATGCCGCCGGAGCCACCGGGCTGCTGATGTTCTGCGGGGCGCTGGCCGTGCTGGATGCCGAGCGCGGCGTCGAGGGGGCCACCATCGACAGCTTTCCCGACGCTGTCTGGTGGGCCTTCGCCACTGTGACCACGGTCGGCTACGGGGACTACTCGCCGGTCACCACGACCGGCCGACTGGTGGCCGTGCTGCTGATGATCGCCGGGATCGCAGTGCTCGGTGTGGTCTCCGCCTCGCTCGCCTCCTGGTTCATCGAACGCGTCTCGTCGGCCGGTACGGAGGAGCGGACCGCGACCCGCCAGGAGATCCACGAGCTGACCGAGGTGATCCGCGCCCAGCAGCGCCAGCTGGAGGAGCAGCGGGCCCTGCTCGCCTCCGTGGGACGGCAGGCCACCGGGCAGGACCCTGCCCCGGCGGAGGACGGGCCGGGAGCGCCGCGGACCGGCTGATCCGCGGCCGGCCCCCGGGGCGCGCCGGGCTGCCCCGGACCGGCGCCCCGGCCGGCGGAGTGGAAATCCCGCGCGGCGGCGGCCGGCGCTGATACTGGTGGTGGCGCGGAGTCCGTGTCCGGAGCCGCGGGGTCGCCCATCCCGCCCGGCTTCCCCGGCTCCGCACCGCGGCGACCGCTCTGGAGGCACGCCAGTGCAGGACCACGACCCTTCGACTTCCGGTGCGCGACCCGGCGGCGGATGCCAGGAACCCGGACGCCGGGACGAGGGACGCCAGGACCATGGACACCGGGACGGCGGACGCCGGGACGACGGACACGCACACGGGGTGCGCGCGGACGCCGACCGCCGCTGGCTGGCGGGCGCGCTGACGCTGATCGTCGTCTTCATGGCCGCCGAGGTCGCCGTCGGCCTCGCGGCCGGTTCGCTGGCGCTGCTCTCGGACGCGGCGCACATGCTCACCGACGCGGCCTCCCTCGTGCTGGCGCTGGTGGCGATGCGGCTGGCCGCCCGGCCCGCACGCGGCGGCTACACCTTCGGCCTGAAGCGCGCCGAGATCCTCTCCGCGCAGGCCAACGGCCTGACGCTGGTGCTGCTGGCGGTCTGGCTCGGCTACGAGGCGGTCCGCCGGCTGATCCGCCCGCCGGAGGTCGAGGGCGGCTGGGTCCTGGTGACGGCGCTGGCCGGGATCGCGGTCAACGTCGCCGCGACGTGGTGCGTCTCGCGCGCCAACCGGACCTCGCTCAACGTCGAAGGGGCCTTCCAGCACCTCCTCAACGACCTCTACGCGTTCCTCGGCACCGCGGTGGCCGGGCTGATCGTCCTGACCACCGGGTTCGCCCGCGCGGACGCGCTGGCCTCCCTCGCGGTGGTCGCGCTGATGCTCCGGGCGGGCAGCGGGCTCATCCGCGCCTCCGGGAGGATCTTCCTGGAAGCGGCCCCCGCGGGCATCGACCCGGACACGGTCGGCGACCGCATGGCGGCGGCCGACCAGGTCGCCGGGGTGCACGACCTGCACATCTGGCAGATCACCTCCAACCGCCCGGCCCTCTCCGCGCACGTCCTGGTCGTCCCGGACGGGGACTGCCACGGGGTGCGCCGCGCCCTCCAGCGGCAGCTCCGCCAGGACTGGGGCATCACGCACACCACCCTGCAGGTCGATCACCTGGGCGAGGACGACAGCGGTGCCCTCCTCCAGATCGACGACCGTCCCGAGGCTCCGCGCGAGGGCGGGTGCGGCAGCGAGGGCGGGCGCGGCACCGAGGACACCCACGGGCCCACCCACCGGCCCGGCGAACCCCCGCAGTGAACCCCGCGCCCTTGGGCACCCGGCGGCTCCCGTACCCAGCGGCTCCGGTCTCCCGAGCCGGCCGGCACCGTCCTCGGCGGTCCCTCAGCTCCGCGGCCCGACCCCCAGGACGTCGAGCAGTGCGCGGGTGGCCGGGCTGGGGTTGAAGCGGCTCCACGCCAGATACTCGACGCGGCGCGGCCCCTCGACCACGGGGACCAGCGCCAGTTGCGGGTCGTCGGCGGCCAGCGGCCGCACGAACGCCGACGGCAGCAGCGCGATGCCGAGCCCGCGGGCGATCAGCTGGGTGATCAGCTCGGCCACGCCCGCCTCGTAGGCGATGTCCCGGGCCAGCCCCGCGGCGGCGAACGCCTGATCGGTCTGGGCACGGCCGGGCGACCCGTCCCGGAAGTCCACGAACGTCTCGTCCGCGACCTCGTGCAGGGTGACGCGGGGCGCACCCGCCAGCCGGTGTCCGGCCGGCACCACCAGCACGTGCGCGTCGCGGTCCAGGACGAGGGTCTCCACACCGGCCGGCTGTTCGCCCTCCGGCAGGCCGAGGAAGACGATGTCCAGCTCGCCCTTCCGCACCGCGGACGCCAACTCGTCGCTGCTGCCCGCCTCCAGGCTCACCCGCACCTCCGGGTAGCGGGCCCGGTAGCGCTGGAGCAGTTCGGGCACGTCGACGGCGGCGGTGGTCCGGATCATGCCGACCGCGAGCCGGCCGCGGACCGATCCGCCCGCCGCGGCGGCGTCGGCGACCGCGCGGTCGGCCGCCGCCAGGCACTCGCGCGCGCCGACGAGGAACGCCGCCCCGGCACCGGTCAGTTCGGTACGGCGGCTGGACCGGGCGAACAGCGTGACGCCCAGCTCCCGTTCGAGCCCGGCGATCCGGTGGCTGAGCGAGGACTGCACCACCCGGCACCGCTCGGCGGCGCGGGTGAAGTTGCGGGTCTCGGCGAGAGCGACGACGTACCGGAGCTGCTGGAGATCCATATGGCAATCGTTTCGCTTCATAGTTGTTATCGCAACCATGCTTTGGATGCATGACCAGGCCGGGTCGACACTCCCCGTATGAACACTCCTGCCGAGGTGCCGCCGGGGGCGCCGCCCTCGTCCGCGCAGCGGGCGGCAACCGTCGCGCTGACCGCGCTCGCCCCCGCTTCCTGGGGCACCACCTACGTCGTGACGACGGAACTGCTGCCGCCCGGCCACCCGTTGTTCGCCGGGCTGCTGCGCGCCCTGCCCGCCGGGCTGCTCGCACTGGCCCTCACCCGGGTGCTCCCGCGCGGGCACTGGTGGTGGAAGGCCGTCGTCCTCGGCACGCTCAACATCGGGGCCCTGCCGCTGCTGTTCGTGGCGGCCGAACGCCTCCCCGGCGGCGTGGCCGCCACGCTCGGCGCCGCCCAGCCGCTGCTCGTCGCCGCGGCGGGAATCGCGGTGCTCAGCGAACGGCCGACGCTGTGGCGCCTTGCCTGGGGCCTGCTCGGGGTGCTCGGTGTCGGCCTCGTGGTACTCGGCCCGCAGGCCCGGCTGGACCCCGTCGGAGTGCTCTCCGGGCTCGGGCACACCACCGCCATGGCCGGCGGCGTCGTCCTCACCAAACGCTGGGGGCGGCCCCCCGGCGTCGGCCCCATGACGCTGGCCGGCTGGCAGCTGGCGGTCGGCGGCCTGCTGCTGCTCCCGCTCACGCTCGCCGTCGAAGGGGTGCCCGAGCGGATCGACGCCGGAGCCGTCGCCGGCTACCTGTGGCTCGGCAGCATGGGCGGACTGATCGCCTACGCGCTGTGGTTCCGCGGCATCGCCACCCTGCCGGTGAGCGCGTCGGCGCCGCTGGTGCTGCTCTCCCCGCTGGTCGCGACCGTCATCGGCTTCGCGATGGGCGAGTCGCTGAGCCTGCCGCAGACCGGCGGCTTCGTCCTCGCCCTGATCGCCATGCTCGCCGCCCAGTTCGCGCCCGCCGACCTGTTCGGCCGCCGCCGCACCCGCGGCTCGCCCGCCGCGGTCCCGGTCCGGGAGGACCGGCCCCGGGCCGCCCCGGTGCACACCGCCCCAGATCCCCTGCAAGCAGCCCGGGAAGACCGGCAACCGGAAGGACAACCCCGATGACGACGAAGACGATGACGATCGCCGTGCTCGGCGCCACCGGAATGGTCGGCAGCAGAGCGGTCCGGGAGGCCGCGGACCGCGGACACCGGGTGCTCGCCGTCTCCCGGAAACCCGCGGGCGACGACCCGGACGTGACACCCGTCGCGGTGGACGTGAGCGACGCGCACGCCCTGGGCGAGGTGCTGACCGACCCGCCAGGACCCGGCGCACCGGACGCCGTCGTACTGACCGTACGGACCGAGCCGGCCGACCGGGACTTCCTGGTCGGCACCACGCGCACGGTGCTGGAGATCGCCGCGCGGCGCGGCATCCGCGTCCTCGTCGTCGGCGGCGCCGGGGCGCTGCGCAGCCCGGAGGACGCCGAACTGCTGGTGGCCGACAACCCCCGGTACGTGCCGGCCGAACTGCGGCCCGTCGCCACCGCCGGAGTGGCCCAGCTGCGGGCCTGCCAGGAGAGCACCCACGCCGACTGGGTCTACCTGAGCCCGCCGGGCCTGCTGGAGCCCGGCGACCGCACCGGCCGCTACCGGCGCGGCACCGACACCATGCTGGCCGCCGACGACGGCCGCCCGTGGATCAGCGCCGAGGACCTGGCGGTGGCCGTGCTCGACGAGTTGGAGTCCCCCGGACCCGACCGGCACATCACGGTCGTCCACCGCGAAGCGGACTGACCACCACCGGACCGGGGACGACGCTCCCCGGTCCGGACCCGTCCGCGCGGCCGCTCCCTCCCCTTCCGCCCGTCCTCTCCGGGCCTCGGCGCAGAGATTTCTGTTATAGAAGTCCGATCCGCTCGTCTCCATAGAGGTGGGGACAGATGTCCGAGCCGAGAGGGAGAGTGGAGAGAACGTGAGCAGCAGTGTCATAGACGCCGCCGTGATCGAGGCGGCGCAGGCCGGGGACGAACGGGCACGGGAACTGGTCGCTGCGAAGTCCCTGCCGCTGGTCCACAACATCGTCGGCCGGAGCCTGCCCGGAGATGCCGACGTGGACGACGTCACGCAGGAGACCATGCTGCACGCGCTCGCCAAGCTGCACACCCTGCGGGATCCCGGCCGCTTCAGGTCCTGGCTGGCCGCCATCACCATGAACCAGATACGCGGCCACCGGCGGAAGGACCCGGGGGTGCTGCAGGACACCGACGAGATCCGCGGCCTCCCCGACCCCCGCGCCGACTTCGTCGACGCGACCATCACCCGGCTCGGACTCTCCGGCCAGTGCCGGGAGGTGGCCGAGGCCACCCGGTGGCTCGAGCCGGACGACCGGACACTGCTGTCCCTGTGGTGGCTGGAGAGCACCGGGGAACTCACCAGGGCGGACGTCGCGGCCGCGCTGGAGATCACCCCCCAGCACACCGCCGTACGCGTCCAGCGGATGAAGGCGCAGCTGGAGGTGGGCCGGGTCGTCGTCCGGGCCCTGGCGGCCGAATCCTCGTGCGTGCTCCTCCAGTCGCTCCTCGAAGGGTGGGACGGCGAACCGTCCGGGCTGTGGCGCAAGCGGATCGCCCGGCACGCCCGCGAGTGCACCGTCTGCTCCGGCCACTCGTCCGGCCTCGTCCCCGCCGAACGGCTGCTCGTCGGGCTCGCACTGGTCCCCGCGTCGGCCGCGCTGTGCGCCCGCTGGGGGCTGGAACACCCGGAGGTGGCGGCCGAGCCGACCGCGGCCGGACACTCCCTGGGCTCCGCGCCCGGCCGGGCGTCAGCACGCCGGGCGCAGCAGCGCGGGCGGCGCGCCCGACGGCGCACGGCCCTCGCCGTCGCCGCCGTGCTGGCGACGGCGGGCGGCACCGGAGCCTTCCTGCTGATCCCCGACCCGCCCGAGGACCGCGACACCGCTTCGCCGACCCGCTCCGAGGACGGGATACGGTCCCTCTCCCGGCCCAGCCCGTCGGCGAGCCCGTCCCCGAGCTCCTCGTCCGCCTCCCCCTCGCCCTCCGCCTCCCCCCGGACCACGTCGGCCGACCCCTCGCCGTCCCGCACCGCGCCCCGCCGCACCCCGCGCCGTGAACCCGCCACCCCGGCGCCCCCGCCCGCCGACCCGGCCGGCGGGGGCTACGCGCAGCAGGTGACCAGCCTGGTCAACGCGGAACGGGCCAAGAAGGGATGCGGCCCCGTCAGCAGCAACGCGACCCTGGACAAGGCCGCGCTCGGGCACTCCCGCGACATGGACGCCCGCGACTACTTCTCCCACCAGAGCCCCGACGGCAAGGGCCCGGGCGACCGCATCACCGCGGCCGGCTACCGCTGGAGCACCGTCGGCGAGAACATAGCCCGCGGCCAGCGCACCCCGGCCCAGGTGATGGAGGGCTGGATGAACAGCCCCGGACACCGGGCCAACATCCTCAACTGTTCCTACAAGGAGATCGGCGTCGGCTACCACGACGCACAGGGCGGCCCCTGGTGGACCCAGGCCTTCGCGGCGAAGGGCTGAGCCCGACGCCACGGCACGCCGGCCGGACTGCCGAGTCCGCCGCGAAACCGGGCCCGGCACAGGCCGAGGCCGTTGCGGGGCCTGGGCCTCTCGTGCCGGTCACGTCCTGGCGTCTCCTCGTGGGCGGGGCCGGTGCCATGGTGGAATCCTCCGCCGACCGACCGCGGGCCGCGCGAGATGGCGACTACGACCGGAGGGCCGTGCCGTGTGGGGAGGCGCTGCCGGGGAAGTCAGACCTTGACGATCCGGACGCCGGTGCCGCACAGCATGCGAAGGTCCTCGGGGTCCGACGTCAAGGCGGTCACGGGGGTGGGGGAGGCGAGCGCGGTGGCGGCCACGATGGCGTCGAGGGCGTACTTGTGGCCGTGCAGGTTGGCAGCGGCCAGGAGTCTGCTGGCGTGCCGGGCGATGCGCTCAGTGGGTGGAACGACGTTGACGCGGGAGACGGCGAAGTCGAAGCGGGCCTGGTGGATCTTGGGGTGACGGGCTTCGACCAGCGTGACGGAGCTGGAGACCACGCGGATGTCCTCGGCCTCTGCCGCAGCCAGCCATTCGGTGACTTCAGGCGAGCGTTGTACGAGCTCGGAGAGCCCCTCGCAGTCCAGGACGAGGGTCCCGCTCACGCGGCGTCCGCCGCGTCGGGCGAGTCACCACGCAGGATGGCCCGCTTGCTCTCGACCGCCGCGTGGTCCACCGGGCCGTGCTCGGTCTCGGCATCCTCGATGAGCTCGCGTACGCGGTCCCGCTCCAGCTGCCGCTGGATGATCGCTTCGACGTAGGCGGACATGCCCCCCTTGCCGGTACGTGCCCTGAGCGCGGCGATGGTGCCCTCGTGGAGGGAGACGGAGACCGGACGGACGGGGCCTTCGCCGGGAGCGGAGGAAGTATCCATGAGCCGAGTTTAACAAAAAACTTGTTAATGGCCACGGGGATGTCCGACTCGCAGCAGCGCAGCCCCGCGACCTCACCGCGGACCGGCAGGACTCCTTCGACCCCGCCGAGTGCTACCAGCCCCACGACATCGCCGGGCTCCTCGGCCCCGGGAGGCACCTCCTGGCCGGACGAGACCCGCCCCCGCACGGCTCCGGGGCACTCCAGGGTCCGAAATCCGCCGGGTGCTGCCGGCTCGGGTGCAGGACGACGCCGCGCCGCAGCGGGATTCACCTCGACTCGTCGCTCCAGGAGCAGAGCGCATATTCAGTTTTAAACGGTTGCGAGGGCGGGGGCAGTGCAGTTGGATCCCGGGCGGGGAACGTACAGCCGACAAAGGGGGATTCCATGCGCGTTCGAACAGCGGCGTTATCCGTTGCCGTGGCGGCACTGCTGACGGTGGGAGCGACGGTCCCGGCCTGTGCCGAATCAGACAGTTCCAGGGCCGGCCGCACCTCCGCGCCGGATACGTCTGAGGCAGGGTCCGAGAGTGAAGCCGGTGGAGTGAATGCCGCCGGAGCAGGGATCTTCCGCACCTATGGTGACAAGGTTCATGTCTCGAGCTCGAAGCCCCGAACCGCGTCCGCGCACGGCTGGTGGCGGAAGTTCAGCGGTCCGGGAAGCAAGGCCAAAGTCACCGTCTGGTTGCAGGTGAGGACAAAAAGCGGCAAGAAATGGCACACCGTTGCCAAGGGCGTGAAGAACATCAAGTCCGCGAAGTCCAGGAGTCGAAAGCCGAGCACAACCGCCCGCAAGGGCTGTAACAACCATAAGACCCGCCAGTGGCGTAGCCTGATCGACGTCGACATCATCGGCGTGGGGGACTCGCCCGAAAAGGCATACACCAAGACCGTGAAGCTGCGTTGTGGCGTCTGAGCTGACCCGTTGGAAAGCCGGTTGGGGGAAATCTTCATGCACAGTGGAATGACTGTCGGAGTACACGGAACCCTCGACCGGCATCCCTGGCTCGAGGACGGTCATCAGGATGCGTTCCGCGAGAAAGTGCTGGATCTCGCGCTGGTACGGGCGGACGCATACGGATGGTACGCCCCATACGGCTGGCGGACCGCGAGCGGGAAGAAACTCTTTCACGTTCCCGACCGCTGGCTCGACTGCGACAAGGGCGGCGACTGGTCCGGCGGTGACGAGATCAGGGAACTCGCGTGGGCGCGGGCCGATATTCCCGACGAGGATGCCCGCTACCCGCGTCTTCCCGTCCTCGCCATGACGCGCACGCTTGTCGACGCCCTCACACGGGTGGGGGCGGTGACTTTCACCGCGCTGCATTCGTATCTCCCCTTGCAGATCACCTCGGGGGACGCTTCCGACGACCTGGACGACATGCGGGAATGGTTTTCCTTGGCCTCACCGTCGACGTCCATCGCCATCAACGTGACGGTCTCCGCGGCCCCGCCCGTGACGTGGGATTCCTCCGCGGAGACCGCCCGTGTGCACAGGGCCGTCCAGGAACGGCTGGGCGGGGCGGCGGCAGTGGAGATCCTCCCCTCGGCGGACTCCTCCCCCCTGCCGGGAAGGGCGAGGACCCGCGCACTGATCGAGGGCGCGCGAAGGGCCGCAGGGTTCGTCTTCCACGTACGGGAGTGGACACCGGACGTGGCGGTGTGGCTCACCGAAGTCACCGGGGACGCGCTGCGAGCGACCGGACACTCGGCTCCATTCGAGGTCACCGCATCATTGGCTGCGGTCTCGCTTCGCGGTACCGCTCCTTCCTCTTGAGCTGAGACAGGGCGGCGACCGGTGGAAGCGCTGTCGTGCGAAGTGGACAGGCCAGCAGGAGGAATCCCGTCCCAGGAACTTCCGAGGAACGTTCCGCCGTACGGAAGAGTGCGCCCGTGACAGCGCTGAAAGACGCGGATCACCTGCTCGGAAGTGGTGCCCTCAGCACTCGATGACGTTCACCGCGAGGCCGCCGCGGGCTGTCTCCTTGTACTTGACCTTCATGTCGGCGCCGGTGTCGCGCATGGTCTTGATGGCCTTGTCGAGGGAGACGTGGTGGCGGCCGTCGCCGCGCAGGGACATCCGGGCCGCGGTGACGGCCTTGACCGCGGCCATGCCGTTGCGCTCGATGCAGGGGATCTGGACCAGCCCGCCGACCGGGTCGCAGGTGAGGCCGAGGTTGTGCTCGATGCCGATCTCGGCGGCGTTCTCCACCTGCTCCGGGCTGCCGCCGAGGATCTCGGCGAGGCCGCCGGCGGCCATGGAGCAGGCCGAGCCGACCTCGCCCTGGCAGCCGACCTCGGCTCCGGAGATGGAGGCGTTCTGCTTGAAGAGCATGCCGATGGCGCCGGCGGCCAGCAGGAAGCGGACCACGGCGTCGTCGTCGGTGCCGGGGACGAAGTGGTGGGCGTAGTGCAGGACGGCGGGGATGATGCCGGCGGCGCCGTTGGTCGGCGCGGTGACGACCCGGCCGCCCGCCGCGTTCTCCTCGTTCACGGCCATGGCGTAGAGGGTGGTCCACTCCATGGCGTGCGCCTCGACCTGGCCCTCGGCGCGCAGTTGACGGGCCGAGGTGGCGGCGCGGCGGCGCACCTTGAGGCCGCCGGGCAGGATGCCCTCCTGGCTCAGACCGCGGGCCACGCAGTCCCGCATCACCTGCCAGATCTCCAGCAGCCCGGCGCGGATCTCTTCCTCGGTGCGCCAGGCCTTCTCGTTCTCCAGCATGAGGCGGGAGACCGACAGGCCGGTCTCCCGGGTGAGGCGCAGCAGTTCGTCGCCGGTGCGGAAGGGGTGCCGCAGGACGGTGTCGTCCAGTTTGATGCGGTCCTCGCCGACGGCGTCCTCGTCCACGACGAAGCCGCCGCCCACCGAGTAGTAGGTCTTCTCCAGCAGCGGTGTGCCGGCCTCGTCGTAGGCGAACAGCGTCATGCCGTTGGCGTGGTACGGGAGGGAGCGGCGCCGGTGCAGCACCAGTTGGGCGCGCTCGTCGAACGGGATCTCGTGCGTGTCGCCTATCTCGGCGCCCAGCAGCCGCAGCCGGCCCTCCGTGCGGATCCGCGCCACGCGGTCGTCGGCGCTCTCCACGTCGACCGTGCGCGGGGATTCGCCCTCCAGCCCCAGGAGGACGGCCTTGGGGGTGCCGTGGCCGTGGCCGGTCGCGCCGAGGGAGCCGAACAGTTCGGCGCGCACGGAGGCGGTGTGCGCCAGCGCGCCCTCGTTCTTCAGCCGGCGCACGAACATGCGGGCGGCGCGCATCGGGCCCACGGTGTGGGAACTGGAGGGGCCGATGCCGATCGAGAACAGGTCGAAGACCGAGATTGCCATGGTGCGGCTCCAAGCCCTTGGCGGGCCAGCGGGTTGTGTTCTGGTGCGGAGCGGTGGGTGCCGGAGGGGCCGGGGTGCGGCCCCTCCGGCGGGGAAGGAGCCCCGCCGGGGGCTCCGGGAGTCCTGCGGAGGACTACTTGCCCAGCGTGGGGTACAGCGGGTGCTTCTCCGCGAGGGCGGTGACCCGCGCGGCGAGTGCCTTGCCCTTGGTGTCGTCGAAGCCCGGCAGCAGGGCCTCGGCGATGATGTCGGCGACCTCGGCGAAGTCCTCGTCCCCGAAGCCGCGGGTCGCCAGCGCGGGCGTCCCGATGCGCAGGCCGGAAGTCACCATGGGGGGCCGCGGGTCGTTGGGGACGGCGTTGCGGTTGACGGTGATGCCGACGTCGTGGAGCCGGTCCTCGGCCTGCTGCCCGTCCAGCTCGCTGTTGCGCAGGTCGACCAGGACCAGGTGGACGTCCGTGCCGCCGGAGAGCACCGAGACGCCGGCGCCGACGGTGTCCTCGCGCAGCAGGCGCTCGGCGAGGATCCGTGCGCCGGAGAGGGTGCGCCGCTGGCGGTCCTTGAAGTCGTCGCCGGCGGCGATCTTGAAGGCGACGGCCTTCGCGGCGATCACATGCTCCAGCGGGCCGCCCTGCTGGCCCGGGAAGACCGCGGAGTTGATCTTCTTGGCGTACTCCTTCTTCGACAGGATCACCCCGCCGCGCGGACCGCCGAGGGTCTTGTGCGTGGTGGTCGTGACGATGTCCGCGTACGGCACCGGGGACGGGTGCAGCCCGGCGGCGACGAGGCCGGCGAAGTGCGCCATGTCCACCATCAGCAGCGCGCCGACCTTGTCGGCGATCCGGCGGAAGGCGGCGAAGTCGAGCTGGCGCGGGTAGGCGGACCAGCCCGCGATGATCAGCTGCGGGCGGTGCTCCTCGGCCAGCCGCTCGACCTCGTCCATGTCGACCCGGCCGGTCTGCTCGTCGACCTTGTAGGCGGCGACGTTGTACAGCTTGCCGGAGAAGTTGATCTTCATGCCGTGGGTGAGGTGCCCACCGTGCGCCAGATCCAGGCCCAGGATGGTGTCGCCCGGCTTGAGCAGCGCGAACATCGCGGCGGCGTTCGCCTGGGCGCCGGAGTGCGGCTGCACGTTGGCGGCCTCGGCGCCGAACAGCGCCTTGATCCGGTCGCGGGCCAGGTCCTCGACCACGTCGACGTACTCGCAGCCGCCGTAGTAGCGGCGGCCGGGGTAGCCCTCGGCGTACTTGTTCGTGAGGACCGAGCCCTGGGCCTCCATGGAGGCGACCGGAGCGAAGTTCTCCGAGGCGATCATCTCGAGGGTGGACTGCTGGCGGTGGAGCTCGGCGTCGACGGCGGCGGCGACGTCGGGGTCGACCTCGTGGAGAGAGCCGTTCAGAAGCGACATGGAAGAACCGTCCCTGGGAAGTGGCGGCGGGGTGGGCAAGCAGCCTCGGTCCCCCGAGGCGGACGCCTCAGTTGCCCGAGGCGAATGCGGCGTACTCGTCGGCCGAGAGCAGGTCGTCCGGCAGCGCGTCGACCTTCACCTTGAACAGCCAGCCGCCCTCCAGCGGGGCGGAGTTGACCAGCGCCGGATCGTCCACCACGTCCTGGTTGATCTCGGTGATCTCACCGGAGGCGGGGGAGTAGAGGTCGCTGACGGACTTGGTGGACTCCAACTCGCCGCAGGTCTCGCCCGCGGTCACGGTGTCACCGACCTCGGGGAGCTGGACGAAGACGACGTCGCCGAGGGCGTTGGCGGCGTGCTCGGTGATACCGACCGTCGCGACGCCGTCATCGGCGGCCGACAGCCACTCGTGCTCCTTGCTGTAGCGGAGCTGCTGGGGGTTGCTCATGAGTCTGATTCTCCCGGATGCGAAAGCTGCGGTGAACACGGTCTTGGCAGGTGGGACGGGGGTGCGGAGCGCTCTTCGGCGACGGCGGGTGCTCAGGCCCGCTTGTAGAAGGGCAGCGCCACGACCTCGTACGGCTCGTGGGAGCCCCGGATGTCGACCGCGACCCCCTCCGTGCCGGGCTCGGCGTGTGCCGCGTCCACGTACGCCATGGCGATCGGCTTGCCCAGCGTCGGCGACGGCGCCCCGGAGGTGACTTCGCCCACAACCGCGCCGTCGGCGACCACCGGGTAACCGGCGCGCGGCACCCGGCGCCCCTCGGACACCAGCCCGACCAGCTTGCGCGGCGGCGCGGTCGCGGCCTTCTCGGCGGCCGCCGCCAGCGCGTCCCGGCCCACGAAGCGTCCCTCGTTCGAGGTCTTCTCGAACTTGACGATCCGGCCCAGCCCCGCGTCGAACGGAGTCAGCGCGGTGGACAGCTCGTGCCCGTACAGCGGCATGCCGGCCTCCAGGCGGAGCGTGTCGCGGCAGCTCAGCCCGCAGGGGGTCAGCCCGGCCTCCCGGCCCGCCTCGGTCAGCGCCTCCCAGACCGCGACGGCGTCGTCGGGCGAGACGAACAGTTCGAAGCCGTCCTCGCCGGTGTATCCCGTGCGGGCGATCAGCGCCGACTTGCCGGCGACCATGTCGCGCTCACCGGCGTAGTAGCGCAGTCCGTCCACGTCGAAGCCGGTCAGCTGCTTGAGGATGCCCGCGGCCGCGGGGCCCTGCACCGCGATGAGCGCGTAGCCGTCACGGTCGTCCCGCACCTCGGCACCGAAGCCGTCCTGCCGCGCGATCAGCGCGTCCAGCACCGTCTGCGCGTTGGCGGCGTTGGCCACGACCAGGTACTCCTGGTCGTCCAGCCGGTAGACGATCAGATCGTCGAGGATGCCGCCGTCCTCGTCGCAGATCATGGTGTAGCGGGCGCGGCCGACCGCCAGCTTGGACAGATTGCCGACCAGCGCGTGGTCCAGCAGCTCGGCGGCCTGCGGCCCGGTCAGGGTGATCTCGCCCATGTGCGAGAGGTCGAAGAGGCCGGCGGTCGAGCGCACGGCCAGATGCTCCTCGCGCTCGCTGCCGTAGCGCAGCGGCATGTCCCAGCCCGCGAAGTCGGTCATGGTGGCGCCCAGCGCGCGGTGCGTGGCGTCCAGCGCGGTCTTGCGGATGGCCGGTGGCTCAGTCATGCAGGCTCCCAGAGTCCCGATGGGTCCCCATAGGGGATATGACGTGGATGTCCTCCCCATCTGTCATCGGAACCTGAGAGGTTCGCCGACAGCTCCCGAACGGCTGGAGCCCGGCTTGCACCTTGGGTGGGACCGCCGGTCCGCGCCGGGCGGGAGCGCGACGGTCCGCTTTTCAGATCTGCCTAGCCTGCGCGGTAACGGGGCCTGAGAGATTCAAGGGAGGATCTTGCTCCTTCGGCGCCCTGGCCTGCGCGTACTGCACACGCATGCCGGGGACTCTCCCGCGCGGGTTCGAACGGCCGGTATGCAGTTTGGATGCGCACATCATGGCACGGGTGGGCGGGCTGTGGCTGCCCCCGCGGAGCAGCTGTTCGCCTTGAACCGCATTACTCCTTCTTTACATACTTGGGGCGGCGGCCGAACAGCCGCCAGGGGAGGGAGATCCAGTGGGCAGCCCGTGCCGTGCAGGAGCCGTACCGAGGGGCGCGCGAGCGGGCCCCGCAGCCCGTGCCCAGGTCCGCCACGATCTGCGCCGCAGCGCCGGGCCGTGGACGCTGCGCTATCCGGCGGGGGACGTGGTGGTGGTCTCCGGGCTGCCGGGCGGCGGCAAGTCCACCCTGATGCGGCGCGCGGTCCCGGCCCGGCCCGACGTGGTGCGCATCGACTCGCAGGACGCCCGCGAGCGCTGGGAGGCGCGGATGCCGCACTGGCTGCCGTACGGCGCCTACCGGCCCCTGGTGCGGATCGCGCACTACGCGGCGCTGCGCTCGGCGCTGGGCTCGGGTGCGGCCGTCGTGGTGCACGACTGCGGCACGCAGAGCTGGGTCCGCCGCTGGCTGGCACGGGACGCGGTACGGCGCGGGCGCTCGCTCCATCTGCTGCTGCTCGACGTCCCCGCCGGGGACGCGCTGGCCGGGCAGACCGTGCGGGGCAGACGGGTGACCGGGTACGCCTTCCGGCGGCATCTGCGTGCCGTCGGAGCGCTGCGGGCCGCCGCCGAGGCCGGACGGCTGCCGCGCGGCTGCGTCTCCTCGGTGCTGCTGGACCGGGAGGCGGCCCGGGGCGTGCGGTCCGTGCTCTTCGAGCCGCTGCCGACGGCGGTACCGATGGCGCTCTCCCCGTGGCCGGGGTCGGGTCCGAGGCCGACCGCGCCGCCCTCCGTGCCGGCACCGGGAGCCGAGCGGACGCCCGCGGCCCCGGCACCCGCGAGGGGCGCCGGGGCCGCGGACGGGGACACCGGTGACCGGGTTCAGGGGGTGACCGGAGTCAGCGGCCCGCTGCCGGGGTGACCGGCTTGACGAGCTGCTGCGCGGGGGACTGCT
The DNA here is from genome assembly GCF_029351045.1 of Streptomyces sp. WMMB303. Lineage (NCBI taxonomy): Bacteria > Bacillati > Actinomycetota > Actinomycetes > Kitasatosporales > Streptomycetaceae > Streptomyces > Streptomyces sp. WMMB303. The sequence continues at coordinate 5,360,596 of NZ_JARKIN010000001.1, read as the reverse complement.
GCCCTCCCTGGCCCAGAGCGGGCTTGCCGGGCGCCTGCGGCCGCGGCGGCTGCTGAGCGGCGGGCTTCGTCGGTTCGGCGGGCTTCCCGGGCTCGGCGGGCTTCGCGGACTGCTGCTGGTCCTCGGCCGACCCCGAAGACTCCGACGGCTTCGACGGCTTGGCAGGCTTCGCGGGCTTCTGCTGTTCGGTCGGCTTCTGCTGGCCGGACGGCTTCTCGCCGGGCGCGGGCGGCTTCGGGAGCTTGTGCTGCGCCATCGGGTCCTGCTGGGGAGCTGCGGGCTTCTGCTGCGGTGCCGACTGCCCCATCCCCTGGTCGTCCGACGGCTTCGGCTTGGCTTGCTCCGTCCCGGATTCCGGTCCGGCGGGCTGCTGGATGCCGGGCCGCTGCCCCGGGGCGTGGCCCGCCACCGGCGCGGCTGCGGCCGCGCCCGCCGCGCCGAGGGCGAGCGAGCCGGCCAGGGTGGCGGTGACGGCGATCCTGTTCACACGCATGTGTACTCCTCCGATGGGCGTGCCGGTTGGCACGTATGGGACGCAAACCACCTTTCGAGCATCAGATGCGGAACGCAACCGGAGGGTCGCTGTTCGTGTTCGTCCCGGTTCGTCCAGGGGGTCCGACCGGTACTCCGGGGCCCCTCCGGGCGGGCGGGGATCATGGATAGGCTTGCCCTATGACAGTTCCCTCGCAGCCCTCGCAGCCGCAGCACTTCGGGCCCGGGCACGGGGGCGGCTGGCCCGGCAACGAGCTGGAGGAAGCCCTGGCCGCCTCACTCCAGGTGCCGCACGCGGGCGCCCGGCTGCTGGAGGTGCTGGGCCGCAGCAGCGTCTGGATCCCGCTTCCGGAAGGCGGCGGCCGGGAGAGCCGGGAACTGGATCTGCCGACCATCGAGCTGGACGGCGCGGTTCATGTGCCGGTCTTCAGCTCCGAACAGCAGTTCCTGAGCGTCGTCGGCGCCCATGTGTCCTTCACCGTCGCACCGGTCAGGGAGTTCGCGCGCGGCCTCCCCGCGGGGGTGGGCATCGCCGTGAACCCGGAGGGGACGGTGGGGGTTCCGCTGAACGCCGAGGCCGTCGCGGAACTGTGCGCGAACACCCCCGCCGAGCAGGCCGCCACCGGAGCGGTGCGGGGCGCCCGGGTACGGCTGTTCGAGCCGGACTGGCAGGACGATCCGCTCGCCTTCCTCGCCGCGGTCTCGGCGGAGTTCGCCGCGCTCCCGTCCGTACGCACCGCGCGCCGGGGCCTCGCCAGCACCGAGGGCGATCCGCCCGGTCTGTTCGTGGGGATGGAACTCGACCTCCTCGATCCGGAGGCCCGGCAGGCGGCCCACGACGCGCTCGGCAGAGCGCTGCACGTGGCGCCGGTGCGCTGGCCGGTCCAGATGGTGCTGCTCGACGCGGCCGACGACCCGGTCGTGGACTGGCTGCGGCAGTGCGTACGCCCGTTCTACGACCGGGAGACCCACCGCTGAGCGCGGCAGGGGGCGGTGGTGGGGCGCGCTGCCGGTGAGGTGCCGCCCCGCGGCCCGGACGCGGAGCGGCGCGCACCGGTTGCCGGGCCCGAGCTGAGTACGAGTACCGATGTCCCGGTCCGCTCGTAAGCTGGTTGGATGGCGGTGCGGGGCGACGAGCCAGGAACGGCGGCAGAGGTGGAAAGGCGGCCCAGGTGAGCGCGGGTGAGAGCGTCGAGACGCTGCTGCGGCGGGTGGCGCCCGGCGGGCACGGCACCTACCAGACCTACGAAGACTACGAGTCCTTGCTCCAGGCGCTCGCCGGCAGCCAGGTGTGGATGCTGCTGTGGAACGGGCAGGCCGGATCCCCCGACGCGCAGTACGGCAACATGGACGTCGCCGGGTACGGCTACGCGCCCTGTGTCACCTCGGCCCAGGAGTTGGCGGCCTCCGGCTGGAACCGCGCACACGAGGTCGTCGCCGGACGGGAGATCGCCGCGGCCCTCTTCGCCGATCGCTGGGGGATCTGGCTGAATCCGCACGCTCCCGGCGGCGGCGTCGGCATCCCCTGGCTGGATCTGCGGCGGATCGCCGTCGGCCTCGACCAGCTTCCCGCCGGGCCGCTGCGGATCAGCGAGCCGACCCTGGAGATCCCGCAGCTCTATGCGCTGCTGACGCAGAACGCCCACCGGACACCCGTCGTCCGCTCGCTGCGCCGCGCCTGGGTGCGGCCCGCGCTGGGCGTCCCGTACCTGGCCATCGGCCTCGACCTGTACGACAGCGCCCCCGCCTCGATCGAGGCGGCCCGCCGGATGATGGCCCAGTCGGTGCTCGCGGCACCCGACGGGCTCCCCGTCTCCAGCGTCGCGATGGCGGACGACTACGACCCCGTGGCGATGTGGATGCGCAGCCAGTCCCGGCCGTTCTTCGACCGGGACGCACACGCTCCGGCCGGATACGACGCCTCCGGGTCACCGGCTCCCGGTGCCGGCTACGGCTACCCCCGCGCCTTCTGAGCGGGGGCGGAATCCGGACGTATTTCCGGATCCGCAGATGGTCCAGATCAGGACAAAATTCCGGCCCCCACACCGCTCAACGTCAATATCCGTCCGCATAACGGAACATGACGCGTCACATCACAGTTGCGCATCCATTCCCCGGCAGGTCTGGCGACTGATCCTGAGCGCGATGAAGACTCCCGAGCCATAAGCCACCGGAAGGCCACAGCCGGCCTCCCGACCACAACGGCTTTCGAAAGTCTTCTGAACTCTGACCGCTACAGCGGTGTGCGTGGACTGGTCAACTGCCGGTCGAGAAGGGGTCCCCAACACGATGACGGCACCACTGCACGAGGAAACGATCGCGGAAACCGCGGCCGTGGAGCCGGCACCCGGCGAGGCCGAGAAGGCGATCGAGGGTCGCTCCCTCGGCCGGATCGCCTGGGAGCGGCTCAAGCGGGACAAGGTGGCGCTGCTCGGCGGCACGATCGTGCTGCTGCTGGTGCTGCTCGCGATCTTCGCCCCGGTGCTCGCCGCGCTGACCGGACAGTCGCCGAACGAGCGCCACGAAGACCTGATCGATCCGCTCTTCAGCACCCCCAACGGCGCGCTGGGCGGGATGTCCGCCGATCATCTGCTCGGTGTGGAGCCGGTCAGCGGTCGCGACATCCTCACCCGGATCGTCTACGGAGCGCGCGTCTCGATCCTGGTCGGCTTCCTCTCGGCCTTCGTCGCCGTCATCTTCGGCACCATCCTGGGCACCCTCGCCGGCTACTTCGGCGGCTGGCTGGACGCGCTGATCAGCCGGGTGATGGACATGCTGCTGGCCTTCCCGCAGCTGCTGTTCATCATCTCCCTGATCTCCGTCATGCCCAACGACCTGCTCGGTCTGACCGGCACGGGCGTACGGCTGCTGGTGATGATCCTGGTGATCGGATTCTTCGGCTGGCCCTACATCGGCCGGATCGTGCGCGGCCAGGTGCTCTCGCTGCGCGAGCGGGAGTACATCGAGGCCGCCCGCAGCCTGGGCGCCGGCCGCGGCTACATCATCGGCAAGGAACTGCTGCCCAACCTGGTCGCGCCGATCACCGTCTACATGACGCTGATGATCCCGACCAACATCCTCACCGAGGCGGCGCTCAGCTTCCTGGGTGTGGGCGTCAAGCCGCCGACCGCCTCGTGGGGCTCGATGCTCTCGGACGCGGTGACGTACTACGAGTCCGACCCGATGTACATGATCATTCCCGGCGTCGCCATCTTCATCACGGTGCTCGCCTTCAACCTCTTCGGTGACGGCGTACGCGACGCACTGGACCCGAAGGGCACCCGTTGATCCCCCATCCCAGACCCCGGCCCCGCCCAGCCCGTGCGGGCCGTGACCTATCACGGAGGTTGCGAGACGTGAAACCCCTACGCACATCGAGGCGCCGGTTGGCCGCGCTCTCGGCTGTTGCCGCCGCCACGCTGCTGGCCACCTCGGCCTGCGGCGGGGGCGACAGCGACAAGGAGGGCGGCGGCGAGTACAACGCGGGCGTCAACAAGGTCGCCAACGCCTCCAGCAAAAAGGGCGGGACCCTGAAGTTCGTGGGTGTCCAGGACGCCGACTCCTGGGACACCACCCGCATGTACTACGGCTTCGTCTTCGACTTCTCGCGGTTCTACAGCCGCCAGCTCGTGAGCTACACCCCCAAGCCGGGCAAGAAGAGCCTGGACCTCAAGCCCGACCTGGCCACGGACAACGCGCAGATATCCGAGGACGGCAAGGTCTACAAGTACACCCTGAAGAACGGCCTGAAGTGGGAGGACGGCAAGCCGATCACCTCCCAGGACGTCAAGTACGGCATCGAGCGCCAGTGGGCCCAGAAGACCCTCTCCGGCGGCCCGACCTACATCAAGGACGTCCTCGACCCGGACGGCAAGTGGAAGGGTCCCTACGAGGACAAGGGCGGCTTCGACGCCATCAAGACGCCCGACGACAAGACCATCGAGTTCCACCTGCCGAAGGCCAACGGCGACTTCGAGCAGATGCTGGCGATGCCGACCAACTCGCCGGTGCGCGAGGACAAGGACACCAAGTCCAAGTACACGCTGCGCCCCTTCTCCTCGGGTCCGTACAAGTTCAAGTCGTACACCCCGAACAAGTCGCTGCTCCTCGTCCGCAACAAGCACTGGGACCGCAACAGCGACACGCTGCGCAAGGCGCTTCCGGACAAGGTCAAGGTCACGCTGCTCACCAACCCGGACGAGCGCGACAAGCGCCTGATCAACGGTGACGCGGACCTCGACCTCAACCAGCGCGGTATGGAGGTCCAGGGCCGGCAGACCGCCCTCAAGCAGCACAAGGGCAACGTGGACAACCCGCAGACCGGGTTCATCTCGTACGTGGCCTTCCCGCAGAGCGTGAAGCCCTTCGACAACATCCACTGCCGCAAGGCCGCCATCTACGGCACCAACCACAAGTCGGTGCAGACCGCCCGCGGTGGTCCGACCGCCGGTGGCGAGCTGGCCGTCAACATGCTGCCGCCCACCGTTCCGGGCGCCGACCAGAACGACGACCAGTACGGCATCCGCAAGAACGGCGGAGCCGCCGACGTCGCGAAGGCCAAGGAAGAGCTCAAGAAGTGCGGTAAGCCGAACGGCTTCAAGACCACCCTGGCCGTGCGCAACACCGACAAGGCCGATGTGAAGTCCGCCGAGGCCATCCAGGCTTCGCTGAAGAAGGTCGGCATCAAGGTCGAGCTGGACGAGTTCGACGGCTCGCAGGGCTCTTCGATCGTCGGCAACCAGGCCACGGTCAAGCGCAAGGGCTACGGCATGATCCTCTACGGCTGGGGCCCCGACTTCCCCAGCGGCCAGGGCTACGGCATCGAGCTGTGGCACAGCTCCAAGATCCGTGACAACGGCAACAACAACTACGCGCTGATCGACGACCCGAAGATCGACAAGGGTCTCGAGGACGCCATCGCCGAGCTCGACCCGGCGAAGGCAGCCGAGAAGTACGCCGAGGTCAACCACCGGGTGATGGAGGGTGGCTACTACCTGCCGCTCACCTACCTGAAGGTCGTCCAGTGGCGCTCGGACCGGCTCACGAACGTCTACGCGGCCGACTCCTTCAGCGGCTGGTACGACTTCGCGTCCCTCGGCGTCAAGTGACCCCGGGGGTCCTAGGACCCCCGGAGTTCGCCACCGACATCACCATCTGACGGCGCCACCCGCCGCTGGCACGAAGGGCAGGTGAAGGCCGCTACGGGCGGCCCGGCCGCCGACTCCCGACCGGGGAGCGGCCGGGCCGCCGCCGGGCGGCCGGAGAGCAGTGCTCACATACCTCATCAGGCGGCTGTTCGCCGTCACAGTGATGCTGGTCGTCATCATCCTGGCGGTCTTCTGCATCTTCTTTCTGATCCCCAAGTGGTCGGGGATCGACCCGGCCACCATGTTCGTCGGTAAGCAGGCCGACAAGGAGAGCGTCGAAGCCGTTCGCGAGAAGCTCCAGCTGGACGATCCGGTCCTGGTCCAGCTCTTCGAGTTCTTCAAGGGCATTCTCGTCGGCCGGGACTACACCTCCGGTGGCGACACGACGCACTGCTCCGCCCCCTGCTTCGGATACTCCTTCCGTACCGAGCAGGAGATCTGGCCGGTGCTGACCGACCGGCTTCCGGTCACCCTCTCCCTGGCGCTGGGCGCTGCCGTCATCTGGCTGATCATCGGCCTGGCCGTCGGCGTGCTCTCCGCACTCAAGCGGGGCAGCCTCTGGGACCGGCTCGCCATGACCGGCGCGCTGGCCGGCGTCTCGCTGCCCGTCTACTTCACCGGTCTGATCTCGCTGGCCGTGTTCGCCTACCAGCTCGACCTGGTGAGCAACACCTTCACCGCGTTCGGGGACGATCCCGTCAAGTGGTTCAGCGGCATGATCCTGCCCTGGGTCACCCTCGCCTTCCTCTTCGGCGCCATGTACGCCCGGCTGACCCGGGCGACCATGCTGGAGGTGATGGGCGAGGACTACATCCGTACCGCCCGCGCCAAGGGGCTCAAGGAACCGGTCGTCATCGGCAAGCACGCCATGCGCTCCACCATGACGCCCGTTCTCACGCTCCTCGGCATCGACATCGGCGCCCTGATGGGCGGCGCGATCCTCACCGAGACCACCTTCAGCATCCCCGGACTCGGGCAGGCCGTGCTCAAGGCGATCACCGATCGCGACCTCCCGCTGATCCTGGGCGTCACCCTCATCACCGCAACCGCCGTCGTCATCGCGAATCTCATCGTGGACCTGCTGTACGGCGTGATCGACCCACGAGTGAGGCTGGGATGACCGACCACGAGCACACGTCCCACAAGGAAACCGAGTCCGGCACGGACGCCACCCGCGCCGACGCGCCGCAGGCGGCCGCCGTCTCCGGCGCCGCCGGGGCCGCGATCCCCGAGCAGGGCACGGCAGCGGACCTGACCGGTTCCGGCACCGCGCCCGGCGAGCCCGAGCTGGACCAGCGGCCCCCGTCCTCCTTCCTGGAGGTGCGGGACCTGCGGGTGCACTTCCCCACCCAGGACGGCCTGGTCAAGTCCGTCGACGGGCTCACCTTCTCGCTGGAGAAGGGCAAGACCCTCGGCATCGTCGGCGAGTCGGGCTCCGGGAAGTCCGTCACCTCGCTCGGCATCATGGGCCTGCACACGGTCGGCCAGTACGGCAGGCAGCGCCCACGGCTCTCGGGCGAGATCTGGCTGGACGGCCAGGAACTGCTCACCGCCGACGCGGAGACGGTGCGCAAGCTGCGCGGCCGCGAGATCTCCATGATCTTCCAGGACCCGCTCTCCGCGCTGCACCCCTTCTTCACGGTCGGCCACCAGATCGTGGAGGCGTACCGCGTCCACCACGACGTCGACAAGAAGACGGCGCGCAGGCGCGCGATCGAGCTGCTGGACCGGGTGGGCATCCCCGAGCCCGGCAAGCGGGTCGACAGCTTCCCGCACGAGTTCTCCGGCGGGATGCGGCAGCGGGCGATGATCGCGATGTCGCTGGTCAACAACCCCGAACTGCTGATCGCCGACGAGCCCACCACGGCGCTGGACGTGACGGTCCAGGCGCAGATCCTGGACCTGATCCGGGATCTGCAGCAGGAGTTCGGCTCGGCCGTCATCATCATCACCCACGACCTGGGCGTCGTCGCCGAGCTCTCGGACGACATCCTGGTGATGTACGGCGGGCGCTGTGTCGAGTACGGCACCGCCGAGCAGGTCTTCTACGAGCCGCAGCACCCCTACACGTGGGGCCTGCTGGGCTCCATGCCGCGCATCGACCGGGACCGGGCCGACCGGCTCATCCCCGTCAAGGGCTCGCCGCCCAGCCTCATCAACGTCCCGTCCGGCTGCGCCTTCAACCCGCGCTGCCCGTACGCGGACGTCCCCGGGGACGACATCACCCGCACCGTCCGGCCGGAGCTGCGCGAGGTCAAGGACGGGCACCTGGCCGCCTGCCACATGGCGCAGGAGGACCGGGAGCGGATCTGGAACGAAGAGATTGCCCCGAAGCTGTGAGCGGCGTGAGTGAGGACGACGAGCCGATGACGAAACCCGTGAAGTCCCCGGGCTCCGAGCCGACGGCCGACTCCGCGGCGGCGCCGGGCCAGGGCGAGACGCTGCTGAAGGTCAGCGGCCTCAAGAAGCACTTCCCCATCCACAAGGGCCTCTTCAAGCGGCAGGTGGGTGCGGTGCAGGCGGTCGACGGCATCGACTTCGAGGTCCGCGCCGGGGAAACCCTCGGCGTCGTGGGCGAGTCGGGCTGCGGCAAGTCGACCATGGGCCGGCTCATCACCCGGCTGCTGGAGCCCACCGCCGGCTCCATCGAGTTCGAGGGCCGCGACATCACCCATCTGGGCGTCAGCGGAATGCGTCCGCTGCGGCGCGACGTGCAGATGATCTTCCAGGACCCGTACTCCTCGCTGAACCCCCGGCACACGGTCGGCGCCATCGTCAGCGCGCCGTTCAAGCTCCAGGGGGTGCAGCCGGAGGGCGGTGTCAAGAAGGAGGTCCAGCGGCTGCTGGGAGTGGTGGGGCTCAGCCCCGAGCACTACAACCGCTACCCGCACGAATTCTCCGGCGGGCAGCGGCAGCGCATCGGCATCGCCCGGGCCCTGGCACTCAGCCCGAAGCTGGTGGTGGCCGACGAGCCGGTCTCGGCGCTGGACGTCTCCATCCAGGCGCAGGTCGTCAATCTCCTGGACGATCTGCAGGAGGAGCTCGGCCTCACCTACGTGATCATCGCGCACGACCTGTCCGTCATCCGGCACGTCTCGGACCGGATCGCGGTGATGTACCTCGGCAAGATCGTGGAGCTGACCGACCGGCAGTCGCTCTACAACACGCCGATGCACCCCTACACCAAGGCGCTGATGTCGGCGGTCCCGGTGCCCGACCCGCGGCGCAAGGCGGCGGACAGCCGGGAGCGGATCCTGCTGCAGGGCGATGTGCCCTCGCCGATGAACCCGCCGTCCGGCTGCCGCTTCCACACCCGCTGCTGGAAGGCCACGGAGGTCTGCAAGACCAAGGAGCCGCCGCTGATCCCGCTGGCGACGGGCCACAATGTGGCCTGCCACCACCCGGAGAACGCGCCGGACCAGGAGCCGGGAGACACCGCGCTGCTGAGCGGGGCGACCACCGCCAAGCGCTGAGCCCACCGGAGGGGCTGGTTCCACAGCCCCTCCGGCGCCGGCCTCCGCGGCCTTCGGGGCGGCGCCCGGCGGGAGCCGGGGCGCGGTGCCGTGGACGGTCCGGATACAAAGGAGCGGTGGAATCCCTCTTCAGTCCTCCGCTCCAACACTGGCTGGACATCGCCGGCATCTTCGTCTTCGCCGTCTCCGGGGCGCTGCTGGCCGTCCGCCGCAACTTCGACGTCTTCGGTATCGCCGTCCTCGCCGAGGTCACGGGCCTGGGCGGCGGCCTCTTCCGGGACGTGGTCATCGGTGCCGTACCCCCGGCGGCCTTCACCGATCTCGGCTACTTCCTCACCCCGCTCGTCTCGGCGGTGCTGGTCTTCTTCCTCCATCCGGAAGTGGAGCGGATCAACAAGGCGGTCAACGTCTTCGACGCGGCGGGGCTGGGACTCTTCTGCGTGACGGGCACGCTCAAGGCCGACGAGTACGGGCTCAGTCTGACCTCCTCGGTCGTGATGGGGCTGGCCACCGCGGCGGGTGGCGGCGTGCTGCGCGACGTGCTGGCGAACGAGGTGCCCTCGCTGCTGCGCTGGGACCGGGAGGTCTACGCGGTCCCCGCGGTCATCGGTTCCAGCGCCGTGGCGCTGCTGATCCACCTGGACGCGGTACGCCCCAGTACGGCGCTGGGCGCGGCGCTGCTGGCCTTCGTGCTGCGGCTGCTGGCCCTGCACTACAACTGGCGGGCGCCGCGGGCATGGAAGCGCAGCAGTGCGACGGTGGACGCGGAGGCGGCGGGGGGCACCTCGGAACCGCCCCCCACCGAACCCCCTACCGAGCAGTAACAAATTCGGTGTACCGTCGCCCCATGTCCGACGCACCGTCCTGCACCGCCGTATCCGCCGCCCCTGCCGACAGCAGCGAGTTCGACCGCGACACCGCGGTCCGCACCCTGCGGCCCGGCGTCCACGAGGCGCAGCTCTCCCCGGGCTGGGCCATCGGCACCGCCCTGAACGGCGGCTACCTGCTGGCCGTGGTGGGCCGCGCCCTGCGCCAGGCCCTGCCGCACCCGGACCCGTTCACGGTCACGGCCCACTACCTCACCGCCACCACCGCGGGCCCCGCCACCGTCCGCACCTCGGTGGCCCGCGGCGGGCGCACCGTCTCCACCGCCTCGGCCGGGCTCTTCCAGCTGGACGAGAGCGGTACCGAGGTCGAGCGCATCCGGGTCCTGGCCACCTACGGCGAACTGGACGCGCTCCGCGGCGAGGTGCGCACCAGCGCCAAGCCGCCCGCCGTCCCACCGCAGGAGCAGTGCTTCCGGGCCACCGACCATCCCGGCGGCGACGCCGCCGTGCCCGAGATGGGGCGCCGGCTCGACCTGCGCCTCGACCCGGAGACCTGCGGCTGGGCGCTGGGCGCGCCCAGTATGCGCGGTGAGATCCGCGGTTGGCTCGGCCTCGCCGACGGGCGTGACCCGGACCCGCTCTCGCTGCTGATGGCGGTCGACGCGCTGCCGCCCACCGGCTTCGACCTGGGGCTCACCGGCTGGGTGCCCACCGTCGAGCTCACCGTCCACGTGCGCGCCCGCCCGGCGCCCGGTCCGCTCCGCATCGCCATCACCACCCGCAACCTGGCGGGCGGATTCCTGGAGGAGGACGCCGAGGTGTGGGACTCCGCCGACCGCCTGGTCGCCCAGTCCCGGCAACTGGCGCGCGCATAGCGCCGGCGGGGCGGGCGACGGAGGCGGCCCGGGTGACCGGCACGGGCGCCTCGATGCCCCTTTTGGTGTGATGTGCTTACGTAGGTCGGGAACGTTTGCCTGCCCGAGAGAAAGCGACGCACGTGACCTACACAGTGAAGAGCACGCTTCCGGAGTCGGACCTCAAGACCGTCGCAGAGGCGCTGCAGGGCACGCTGTTGGACCTCATCGACCTCTCCCTCGCCGCCAAGCAGATCCACTGGAACGTGGTGGGGCCGCGCTTCCGCTCCATCCACCTCCAGCTCGACGAGGTCGTCGACACGGCCCGCCAGTACTCCGACACCGTCGCCGAGCGGGCCTCCGCGCTCGGCATCAGCCCCGACGGCCGCTCCACCACCGTCGCCGCCGGCAGCGCCGTCAACACCGTCAAGGAGGGCTGGCTCCCCGACAACGACGCGGTCCGCCTGATGGTCGAAGCCCTCGGCGCCGTCATCACCAAGGCCCGGGAGCGGATGAAGGCCGTCGGCCCGGTCGACCCGGTCACCGAGGACGTCTTCATCCAGCTCACCGCCGTCCTGGAGAAGGAGCACTGGATGTTCCAGGCGGAGAACCGGGGCTGAGAGCGGGCCGCCCCCGGGGCCGCCCTCCGGGGGCGGGGTCCGCCGGGTGTCAGCCGCGTTTGATCCGGCCGCGCACCGCGAGCACGGCCAGACCCAGCAGCGCGGGCTCCGTGAGGCGGGCGGTCATGTTGAGGTAGCTGCCCGCGCGGGTCAGCTCGGGTTCGCCGGAACGCAGGACGACCGAGCTGAGCACCACGTCCACCGCCCGCTCCGCGCGTTCCGCGGTGAACCGGTCCGGCAGCGGGCGGCGGAGTTCCGGCGCACGCGTCCCGGTCAGGCCGGACGCGGCACGATAGGCGTGGGCGGGGGTGTCGGGCAGACCGAAGGCCATCGTCAGCAGTACGGTCGCCAGCATCGTCGCGCCGAGCCAGGCCACCGCGCGGGACGCCCGCAGCCCGTAGCCGGAAACGGCCCAGTAGAGCGTGAGCAGCCAGCGCTCGGCATGCCGTCGGCTGCGGCTGTAGCGGCGCATCTCCATCTCGCCGTAGTAGAAGTCCGCGGCTCCCTGTTCGTCCTTCGCGTCCTCCCGGGACTTGCGCAGCTGCCGGTAGGTGGTCGTGAGCGCGGCGAGACCCGGTACCGCGTCGGGAAAGGCCGGTGGCGGGCCCAGTCGTGCCGCGCGGGCCGGCGGCCCGGCAGGGTGCGCCAGCGTCGCTTCTCCTGGAGCACCTGCCGCCTGGTGCACCAGCGGGGTACGCCGCGCTGCCACCGCACACCCCGCGGAGTCGTGCCCAGGTCCCAGCGCCCCTCCAGCCGGAGCTGGTCCAGATGGTGGGTGCCCACGAAGGCGCACTCGCTCAGATCCATGTCCGACAGCAGCAGCATCGAGGCGTCCACCCCGCGCAGCGAGCCGACGGAGGCGCCGGGGTCCGTACGCGAGGCCAGCTCGTCCTCGCCGCGCAGCGCGTGGCTCCGGTTCAGGTCACCGGTCACGGTGCACGGGTGCTGGAAGGCCGCTCCGGTCAGGTCCAGGGAGGCATAGCGCAACTGCAGCTCCGCGGGTCCCTCGAAGCGCACGACCCGGCAGGACACCCGGGCGGCGGAGAACCACAGGTCGGCCCTGCCCCGGAACACCGCGTCGTCCAGGAAGACCGCCTCGGCGCAGACCAGGGGGCCGAGCTGCACCGGCGAGTGGAACGACACCCTGCGGAAGGACACACTGCCGGCGAAGTGCGCGTCGATGAGATGGACTCTGCCGTGGAACGCCGCCGAACCGAAGACGGCGCCCGCGGTGAAGGCGGCCGAGCTGAAGTCCGCGCCGCCGGTGAAGGTGCTCGAGCTGAAGTCGCCGTAGCCGGTGAAGGTGGCCGAATGAAATCGGCGTCGCCCTCGAAGACGGCGGAGCGGAAGCCGGCGCCGGGGGCCAACCGCGCCCCCGCGAAGGAGACCGCGCCGAACCGGGGGCCCGCGCCGGCGTCCGGCCGCAGGGCTGCGGATATCCGGTTCAGCAACGGCGCGCCGAGGTCCGTGCCGCGCAGGTCCAGGTCGGCGCCCGGGCGCAGGTCCGCCAGCGCGGCGTCCCTCTCCTCCGCCTCCAGATGTGTCAGGCACGCGCTGTACGTGCCGACGCGGATGCCCCGGCAGCCGACCGGATCCTGCTGATCCGCGCCCGTTCCGCACTGGTCCCATGGCGGTGTCGTCTCGTCCATGTGCCGATCCCATCAGCAGAACGGCACGCGCCGCACCCCTCCCGCGCCCGCGGACGCCCGGCCGCTGGGTGCGCTGCCACGCGCCGGTCGTGCGCCCCGTGGGGAACCGTAGGATTGGGGAACCATGGCTGACTCCGCCCACCCCGTCTATCTCGACCACGCCGCCACCACGCCCATGTGGCCCGAAGCGGTGCGGACGATGACCGAACAGCTCGCGGTCGTCGGCAACGCCTCCTCGCTGCACGGCGCGGGACGGCGGGCCCGGCGCACGGTGGAGGAGGCCCGCGAGTCGCTCGCGGCCTCGCTCGGAGCGCGCCCCAGCGAGGTGGTCTTCACCGCGGGCGGGACCGAGGCGGACAACCTCGCCGTCAAGGGGCTCTACTGGGCCCGCCGGGACCAGGACGCCCGGCGCACCCGGGTGTTGGCCGGGCCGGTGGAGCACCACGCCGTGCTGGACGCCGTCGAGTGGCTGGCCGAGCACGAGGGCGCCCGCCTGGAATGGCTGCCGGTGGACGCGTACGGCCGGGTGCACCCCGAGGCGCTGCGCGAGGCCATCGCACGCGACCCCTCCGACGTCGCGCTGGCCACCGTCATGTGGGCGAACAACGAGATCGGCACGGTCACCCGGATACCGGAACTCGCCGAGGTCGCCGCCGAGTTCGACGTGCCGCTGCACTCGGACGCGGTGCAGGCGTTCGGCCAGCTCGAGCTCTCCTTCAGCGGGTCCGGGCTCGCCTCGACGGCCGTCACCGGCCACAAGACCGGCGGCCCCTACGGAGTCGGCGCGCTGCTGCTGGGCCGGGAGTACGCGCCGGTGCCGCTGCTGCACGGCGGGGGCCAGGAGCGGCACGTGCGCTCCGGCACGCTGGACACCCCCGCCATCGCCGCGTTCGCCACGGCCGGCGAGGTCGCCGTCGAGCGGCGGGCCGACTTCGTCCGCGAGGTGGGCGGGCTGCGGGACGCGCTGGTGGCGGCGGTCCGCCACGCCGTACCGGACGCGGTGCTCAACGGCGACCCGGACCCGGCCGGGCGGCTCGCGGCCAACGCGCACTTCTCCTTCCCGGGCTGCGAGGGGGACTCGCTGCTGCTGCTCCTGGACGCGCAGGGGATCGCCTGTTCGACCGGTTCGGCCTGCACGGCGGGCGTCGCCCAGCCCAGCCATGTGCTGCTGGCCACCGGCACCGATCCCGACCTCGCCCGGGGCACCCTCCGCTTCTCGCTGGGCCACACCACCACCAAGGCGGACGTGGACGCGCTGGCGCAGGCGATCGGCCCGGTCGTCGAACGGGCCCGCACGGCGGGGCTGAGCTGAGCGCACCGGACGACGCCGCACGCCGGGCCACTCACCCCGGCGGTCACTTGTCCCGGAGCGTGCTCTCCACCCGCATCTCGGTGCGGACCATCCGCAGGTACTTGTCCCAGTCCCAGTGCCGCCCCGGATCGGTGTGGTCGGCCCCCGGGACCTCGTTGTGGCCGATGATGTGCCGCCGGTCGGCGGGGAAGCCGTACCGGGAGCAGATCCCCGCCGTCAGCCTGGCCGAGGAGCGGTACATGGCGTCCGTGAAGTCCTGCGGGCGGTCTATCCAGCCCTCGTGCTCCACGCCGATGCTGCGCTCGTTGTACTCCTTGTTCGCCGCGTGGAAGGCGACGTCCAGCTCGCGGATCATCTGGATGATCTGCCCGTCCTGGCAGACGATGTAGTGTGCCGCCGCCTGGTGCTCGGGGTCCCGGAAGACCTTCACGGCCGCTGCCGCGCTGCCCTGCGTGACATGCACGATCACCCGGTCGATGCCGTAGTCGGCGGGCCGGTCGCTGCGGCGCATGTTCGCGTCGGCGGCGGCGACCCACCGGGCTCGGGTGTCGTCCACCGCGCCCTCCAGCCGCGGCTTGTCGTTCCCCGGCATCCGCCACCACCAGCGCTTGAGCTCCTGCTGGGTGGCCACTCCGAGCACGCCGAGGCCCACGACGGTGCTGCCGCCGATCAGCAGCCGCCGCCGGGCGACCCCGCGCCCGCGCGCGCCCTCCCGGCGGCTTCCGCCGGGGGTGCCGCCCGCCTCGTCCGGGCCGCCGGGCCCGACGTCCCTGCCCTCGCCGGGCCCGGACCCGGCGCCGTTGGCCGGGCCGTCCTCGTGTCCGTCATCCGCCGCTGGTCCCATGCGCTCCCTAACGCGTTCGGGTGGCCGGGAGGTTCCGTCTACCCTGGAGGGCGCTATGACTACTGCATCCTCGCGGGGCACAGCCTCCGCGCGCCCGGTCCGTGTGCTGGCCGCCATGTCCGGCGGGGTCGACTCCGCCGTCGCTGCGGCCCGTGCCGTCGAGGCCGGACACGACGTCACGGGCGTGCATCTGGCTCTGTCCGCCAACCCTAAGTCGTTCCGCACGGGTGCGCGCGGCTGCTGCACCATCGAGGACTCGAACGACGCACGCCGCGCCGCCGACGTCATCGGCATCCCCTTCTACGTGTGGGACCTGGCCGAGCGCTTCCGCGAGGACGTGGTGGAGGACTTCGTCGCCGAGTACGAGGCGGGCCGCACGCCCAACCCCTGCCTGCGCTGCAACGAGAAGATCAAGTTCGCCGCGCTGCTGGACAAGGCGCTGGCGCTGGGATTCGACGCCGTCTGCACCGGCCACTACGCCACTGTGGTGACGCGTGAGGACGGGCACCGGGAACTCCACCGGGCGAGTGACCAGGCCAAGGACCAGAGCTATGTGCTGGGAGTGCTGGACGAGCGGCAGCTGAGCCACGCACTGTTCCCGCTGGGCGACACCCTCACCACCAAGGAGGAGATCCGCGCCGAGGCCGCGCGCCGCGGTCTGGCCGTGGCGAAGAAGCCCGACAGCCACGACATCTGCTTCATCGCCGACGGCGACACCCAGGGATTCCTCGCCTCCCGGCTCGGCCGGGCCGAGGGCGACGTGGTCGACGAGTCCGGCGCTAAAGTGGGCAGCCACGACGGCGCCTACGGATTCACCGTCGGCCAGCGCAAGGGCCTGCGGCTGGGGCACCCGGCCCCGGACGGCAAGCCGCGCTACGTGCTGGACATCTCCCCGGTCGACAACACGGTCACCGTCGGCCCGGCGGCCTCCCTCGACGTCGCCGCCCTCACCGCGGTCCGCCCCCGCTGGTGCGGTGCGCCCCCGGCGGAGGGCCCCCGCCCGTACACGGCGCAGCTGCGGGCGCACGGTGCCGAGACACCGGTGGAGGCGGAGCTGGTCGACGGCGAGCTGCGGGTGCGGTTCACCGCTCCGGAGCGCGGTGTGGCACCGGGGCAGGCGATCGTGCTCTACGACGGCACCCGGGTGGTCGGCTCGGCGACGATCGACCGGACGGAGCGCGCCGTCCCGGCGGCCTGAGCCGCGGAGCGCGCCGCCCCCGGGCCCGAGCCGCCGGGACGGGCCCGCTCCCGGACTGTCCGGGCTGCCCGGAGCCGGGGCGGCCCCGGGCGAGCACACGGGGGCGGGGCGGGCAACGTCGTGTCCGGCCGGCCGCCGGCCGGCGCCCGCTCGGCACCCGCGGCCGCCCAGCCCGGCCACCGCGGCCTCAGGCGCCGAGCAACTCCAGTGCCTGCGGGCCGTCGTCGGCGAAGCTGACCAGGTCCGCCAGCGGGACGGGCAGGAAACCCTCCGCCTCCATCCGCGCCATCTGCTGCTGTAGGCCGTTGTAGAAGCCCGCGGTGTTGAGCACCACGACCGGCTTGCTGTGCATGCCGTGCTTGCGCAGTTCCAGGATCTCGGTCGCCTCGTCCAGCGTGCCGGTGCCGCCCACCAGCACCACCACGGCGTCCGCGCGGTCCAGCAGGAGCGCCTTGCGCTCGGCCAGGTCGGCGGCCACGACCATCTCGTCGGTGTCCGGCCGTGCCACATCGCGCAGGAACTCCACCGAGACGCCGATCAGCCGCCCGCCCGCACCCTGCACGCCATCCGCCACGACCTTCATCAGCCCCGAGTCCGAGCCGCCCCACACGAGGCTGTGGCCCCGCTTGCCGAGCAGTTCGGCGAACTCGCGTGCCGCTTCGGTGTAGACGCTGTCCAGCTCGGCGGCCGAGCAGAAGACACAGATGTTCATGGGGAGCGAGGAGGAGGCCATGGCCCCAGCTTAGAGCCGGCCGGCCCGGGCCGGGGAGAGAGGCGACCGTCGGCCGGCGGTGAGCTGCGCTCCGGGTGGCGGAGTGCGTACGCTGTGGCACGCTCCCGGCGCACGCGACGCGGCGCTCGGCGGGCGGCACACCGATGCACGGCTGATGCAGGGGCGGGGGAGCGGAGTTGGACGCACGGCAGCGGCGACGGTGGGCCTGGCTGACCGGGATCTGGGCGGTGCTCGTGGCGACCGGGGGCCTGCTGACGGTGAGCTGGCAGCAGGAGTCCGCCTCCGGCGGGGGCGAGTCGGGCTGGCACGACGCGGAGGACGGTCCGGGCTCCGGCGACGGCGGGGACGGTGACGTCTCGGGCAACCCCATGCACGGCAGCGTGCCGGTCACCCCGCAGCCCGAGGAGAGCGAGCGGTCCGGCGAACTCCGGCCGTCGATCCGGCTGATCCCCCCGGAAGGTGGGTTCCGGGACTCGGTGACGATCCGGCCCGAACCGGTGCCCGGCGACGGCCACCATGCGGACGTCCGGCCCCGCGAGCGGCAGCCCGCGCCCGACCCCGCAACGGGGCGCTGACCGCGGGCACGCGCCCGCCCTCCCCGGTGCGGACCGGGGAGGGCGGGCGGCCGTGCGATGCGGGTCACCGCGGCGCCGAGGCGGCGCGCCCGCTCAGCCCTTCGTCAGGGTGAAGCGGAAGATACCCCAGGTCAGGCGGCGCTTCTCGCCCCCTTCGACCCAGTGCGCGAGCCCCTTCTTCATCTGGCTCAGATAGTCGCTGCTGATCTTCGAGGCGAGCCCGTCGGCCTCCTGCCGCTCGGTCTCCTGCAGCACCCGTCCGTAGTGCCGCACGAGTTGCTCCCGCAGATCCTCGAACCCGGCGTCCGAGTCCTCGTGCTCGGTCGGGGTGAAGCCGAGCCGGGTGAGCTCCCGCTTGTAGAAGCCGGGGGAGCCCATGTCGTCGAGGTGGATGCGGTCCAGGATGGGCTGGATGGCGCTGAAGTCGGTGTCGTCGGCGGCCATCGGGTCGGTGAAGACCAGCTGTCCGCCCGGCTTCAGGACCCGGCGGATCTCCTCCAGCACCCGCAGCCTGTCCCCGCTGTGCAGGAACGCGTCCTGCGACCAGACCACGTCCACGCTGGAGTCGGGGAACGGCACGCTTTCGAAGGAGCCGTCCACGACCTCGATCCGGTCGGTGAGGCCGCGGGCCGCGTTCAGTTCCTTGTGCCGCTGGTTCTCCACCTCGCTGAGGTTGAGGGCCTGGACCGTGCAGCCGAAGGTCTCGGCGAGGTAGCGGGCCGAGCCCCCGAAGCCGGAACCGAGGTCGAGGACGCGGGAATCGCGGTCGAGGCCGAGCCCGGAAGCCATGCGCTCGACGGTGTGCCGACTCGCTTCCGCGATGGGCTGCTCGGCATCGGAGTAGATGCCGACATGTATATCCTCGCCACCCCACACGGACGAATAGAAGGTGTCGGCGTCGGGGGAGTTGTAATAACTCCGCGCCGTACCGACGGCGCCACCGTAAGCGCCTTCTCCTTCATTCTCCGGGTGATATTCCTTTTCCGCGACATGCACAAAGAAGTCGGGCTGCTCGTCCCGGTACGTGTGCTGGAAGTCGCCGTACGTGTCGATGCGCTGGAATCCGACCTCCGACATGAGGCGCCGCGTGTAGTCCTTGCGGAGCGGGAACATGTTGAGGTGGTAGTCGGCGCTGCCGGCGAAGCGGTACCGCATGCGGCACAGCCCCTCGTCCATGTATTCCGGCTCGACCGCGACGTCTTCGCCGCAGTAGTAGTACGTGTGCTTGCTGGAGTACCCGCGGTCCAGAATCGCGTCGTAGTTGCGCTGATCCAGGATGAGGATTCCGTCGTGCTTCAGCATCGCGTAGAACTCGGCCAGCGCCTTCCGACGGTCGCGTTCCGAGAAGAGATGCGTGAAGGAGTTGCCGAGGCACACGATAGCGTCGTACTCACCGTGAACGTCCCGGTTGAGCCAGCGCCAGTCGGCCTGGACGACCCGTAGGATGTGGTCGCCGTGCTTCATTCCGTTTTCGAACGCCATCGCGAGCATGTCGGCACTTCCGTCCGCGCTCACGGTTTCGAATCCGGCCTCCAACAGCCGTACCGAGTGAAACCCGGTCCCTGTCGCGACGTCGAGGACGCTCCGCACTCCTCGCTTTCGCAGCAGGTCGATGAAGAAATTTCCCTCGCTCTCCGCTCGCTTCTCCCAATCTATGAGAGAATCCCACTTCTCCACGAAGCTGGGGACGTATTCCTCTGTATAGTGTCCGGTTTCCCGGACCTCGACGGGGTTGTCTCCGAATTCCTGAGCCGGTCGCGCGGAAATGACGAAACCTCCAGTGGTAGAGACGGTGGCCCAAGGCGCGGTCCCCGAGGACGCACCAGGCTTCGGGCTCGGTGAACCGCGCGTGGTCTCCGGTGCATAGCTATCCAACCCCCGGAGATCTATGCCACCAACTGGCTGATGCATGTGTGCGATTGTCCGGAAAACGCGCTCCGACCAGCATCTTTCCGATTCCAGATTTTCGGCGGGCCGGTGGGGCCCACCTGCCGCAGTAAACAGGACAGTTGGGTATGCTGCGGCTGGCAGCACCACAATTCAGACGACTCGTGGCATCCTCGTACAACACCGCACCGAGCTTGGGTGAGCACACATGGCCAACCGCACCTCCTCCGCCCTCTCCTCCGCCTCTTCCTCGTTCCGTGGCCGCGACATCGGTATAGACCTCGGAACGGCCAACACGCTGGTGTACGAACGCGGGCGCGGAGTGGTCCTCGACGAGCCCTCCGTCGTCGCCATCGACACCCGCACCGGAAAAGTGCTGGCGGTCGGCGCCCAGGCGCGCCAGGCCGTGGGGCGAACTCCCGGAACGATCACCGCGACCCGCCCGCTCAAGGGCGGAGTGATCACCGATTTCGAGGCGACGGAGGGAATGCTGCGGTACTTCATCCGCGCCGCCCGCGACGGCCGGGGCCGCGGCAGGTCGCCCCGGGTCGTGGTGTGCGTACCCAGCGGGGTCACCGGAGTCGAGCGGCGTGCCGTGCTGCAGACCGCCAGCCGCGCGGGCGCCCGGTCCGTGCGGCTGATCGAGGAACCCATAGCTGCGGCGATCGGCGCCGGGCTGCCGGTGCACGAGGCGCGCGGCTCGATGGTCGTGGACATCGGCGGCGGCAGCACGGAGATCGCCATCATCTCGCTGGGCGGGATGGTCGTCTCCCGGTCGGCCCGGGTCGCGGGCGACGCGCTGGACGCGGCCATCGCCTCCTGGATCGAGCGGGAGTACACCATCGCCGTCGGTGAGCGGACCTCCGAGGAGATCAAGATGTCCCTCGGGAGCGGCGAGTTCGTCCCGGTGCGCGGGCGGGACAAACACACCGGAATGCCCAAGGTGGTCCAACTCTCGCCCGGGGAGATCGTGGAGGCCGTCGAGCGCCCGGTGCGCTCCATCGTGGCCGCCGTCCAGGCGGCGTTCGAGGAGTGCCCGCCGGAGCTGTACGGCGACATCATGGAGCGCGGCCTCGTCCTGACCGGCGGCGGCGCCCTGCTGCACGGCCTGGACGAGCGGCTGATCAAGGAGACCGGGATGCCGGTGACCATCGCCGACGAACCGCTGGGCTGCGTGGCCCTGGGGACCGGGCGCTGCCTGGAGGAGTACGACAAACTGGAGTCGATCTTCGCGGCCTGAGGGCGCGCGCCGTCCCGGGCCGGCCCCGGGCCCAGGCCGCGCGCCGGCCCGCCCTCCGGTGAGCCGCCTGGCGGCCGGAGCACCGGGGTGCGGGATCATGGGGGCATGGCAACACATGTGATCACAGGCGCGGGCTCCGGGATCGGGGCCGAGGTGGCCCGCCGCCTCCTGGACCGCGGCGACACCCTCTACCTGCTCGCCCGGAACGCGGGCCGGGCCAAGGAACTCGCCGCCCGGTTCCAGGGCGCCCGCACGCTGGTCGGCGACCTGGCCGAACCGGGGCGCCTGTCCTGGGCGTTCGAGCACCAGACGCTCCCCGAGGAGGTCGACTCGCTGCTCCACGTCGCCGGGGTCGTCGAACTGGGGACCGTCGGCGAGAGCACCCCCAAGCTGTGGCAGGCCACGCTCGCCGCCAACCTGACGGCGCCGGCCGAGCTGACCCGGCTGCTGCTGCCGCAGCTCCGCCGCTCCCGCGGCCACGTCGTCTTCGTCAACTCGGGCGCCGGCCTGCGGGCCAACCCCGAGTGGGGCGCCTACGCGGCGAGCAAGCACGGCCTCAAGGCGCTGGCGGACGCGCTGCGCGGCGAGGAGAGCGGCAACGGGGTGCGCGTCAGCTCCGTCTACCCCGGGCGCACCGCCACCCCCATGCAGGAGAAGGTGCACCGGCAGGAGGGCAAGGAGTACGACCCCGAGCACTGGATCCCCGCCCGGGCCGTGGCCACCAGCATCCTGACGGCCCTGGACCTGCCCAGGGGCGCGGAGATCACGGACCTGTCCGTGAAGCCCGGAGGCTGACCCGGTGAGCGAGAGCACGCAGACCGGCGGCGGCGTCCTCCCGTGGGGCCCCGCGGCAGCCGGTGGCATCGGGTCCATGCCCGGCACGGACGCCCGCGAGGCGGCCAGGACGGTCACCGGCGCGTTCGAGGCGCCGCAGCATCTGCCTCACCTGCCGGAGCTGCCGGCCAGGGGGCCGGGCGCCGACATGCTGGGCCGTACCGCGGGCCTGCTGGCCGAGATGTACGTCCATCTGGAGCCCAGCGGCTGGCGGATCAGCGACCGGCCGGGCCGGGACACCCGGCGGGCCCGCGCCTGGCTGGGCGAAGACCTCGACGCGCTGGAGGAGTTCACCCAGGGGTACGGCGAAGGGGGAGCCCGGCGGGGGCTGAAGGTGTCGGCCGTGGGGCCCTGGACGCTGGCCGCCGGACTGGAGCGGCGCAACGGCGAGGCCATGCTGGGCGACAGCGGAGCCGTCCGGGACCTGGCCGCCTCGCTGGCCGAGGGACTGGCGGCGCATCTGGCGGACGTGCGGCGCAGGGTGCCGGATGCCGTGCCCGTGCTGCAGCTGGACGAACCCTCCCTCACCGCCGTGCTGCGCGGCAGCGTGCGCACGGCCAGCGGGTACCGCACCCACCCGGCCGTGGACCGGGCGGTCGTCGAAGGGGTGCTCCGCGAGCTGCTCGCGGTGCACGACGGCCCCACGGTCGTGCACTCGTGCGCGCCGGGTGTGCCGCTCGGGCTGCTGCACCGGGCGGGCGCTGACGCCGTCTCGTTGGACCTCTCCTTGCTCACCGAGCGTGACGACGAGATGGTCGGTGCGGCCGTGGAGGGCGGACTGCGGCTCTTCGCGGGTGTCGTACCGGCCACCGAGCCGGACGGCGGGGCATTGTCAGACCCGGCCGGTAGCGTCGGGGGTGTCAGGTCGTTGTGGCGCAGGCTCGGGCTGTCCCCGGGGCTGCTGGCCGAGTCCGTCGTGGTCACCCCCACCTGCGGGCTGGCGGGGGCCTCGCCCGCGTACGCGCGGCAGGCGCTCGCCTACTGCGTCCGGGCGGCACGAGCACTCGCTGACAACCCTCAGTGACGGGAGGACCCACGGTGGCGGGCGAAGAGGACGGAACGGTCCCCGCGCAGCAGCGGGAGGAGCACCAGCGCCTCGCGGAACAGGTCGAGGAGCACCGCTTCCGGTACTACGTCAAGGACGCTCCGGTCGTCAGCGACGCCGAGTTCGACCGGCTGCTGCGGCGACTGGAGGCGCTGGAGGAGGAGCACCCCGCGCTGCGCACCCCGCAGTCCCCGACCCAGCAGGTCTCCGGGCGGTACGAGACGGAGTTCACGGAGGTCGCCCACCGGGAGCGGATGCTCTCGCTGGACAACGCCTTCGACGACGAGGAGCTGGGCGAGTGGGCCGACCGCGTGGCCCGGGAGCTGGAGGGGGTGGACTACCACTTCCTGTGCGAGTTGAAGGTCGACGGCCTCGCGGTGAACCTCACCTACGAGCACGGTCGGCTGGTCCGCGCGGCGACCCGCGGCGACGGCCGCACGGGTGAGGACATCACCCCCAACGTGCGGACGATCTCCGACATCCCCGAGCGGCTGACCGGCGAGGGGCTGCCGGAGCTGGTCGAGGTGCGCGGTGAGGTGTTCTTCCCCATGGAGCGCTTCGAGGAGTTGAACGCCCGGCTGGTCGAGGCGGGTGAGAAGCCCTTCGCGAACCCGCGCAACGCGGCGGCCGGCTCGCTGCGCCAGAAGGACCCGCGGGTGACGGCCACCCGCCCGCTGCACATGGTGGTACACGGGATCGGCGCCCTGGAGGGCTTCGACAAGGAGGACTTCGCCCGCCTCTCGAACGTCTACCACCTGCTGCGCGAATGGGGCCTGCCGACCTCGGCACACGCCGAGGTGGTGGACGGGCTGGCGGGCGTACGCCGGTTCATCACCCACTACGGCGAACACCGGCACTCGGTGGAGCACGAGATCGACGGCGTCGTCGTCAAGCTGGACGAGATCCGCCTCCAGGGGCGGCTGGGGGCCACCTCGCGGGCGCCGCGCTGGGCCATCGCGTGGAAGTACGCGCCCGAGGAGGTCAACACCCAGCTGGTCGACATCCGCGTCGGTGTGGGCCGCACCGGCCGGGTCACGCCCTACGCGGTGGTGGAGCCGATCACGGTGGCCGGTTCCGAGGTGGAGTTCGCCACGCTGCACAACCAGGACGTGGTCAAGGCCAAGGGCGTACTCATCGGCGACACGGTCGTGCTCCGCAAGGCGGGCGATGTGATCCCCGAGATCCTGGGCCCGGTCGCCGACCTGCGCGACGGTACCGAGCGGGAGTTCGTGATGCCCGCCGAGTGCCCCGAGTGCGGATGGACGCTCCAGCCCATGAAGGAGGGCGATGTCGACCTGCGCTGCCCCAACGCCCGCTCCTGCCCGGCCCAGTTGCGCGAGCGGCTGTTCTATCTGGCGGGCCGCAAGGCGCTGGACATCGAGCACTTCGGCTATGTGGTCGCCAGCGCGCTGACCCAGCCGCTGGAGCCGGCGCAGCCGCCGCTGCGCGACGAGGGCGGACTCTTCGACCTGACGGTGGAGGATCTGCTGCCCATCGTGGCCTACGTCCTCGACCCGGACAGCGGGCTGCCCAAACGGGACCCGGCGACCGGCGAGGACAAGACGGTCACCCTGTTCGCCAACAAGCAGGGCGAGCCGCGCAAGAACACCCTGGCGATGCTGGAGAACATCCGGGCGGCCAAGGAGCGCCCGCTCGCCCGGATCATCACCGGTCTCTCCATCCGGCACGTCGGCCCCGTCGCCGCCGAGGCTCTGGCCCGCGAGTTCCGCTCGCTGGACCGGATCGCCGCGGCCGAGGAGGAGGAGTTGGCCGCCACCGAGGGTGTGGGCCCCACCATCGCCGCCTCACTCAAGGCGTGGTTCGCCGAGGACTGGCACCGCCGGATGGTGGAGCGGTGGAGAGCCGCCGGAGTCCGGATGGAGGCGGAGGACGCGGGGGAGGAGGGCCCGCGTCCGCTGGTGGGGCTGACCACCGTCGTCACCGGCACCCTGGCCTCCTACACCCGGGACGGGGCCAAGGCCGCACTCCAGGAACAGGGCGCCAAGGTCACCGGATCGGTCTCGAAGAAGACGGACTTCGTCATCGTGGGCGAGAACCCTGGCTCGAAATACGACAAGGCAGTGCAGGCGAAGGTGCCGATTCTGGACGACGACGGGCTCGCCGTCCTGTTGGCCGAGGGGCCGGAAGCGGCCCGTGCGGCGGCGCTGGCGACTGGGGAGGAGGAGGAAGCGGACGTCTGACGGCGGAGCGGGCCACCAGGGGTGAGTCCGGGACATTCCCCAACGCACCACCCCTGGCCCGCCGTTCACGCACAGGTCACATCCGGCCACCTCCGCCCCGCCCCTCACGCGCGGTGGAAGTCCGCTGTCCGCCCCTGCGGCCGCGGAACGCGCTCCGCTCGGGCACGCACCGCGTAGACGCATTCAGGGCAAGAGCGGCCGATCGCTGCCCCTCTTCCCAGGCAGCGGCCTACTGTTGACACAGACGCTTGCCGTGGCGAGGGGCAGGCGTGGACGGCTGCGAGAGGGACCAGGATGCTGGATTTCTCCGGGGGATCCAGGCCCCCGTTCTCCCGCCTGCCCTCGGCCGGCACCCGAGGCAGGGCGGGGCGAGACGCCGGGGCGGGCAGGTCCGGGGGCGTGACGGAGAACCGGGACGCGGCAGCCCGCGGCGGTGCGGGCGGTGGACCGGAAGCCGGAGCGGGTGGCGGGGAGGAAGTGCCGTGGCTCCAGCGGCTCGTGGCGCTTCGCCCACCGCTGCTGCCCGCGCTGGCGGTGGCCGCCGCGGCGCTCGCACTGGCCGCGGGCGCCGCCCGGGTACTGTGGCGGGGCGGCATGCTCTTCCCGGACGGCACGCCCGGTTGGTCGTTCGCGGTCCTCACCGGCTGTGTGGTGGCGCACCTGGTCACCATGAGCAGGGACCGCTGGTGGAGCGGCACCGGCTCGGGCCCGGCGCTGACCCTCGCCGTCCTGCTGCTGTACGGCTGGGTGCCCGCGCTGCTGGTCAGCCTCGCGGTCGTGGTCCTCGTCGGCGGGGCGCGGCGGCACCGCTGGCGGCAGGCGTTCGTACACGGGGCCATCGACATCCTCGGCATCGCCGCCGCAGGGCTCGCCCTCGCCCTGTGCGGGGTGCATCCCTCGGTCGAGGACCCTTGGCAGCCCGACGACTGGTCACCGGCCGCCGGGGGCGTGATCCCGCTGGCGGCCGCCGGGTATCTGCTGACCACCCGGGGACTGCAGTGGTTCTGCTTCGCCCCGCGCACCCGCGGACTGCCCTCGGCGCTGCGCACCGCCGTGGTGCGGCAGGGCCTGATCGCCGTCGCGCTGCTGGGCATCGCGCCGCTCATCGTCGTCGTCGCGGTGCACAAGTCGCCGCTCCTGCCGCTGTTCGCCGTGCCGCTGATCGCACTCGACTCCACCCTGCGGATCGCCCGGGCCCGCGCCGAGGAGCAGTTGCGCGACCCGCTGACCGGACTGCCGAACCGGCTGTGGCTGCTGGAGCGTGCCTGGGCCGCCCTCGACGAGGCCGAACGCACCGCCGAACGCGCCGCGCTGGTCCTCATCGACCTCGACCGCTTCCGCTCCGTCAACGACACCCTCGGCCATCTCGCGGGCGACCGGCTGCTGCTGCAGATCGCCGAGCGGCTGCGCGCCGCTCTGCCGCGCGGTGCCGAGGCGGCCCGGCTGGGCGGGGACGAGTTCGCCGTCCTGCTGCCCGTCGCCGACTCCACCACCAGTGCCCAGCGGATCGCCCGTGGCCTGGTCTCCGCGCTCAGCTCCCCGCTCGACCTGGACGGGCTCACGCTGGTGCTGGAGGCCAGCGCCGGTGTCGCCGTCTTCCCCGAACACGCCACCGAGGCGGAGGGGTTGCTGCGCCGCGCGGACGTGGCGATGTACGAGGCCAAACGCGACCGCACCGCCGTGGAGGTCTACGAGGCCACCCGGGACGGCAACACCCCCGACCGGCTCGGCCTGCTGGCCGATCTGCGGCGCGCACTGGACGCGGGCGAGGTGGAACTGCACTACCAGCCCAAGGTCGGGTTCGACGGCACCGTCTCCGGACTGGAGGCACTGGTGCGATGGGTGCACCCGGAGCGGGGCCGGGTTCCTCCGGACGAGTTCATCGCCATCGCCGAGACCTCGGGTCTGATGCCGCGACTGACCGAGTACGTGCTGGAGACCGCGCTCGCCCAGGCGGCGACCTGGCGCAGGGGTGGGCTGACGGTGCCGGTGGCGGTCAACGTCTCGCCGCGCGACGTGCACTCGCCGGGCTTCGCCGGGGCCGTCGCGGCCCGGCTGGCCCGGCACGGGGTGCCGCCCGGCGCGTTGCAGTTGGAGATCACCGAGCATGTGCTGCTGGAGGACCCGCAGCAGGCGGCCGACACGCTGGCGGGGCTGACCGGGCACGGCGTGAAGATGTCCCTGGACGACTTCGGGACCGGCTACTCCTCGCTGGTGCATCTGCGGCGGCTGCCGGTGAGCGAGCTGAAAATCGACCGCTCGTTCGTGGCCCGGCTGGCCGTGGACACCGAGGACGCGGAGATCGTGCGGTGCACCGTCGATCTGGCGCACTCCCTGGGGTTGCTGGTGGTGGCCGAGGGCGTGGAGGACGACGAGACCTGGGAGCGACTGCGGGACCTGGGCTGCGACGCGGTGCAGGGGTGGCTGGTGGCCGCCGCCATGCCCCCCGGTGAGACCACCGCCTGGCTGCGGGCCCGGGAGGTCCCGGCCGCGCACTCCCTTCCCTCCGGGCCGCCCGCGCGCACTCCGTGACGGAGCCCGCGGCCTCGGGTCACCCCGCCGCGGCCTCCTCCACCAGCGCGTACAGCAGGTCGTAGGCGGTCGGTACCAGTCGGCAGCCGCGGTAGCGGCGGGTGGCCACGGCGGTCAGGCCGGTGCCGGAGGCCGGGTGGAAGCCGCAGAACGCCTGCTGCCCGAAGGTCGCACCGGCGTGGAAGAGGAGCGGCCCGCCCGGCGCGGGGTGCTGGAACCAGGTCAGGGTGTGGGTCTCACCGCGTTCACCGCCCCGGTGCAACTGGGCCCGCTGCACTGCGCGCAGCGGGCCGCTCAGCGGAGTGTCCGCGGGGTTCAGGTGGGCCTCCAGGAAACCGAGCAGATCGTGCGGGGTGGCCCGGACGGCGCCCGCCGCACCGAACCCGCCCATGTCGGCGGCGGGGACGGGGGTGCGGCCGTCTCTCCGGTGCCCGACCGCGTCCGCGCCGGCGGGCCCCGGCCCCAGCGTGGTGCCGGTCAGCCCGAGGGGCCGCAGCACCCGGGTGCCCAGCAGCGCGGGGAAGCTCTCGCCGCCCGCATGGGAGAGGGCGGGGCCCAGCAGGGCGATCCCGAAGTTGGAGTAGATCCACCGGCGGCCCGCCGGATGCCGTGGCCGGGTGGCGGCGAAGCTGCGCAGCAGCCGCTCGGTGCCGAAGCCGGCGTAGCCGTTGGAGTGCGGCCGCAGCAGCGCGGCCGGGACGAGTGCGTGCGGGATGCGGGGCAGCCCGGAGGTGTGCGTGGCCAGGTGGCGCAGCGTGATGCGGTGGGCCGAGCGGTGCGCGGGCCGGGCCGTGGGCGGCAGGTGGACTGTGAGCGGATCGTCCTGGTGCAGTACGGCCTCGTCGGCCAGCGTCGCCAGCAGCAGCACGGTGTAGGTCTTGGAGAGCGAGCCCAGTTCGTAGCGCAGCGCCTCCCGCGGAGTGGCCGGCGGCTGTGCCCGACCACCGGTCACCACGGTGCGCCGGCCGTGCCGGGTGACGCCGAATACCACGTCCGGGGCGTCCACGCGGGCCGCTTCGCGGGCCAGCCGGTCGGTGAGCGCGGCCTCGGAGCCGCAGGTGTTCACCCGCGGCTCGGCGAGTGCGGTCCGGGAGCCGCCCGGGCTCACGCGCCGCCGCCCGACAGGGAGCGGGAGGTGGCCATCGCGGAGGCGAACGCGGACACCAGCGTGGGGTGGTGCACCAGGTCGAAGACGTCGGAAGGATCGCCCTCCGGCATCGCACCGCACACCGGCATCGCGCCCGTCGGCGACTGCGCCGCCGCGTACCGCTCCCACAGCGCCCCGTCCAGCGCGGCGCGTGGCAGGCAGGCGTCGACGATGAAGAGCTCGCCCAGCAGGTCCCAGTGCTCCAGCTCGGCCCAGTCCGCCGCCCAGGCGGGCAGATACAGCTCCAGATAGCGGGCCAGCTCCTCGGGGATGCCCTCGGGTTGTTCGCCCCAGTTGGTCAGGTGGAAGACGGTGTGGGTGATGTCGTAGGCGATGTGCAGCTGCACGGCCCACGGCTCCGGCTGCCGCCCCAGCACGGTGGTCGCGAGGGTCTCGGCGAAGTCGCCGCTCGGTTCCAGCCCCATCCGGCGTTCCGCGTTCAGGACGCCGAGCCGCCGGTTCGGGACCATTTCCAGGGCCTGCCAGGCACGGGTGGCGCGCGGGGCGCGCAGCGCGGCCTCCAGGCCGGGGTGCCGGTGGCCCAGTTCGTGGAAGACGGCGTAGATCTCCAGCGGCACCGGAGAGAAGGGTTCGTCGTGCTGGAGCGCGGCCAGGACGTTGCCGCCGTCCAGCAGATCCCGCCAGGAGAAGTCCAGCAGCGAGGTGGCACGCTCCCGCTGGCGGCCGCCCGCCACCCCCTCCCGGGAGAGCATCCGCATGTTGATGGCCAGCTCACCGATCGGCTTGAGGCGCTCCATCAGCGCTTCGCCGCGCGCCCGGTCCGCCTCCGTGAGCCGGAAGTGGTCGCGGTTGGCGTCGAGCCAGGCCAGCGCGCGGTCGCCGACGCCGTGCAGCAGGGCGGGAGGGGCGGGTGCGGGGGCGGTCGTGGTCATCCGGGAGCCTCGCTGTCCAGGGTCGCGGTCCGGGTCAGGGTGCCGGCGAACGCCAGCACGAGCGTGGAGTGGTAGCAGGCGGTGAAGCACTCGGCAGGGTCGGTGCCGGGCGGCGGCGGGTCGTCCCGCTCGGGCAGGGCGCCGTCGGCGGTGCGTGCCGCGGCCAGCCGCTGCCAGGCCGCCGCGTCGAACGCGGCGCCGGGCAGGCAGGCACCGACGGCGAGGAGCTCTCCGGCCAGGTCCCACAGCCGCTCCTCCAGCCAGCCGCCCAGCCACGCCGGGAGCCACAGCCGCAGATACTCGGCCGCGGCGGGGGAGAGCCGGGAGGGGGCGCGGCCCCAGTCGGTCAGGTGGAAGACGTCGTGGGTGAGGCCGTAGGCCGTCCGGCACTCCAGGAACCAGGGCTCGGGCAGCCGCCCCAGCCAGGTGTGGGCCAGCGTGGCGGCGAAGTCCGTGTGCTGCGGCACCCCGATCCGGGCCTCGGCGTTGAGCACGGCCAGGGTGCGGGTGTGGTCCTCACGGGCCAGTTGCCAGCCGCGCAGCCGGGTCGTGGTCCGCACCAGCTCGTCCACGGCGGCGTCGCGCAGCCCGGCCCGGGCGAAGCTGCCGTACAGCTCCACCGGGTAGGTCGCCTGCGGCTCGCCGTGTACGAGTTCGGCGAACAGCTCGCCCTGCCGGGCCTCCTGCCAGGCGTGCGCGAGCAGCCGCCGCGCCTGGTCGCGGAGGTCCGGCAGTGGATGGAGCTCCGCGATCAGGGCCGCGAGCTCGGCGAGTTCACCGAGCGGTTTGAGGGTCAGATTGGGATCGGCGGTGGTCGCCACGTCCGGCGGCAGCCGGAAGTGCGCGCGGTGCCGCTCGATCCAGTCCAGGCCCTCGGCGACCAGGGCGTCGAGGAGTTCCGCGCCGGGGTGGGCGCGCGGCTCCGCGGGAGCCGCGCGGGCGGTGGTCACCGGCCCTGTCCGAAGAAGGCCCGCGCGGCGGTGAGGTGCACGGCGGCCCGTGGATCGCCGCTCATCTGCTGCACGAAGCGCAGTCCGCTGTCCAGCCCGAGCGACGGCGGGGTCTGCGGCAGTCTGGACAGCCATCGGCCGAGCCCGGCGGCCTGCTGCCAGTCGCGGCGGCGCACCGCGCGCACGAACCCGCGCGCCAGGTCCTCGGTCCGGCCGGACAGCCGGTCGGTGAGGGCGCCGGCGAGACCTGGCAGTGCGAGCGAGGCGAGCTGGGAGACCCGGTGCGAGAGCCGGGGCCAGGGTTCGGTGTCCAGCCAGCCGTCCGCCGGATCGGGCGCGGGCGGCAGCTGTGCCGCATGGGCGGGCAGCAGCGCGCGGGTGGCCTCGACCAGTCCGCGGTAGCTCCAGGTGGAGACGGCCGCGGGGTCGTCGCCGGGCGGGAAGGCGGCCAGCGCCTGCCGCACCATGGCCGCGTCCGCGCTCCCCGCACCGTCGGCTCCGCGGCCGCCGTCCAGCGCGTACGGGGCGAGGGCGTCGGCCCCCAGCACCCGGACCGCCGCGGGCGAGAGCGCGTCCTCCTGGGGCAGGGTTCTGGTGAGCGCATACGGATCGCCCTCGCCGCGGAGGGCGAGGGCGATCCCGGATGCGGCATCAGCGATGACCGCGTGCAACGCGGCTGCTCCCTGTGCCTGTTCCGTCAAGGTGACCCCTTACGTGGCTACTTGGTCTCCGTCTTGGGACGGGGGGTCGGGGGAGAGATCAGCAGCAGCGCGGCGAGGAGCAGTCCACCACCGCACTCCCGCGTGTCACGGAAGACGCCGTCCGGCTCGGGGGCGCTCATCAGGCCTTCCACTTCGGCGGCGAGCGCCGCGGTCTCGGGCTGGGCGGTGCGATCCATAGGCATACGATCACTCCTTTTTCGTCGGGGACGGCTTCTATGGTGACCTGTGCCTCATAGGTACGCAATTCGGGTAAACAGTACATACTTCTGAATCTCTGACCAGGGGTGACGCGCCCCGCGCCGCACGAACGGCCGTACCCCCACCGCCGGAGGACCCGAGCGGGAAAGCCGTTCCCCGGCAGTCGGGGGCGCCCCATAGGATTGGGGCGGACAATCCGACACTCACCCAGAGGACCGCTGCATGCCTGGCATCTCGCGCGAGGAGGTCGCCCACCTCGCGAAGCTGGCGCGCCTGGAGCTGAAGGACGAAGAGCTCGACCACTTCGCCGGACAGCTCGACGACATCATCGGCGCGGTGGCCGCCGTCTCCGATGTCGCCGACGAGGCCGTACCACCGACCTCCCACCCGCTCCCGCTCACCAACGTCATGCGGCCGGACGAGGTCCGTCCGTCGCTGACCCCGCAGCAGGCGCTCTCCGGAGCCCCCGCGCAGGAGCAGCAGCGCTTCAAGGTGCCGCAGATCCTGGGGGAGGAGTGACCGGGATGCCGGAGGAACTGATCACGCTGACCGCCGCCGAGCTGGCGGCGCGGATCGCGAGCGGCGAGGTCACCGCCGTCGAGGCGACCGAGGCCCATCTGGCCCGGATCGGCGCGGTGGACGAGAAGGTCAACGCCTTCCTGCACGTGGACTGCGAGGGCGCGCTCGCCCAGGCCCGCGAGGTGGACGCCAAGCGGGAGCGCGGCGAGAAGCTGGGCCCGCTGGCCGGCGTCCCGCTGGCGCTGAAGGACCTGTTCACCACCGAGGGGGTGCCGACCACCGCGGGGTCGAAGATCCTGGAGGGCTGGATCCCGCCCTACGACGCGACGGTCACCAAGCGGCTGAAGGACGCCGACGTCGTCATCCTCGGCAAGACCAACATGGACGAGTTCGCCATGGGGTCCTCCACCGAGAGCAGCGCCTACGGCCCGACCGCCAACCCCTGGGACCTCACCCGGATCCCGGGCGGCTCCGGCGGCGGCTCGGCCGCCTCGCTCGCCGCGCACATGGCGCCGCTGGCCATCGGCACGGACACCGGCGGCTCGATCCGCCAGCCCGCCGCCGTGACCGGCACGGTCGGCGTCAAGCCCACCTACGGCGGGGTCTCCCGGTACGGGATGATCGCCTTCTCCTCGTCGCTGGACCAGGGCGGCCCCTGCGCCCGTACGGTGCTGGACGCGGCGCTGCTGCACAGCGTCATCGCGGGCCACGACGAGCGGGACTCCACCTCCATCGCGCAGCCGGTCCCGGACATCGTGGCGGCGGCCCGCAACGGCTCGGCGAGCGGGATGCGCGTCGGCGTCGTCAAGGAGTTCCGCGGCGAGGGCTACCAGGACGGGGTGATGCAGCGCTTCGACGAGTCCGTCGAACTGCTGCGCGAGCTGGGCGCGGAGGTCGTGGAGCTGTCCTGCCCCTCGTTCACCAAGGCCCTGGCGGCCTACTACCTGATCGCCCCGTCCGAGTGCTCCTCCAACCTGGCCCGGTTCGACGCCATGCGCTACGGCCTGCGCAGCGGTGACGACGGCAGCCACTCGGCGGAGGAGGTCACGGCGCTGACCCGGGAGGAGGGCTTCGGCGACGAGGTCAAGCGCCGCGTCATGCTCGGCACCTATGCGCTCAGCTCCGGCTACTACGACGCCTACTACGGCTCGGCGCAGAAGGTCCGCACCCTGATCACCCGTGATTTCGAGAAGGCGTTCGAGCAGGTGGACGTGGTGGTCTCGCCGACATCCCCCACCACCGCCTGGCCGATCGGCGAACGCGTCGACGACCCGATGGCGATGTACCTCGCCGACGTCTGCACACTCCCGTCCAACCTGGCGGGCAACTCAGCCATGTCCATCCCGTGCGGTCTCGCGCCGGAGGACGGGCTCCCGGTGGGGCTGCAGATCATCGCCCCCGCCATGGCCGATGACAGGCTCTACCGTGTCGGTGCGGCCCTGGAGGCCGCCTTCCAGGCACGTTGGGGGCACCCGCTGCTAGAGGAGGCACCGTCGCTGTGAGTTCGAAGCTGCAGAAGGCCAAAGGTTTCAAGAAGTCCAGGACCGGGCTGTACTTCTCCATCGCCACGTCGCTGATCGGTGTCCCCGGCACCGTCAAGCGCGCCAAGGAGGCGAAGAAGGAGGGGGACATGCTGCAGCTCGTCGATGTGGCGGTCTCCGCGGCCGGCATCGTCACCGGCGTCGTGCTGCTGGTGCGCGAGCTGCGCCGGCTCGACGTCGACGACATCCTCGACGACTGACGCGGGAGAGAAAGGTACGTTTTCCGTGACCGTCACCGAACTGGTGTCGTACGACGAGGCGCTGGCCTCCTACGACCCCGTCATGGGCCTCGAGGTCCACGTCGAGCTCGGCACCAGGACCAAGATGTTCTGCGGCTGCTCGACCGAGCTGGGAGCCGAGGCGAACAGCCAGGTCTGCCCGACCTGCCTGGGACTGCCCGGCGCGCTGCCCGTCGTCAACAAGGCGGGCGTGGAGTCCGCCGTCCGGATCGGCCTCGCGCTGAACTGCCGGATCGCCGACTGGTGCCGCTTCGCCCGGAAGAACTACTTCTATCCGGACATGCCGAAGAACTTCCAGACCTCCCAGTACGACGAGCCGATCGCCTTCGACGGCTATCTGGACGTCCAGCTGGAGGACGGCGAGGTCTTCCGTGTGGAGATCGAGCGCGCCCACATGGAGGAGGACACCGGCAAGTCCACCCACGTGGGCGGTGCCACCGGACGCATCCACGGCGCCTCGCACTCGCTGCTGGACTACAACCGCGCCGGCATCCCGCTGATCGAGATCGTCACCAAGCCCATCCAGGGCGCGGGCGAGCGCGCGCCGGAGGTGGCCAAGGCGTACGTCGCCGAGCTGCGCGAGCTCATCAAGGCGCTCGGCGTCTCCGAGGCCCGGATGGAGATGGGCCAGATGCGCTGCGACGTCAACCTCTCGCTCCGGCCCAAGGGCACCGAGAAGTTCGGCACCCGCAGCGAGACGAAGAACGTCAACTCGCTGCGCAGCGTCGAGCGTGCCGCCCGGTTCGAGATCCAGCGGCACGCCGCCGTGCTCTCCTCCGGCGGCACCATCATCCAGGAGACCCGGCACTTCCACGAGGAGGACGGGTCCACCACCTCCGGCCGGGTCAAGGAGGAGGCGGAGGACTACCGCTACTTCCCCGAGCCCGACCTGGTGCCCGTCGCCCCGGCCCGCGAGTGGGTCGAGGAGCTGCGCGGCACCCTGCCGGAGCTGCCCCGGGTGCGGCGGATGCGGCTGCGCGAGGAGTGGGGCATCTCCGAGCACGAGATGCAGTCGGTGCTCAACGCCGGAGCCGTCGACCCGATCGTCGCCACCGTGGACGCCGGCGCCCCCGCCGACCAGGCCCGCAAGTGGTGGATGGGAGAGCTGGCCCGCCGCGCCAACGAGGACGGCGCCGAGCTGACCGCGCTGCCCATCACCCCCGAGCAGGTCGCCCGGCTCTGCGCGCTGGTCGCCGAGGGCTCGCTGAACGACAAGCTCGCCCGGCAGACCATCGAGGGCGTGCTGGCCGGTGAAGGCGGCCCGGACGAGGTGGTCGAGAAGCGCGGCCTCAAGGTCGTCTCGGACGAGGGCGCGCTGGGTACCGCCGTCGACGAGGCCATCGCCGGGAACCCGGACATCGCCGAGAAGGTGCGCGGCGGCAAGATCCAGGCCGCCGGTGCCCTGGTCGGCGCCGTCATGAAGGCCACCCGGGGCCAGGCCGACGCGGGCCGTGCCCGCGAGATGATCCTGGAGAAGCTGGGCGTCGAGGGCTGAGCCGGGCCGACCGGCCGTACGGCGAGGGGTGGGGCATCGCAGCCGGTGCCCCACCCCTCGCCGTTTCGGTTCCCCGCGCTGCCGCCGCGTCAGGTCGACACCCTCAGCGGCCGGGCTGCTCGGCGGCGAAGGCGATCATCTCGGGCAGCACCTCGGCGAGCGGGCCCGGCTCGGTGCCGTCCAGGTGCCGGTACTCGGTTCCGACGGTCACCACCAGCCGCTCCACCAGGCCGAGCTCCGGCCCGAGCCCCTCCCCGGCGATGGTGCGGGCCGCCTCGAGCGCCGGCACCCCGCGGGCGTGCAGCGCGTGCGCGCGCTCCCGCAGCCGGTCCAGATGGCCGATGTGGGAGCGCAGCCCGGCGGCGTCGAGCACCGGCCCGTGGCCGGGGACGATGATCTCGGCTCCGGTCTCCAGTACCCGCTCGCAGGCCCCGATGACGTTCTCCAGCGGCCCCGCCCAGTGCACCGGGTGGTCGCCGGGCTCCTCCGGCGTCGAACCGAAGACGACGTCGCCGGTGAAGACGGTGCCGTGGTCCGGCAGGTGCACCAGCAGGTCCCCGGTGGTGTGCGCGGGTGGCAGGCTGGTCAGCAGGACGGGGTGGCCGCCGACCGTCAGTTCCAGCTCGCCCTCGAAGACGGTGGTGGGCGCCACGACCCGGGTACCGGACCAGTCGAAGTGCCCGAAGTGCTCCGCCAGATAGCTGCCGACCGGGGACCCCTCGCCCGACGATTCGATCATCCGGCGCAACTCCTCCGGGCGCGGCTCCAGTTCGAGGTGGTGCCGGGCCTCCCGGGTGGCGATCACCTCGGCACCCGGCACCACGTCGGCGCCCCACAGGTGGTCGCCGTTGGCGTGGGTGACGACGATCCGGGCTATTCCCCGCCCGCCGAGTATTCGCTGCGACTCCGCCAGGAACGCCTCGGCCAGGGGCCGGTCGTACGGGGTGTCGATCCACAGGGCCTCCTGCGAGGTCGCCAGCAGTCCGCAATTGGCGAGCCCCCAGCCGCGCCGCGGTGGCTTCCAGAGGTACAGATCGTCAGCGAGGGGCAGCAGGGCCGAAGGGGAGAGTGACATGGGCCCGATTCTGCCGTGGACCACCGCTGCGGACCGTTGCCGGGGCCGGGCCCCGGAGGGCGCGGGAGGTGAGCGGCGGGCCGGGACAGCGGTGCGGGGTGACGGGTGGGGGCAGCAGCCGGGCGGCTGCGACGAGTTCCACCGCCGGCGATGAGTTCCGGCGGTCGGCACGGTCTGCCCTTTCGAGAGTTGCCCGTTCGCACCTTCCCGAGGAGACCCGATGTCCCAGACCGTCAGCGCCCCGTCCGCCGCCGACCGCCAGGATGCGGCCGGCCGCCGCGAGGAGCTCGCCGCGAAGATCCTCACCGTGCTGCTCGCCCTCTTCCTCGGAGCGGCCAGCGGCGCGCCCAAGCTGTTTCGTGCCGAGGCGGCCGTCGACATCTTCGACCGGATCGGCTGGGGCGACTGGTTCCTTTACACCGTCGGCGCGCTGGAGGTGCTGGGCGCCGTCGCGCTGCTGATCCCGATCCTGTCCGGAGCGGCGGCGCTGGCCTTCATCGGCCTGATGACCGGCGCCACCGTCTTCAACCTGACCGTGCTCGACGCGCCCGAGGCCGTGATCACCACCGTCGTCGTGGCCGCCCTGTGCGGCTTCGTCGCCAGAGCCCGGCGTGGCGCGACGGCATGGCTGCTGCGCCGCCTCCACCTCGGCCGCCCGTGAGGGCGCCGCTGTGCGGCCGGCCTTGGCGGCCGGGCTCGGGAACGGCCTGCGCGCGCGTCCTCCGGGACGGGGCGGGGCCGGTTCCCGGCTGTTTCCGGCTGTGCCCGGTGGGCGCCCGGTCCGTGCCCGAGGGGCAGCCCGCACGCTCACCGGCTCAGTTGGTGAAGATGTTGCCCTGGTTCTGGCCGCGGGCCCCCTGTGCACCCATGCCGTACTGGGCGCGCAGCCCGCCGCCGAGCTGTGCGTGCTGCGGCGGGAGCAGCTCACTGGGCTGGACGAGGGCGTAACCCTGGCCCATGAAGGAGAGCTCCCAGCCCTCACCGGTGCTGCCGCGCCGGCGCCAGACGCCCTGTGAGGAGGTCTGGGCCTGCATCTGCACGCGCAGCCCGCTGGACCAGGCGACGACCGCGTCGGAGTCGGCGTTGACGTAGGTGTCCGGGGTGACGTTCAGCAGCAGCGGCTGACCGGAGGTCATCAGCGCCACCTTGCCCTGCCCGGTGATGTTGAGGTTGTAGGCCCCGGTGCCGGAGATACCGAACTGGCTGTCCACCGAGATCACCTCGTGGTGCAGCGTGGAGTCCATGGCCAGGACGTAGGTCGCGTCCACGGTCAGCCCGTCCCGGTCGACGTCCACCACATGAACGTACTGCGCCAGGTTGGCCAGGAAGACCGTCCCCTGGCCGGAGCAGCGCATCAGCGGCACCTGCTCGTGGAACGAGCCCCGGCGCCCGCCGCGTGCCTGGTACTCGGCGTCGAACTCCAGCAGCCCCTGGTAGGCGACCATGGCGCCCTTGCGGGCCAGCACGTCGTCGTGGCCCCCCAGTTGCACCCGCAGCAACTGCGGGTTCTGGACCGCGTAGCGGTCCTCGGTGGCGACCTCGGCGTATCCGAAGAGCGAACTCTGCACGGCTGTTCTCCTTCCCCCTCAGCCCCGGACCCGGATGCGGTCGGTGCTGTCCTCGCTCGGCTGGACCACCACGAAGCCCTGTCCGGAGAAGGCGATCTGGTACGCCTCGCCGCTGCCCCGGCCGATGAGCGCTCCGGCCTTCATGCTGCGCTTGCTCTTCATCTTCAGTCCGCTGGACCAGGCCACCAGTGCGTCCGGGTCCACGTAGGTCTCGTCCTCGCCGCGTCCGCAGTCCACGACCACGGGGGTGCCGCGCGAGGTCAGGGCCGCCCAGCCGGTGCCGCGGACGGAGACGTTGAACAGCCCCTGACCGGCGAACTTGGCGAGGCCCTTGACCCGCTCGACGCCCCACTGGAGGTGCGCGTCGAAGGCGAGCAGATTGGTGCCGTTGATCGACAGCGCCTCCTCTGCGAGGTTGACGCAGACCACGTCGGCGCCGTAGTCGGCCAGATAGAGCAGGCCGTCGCCCCGGCAGAGCATCAGCGGGTTCTGCTCGCCGGTCAGCCACTGGGAGGCCATCTGGCGGACGGCGGGCGGATTGGCCTCGTACTGCACGAAGCCCTCGTAGGCGACCATCGAGCCCGGCCGCGCGAACAGGTCCTGGCCCGACTGCATGGCCACCTTGACCATGTGCGAGCCGTGGTTCTCCATGCGTGCTGCCACGGGAGCGGGCGCGAAGCCCGCGAGCGGTGCTGACTGGTTCATGACGGGCTCCCCCTAGACCTCGTACGGCTGGACGACGATGAAGTTGCCGGGTGCCCCGCGGAACTGGAGGTTCACGGTCTCTCCGCTGTGCCCGGGATAGGCGTTGCGGTGCAGCCGCACCTGGCTGGTGACGATGACCTGTGCCGCCGCCGACCACGCCACGACCGCCTGCGCGTCGGCGAAGGTGGTGGGGGTGACGGGAAGGACGACGGGGGTGCCCCGGGTCTTGACGACCACGGTGCCGGTTCCGCTGAACTGCATCGTGAACAGTGCGCCTCCGGGGATGCCGTGGCCCTCGATCCGGCGCACTTCGTGCTGCAGCGACTCGTCGAAGGCGAGCACGTTCTCGGCCGAGACGCACAGTCCGTCGCCCTGCAGTTCGACGGGGTGGACGTGCGCCGCGTCCTCGGCGAAGAAGACCTGCCCGCGGCCGGTGCAGCGCATGAGCTGCATCTCCTGACCGGTCGCGTTGCCGACCACGCGCCCGGTGAAGCCGGCGCCCTTGTAGGAGAAGTCGACCTTCCCCTGGTAGAGCACCATGCTGCCTTGTTTGGCGAGCACCGGTCGGCCGTCGACGCCGATGTCCGCGCGGACGAGGGAGGGATTCTGCAGCGTCCAGCGCTGGCCGTTGGGCACTTCGTGGAACTTCTGCAGCACCGCACCGATGCCCGCGGCCGGGCCCTGCGGGACCTGAGGTGTGCCGTAGCCGCCGGGCTGCTGCTGCGCGAACGGGTTGGAGAGCGGCTGCCCGCCGGGCGGCCCCGGCTGCTGCGGGGGCGGCGGCTGGTGCTGCTGGTAGGGCTGAGGTGCCTGAGGCATTCCACCGGGGGCGGACTGCGCTCCGCCGGGCGGCCCCTGCGGCGGGGGCGGCGGGGGGCCGCCGTGCTGCGGCTGGAGCGGACCCACCACGGTCGGAGCACCGTGAAGGTCCGGAGCGGACGGCGGGGGTGACTGGGGTTGCTGAGGTGGCTGAGGCGCCTGAGGGGGTTGTGGCTGCTGTGGTGTCTGCGGTTGTTGCGGCATCTGCGGTGCCTGCGGCTGCGGCATCTGCGGCTGCTGTGGCGCCGCTTGAGGCTGCGGAGCCTGCGCTGCCGCGGGCGCCGGTTCGGGAGCCGGGCCCGCCGGAGGGGCGAACGCCGGCGCGGGCTGCTGCGGCGGAACGCCTCCGCCCGGCGGCGCGAAGCCCGGCACCGCCCCGGCACCGGGAGCGCTCTGCTCCTCCTGCTTCTCCTCAAGCACCTCGCCGCCGAAGTGCTTGAGCAGCGCGTCCAGCCCGCCGTCGAACCCCTGGCCGATCGCGGCGAACCGCCAGACGTCGTCCTTCCGGTAGATGTCGCCCAGCATCACGGCGCGCTCGGTGCTGAACTCCGAGCCGTCGAAGGGGTAGCGGGCCACCTCCTCGCCGCCCGCCACCAGGCGGATGTAGCCCGGGCCGATCCCGGACATCTGCCCGGCCCCGTCGAGGGAGGCCGTGAACGACAGCCGCTGCACCTGCGCGGGAACCCGCTCCAGCGTCACCCGGAAGGACTCGGTGTCCCCGGCCTGCGCACCCAGGAGCTGCAAGGACTCCTCGGGCGAGGCGGGCTGGTTGAAGAAGACGAAGTAGCGGTCGTCCGAGAGCCGCTCCTGCCCGTCCAGCCCGAAGCAGCTGATGTCGAAGGAGAGTCCGGCTCCGGCGATCTGCACTCCTACGTACAGATCCGTGCCGGCCGTCAGGTCACTGATCCTGGCCTTGTGGCCGCGTTGGAATTCCCTGGACATACGTAACGACCGTCCCCCATCCCGTGTGGTGCGTGCGCCGGGCCTTCCGGCCTCCTGCGGACCGCCCGACCTCCGCGAGGGGATCGCCGGACGGCTCCCACAGGCTAATGGGTACCGGCGACGGCGGTACCGGCCGTGTTCCCCCGGCGTTCCCGGCGCGCGGCGCACGCCGGGCTTGCGTGGATTCGCGCCGGGCTCGCGATACCGGAGCGGAGCCGCACGCCCCGGCCGTGCGGCTCCCGCTCGGCGACCCGGCGTCTTCCGGACGCCCTCCCGGAGCCGCGTTCCGGACCGGGCACCGCACCTCGGCTCCGGAGCGCCGCGGCGGGGGCCCGCTCGAGCGGTGAGGACGCGGCTACGGGCTGAGACACCGAACCGGGCCCGCTGTGGGTATCGCCACAAACGCCGCAATCGATCTCTCCGGGATGGCACGCTGCACAGCACGGTCCTTGAGGTGAGGTGTGCTGCCGCCTCGGACCGCCGCTCCCGGCCGACGGCCGGGAGGCCCGATGCGGCGGACAAGGTCTACGCACCCCGTTCCCCGCCCGTACGACACCCGGGAGCAGGCGACCGCCCGTGACCGCTCTTGCCCGCTGGTGCCTGAGGCGCCGCCTCCTCGTCCTGCTGCTCTGGCTCGCCGCGCTGGCCGGTGCCGTGACGGCCTCCTCGCTGCTCGGCAGCGCCTACTCCGACGACTACGGTGCCCAGGGCACCGAGTCCGGCCGGGCGGCGGAGCGTATGGCGAGCGCGTTCCCCGACCGGGCCGGTGCCAGTGACACGATCGTGTGGCACTCGGAGCAGGGCACGGTGCGCGCCACGGCGGTCCAGGAGCGGATGACCGAGGCGCTGCACGAGGTCGAGGGCCTGCCCGGCGTGGAGTC
Source organism: Streptomyces sp. WMMB303 (assembly GCF_029351045.1). Classification (NCBI taxonomy): domain Bacteria; kingdom Bacillati; phylum Actinomycetota; class Actinomycetes; order Kitasatosporales; family Streptomycetaceae; genus Streptomyces; species Streptomyces sp. WMMB303. The sequence continues at coordinate 5,319,439 of NZ_JARKIN010000001.1, read as the reverse complement.
CGTGGAGTCGCCCTACGGCGCCGGGGGCGGTGGCGCGATCAGCCCCGACGGACACACCGCCTACGCCGCTCTCACCTTCGAGGGGCCCACCGACGAACTGGGCGGGCAGACCGTGCAGCGCGTCCTGGACACCGTCCAGGGCGCATCCGGTGACGACCTGCAGGTCGAGGCGGGCGGCTCGGGCGTGGCGGCCGCCGAGGCCCCCACGGCCCACCTCGCCGAGGCCATCGGACTGGCGGCGGCGGCCGTCGTCCTCTTCCTGGCCTTCGGCTCGCTCGCCGCCACGGCGCTGCCGCTGATCACCGCGGTCGTCGCCGTGGGCACCGCGACGGCCGGTACCGGGCTGCTCAGCCGGCTGATGACCGTCGCCGACTTCGCGCCCATGCTGGGCATGCTCATCGGCCTGGGTGTCGGCATCGACTACGCACTGTTCATCGTCACGCGGCACCGGCGCGGGCTGCGTGCCGGGCTGCCGGTGGTCGAGGCCGCACGCCGGGCCGTGACGGTGTCGGGACGCGCGGTGGTCTTCGCGGGGGCCACGGTCTGTATCGCGCTGCTGGGCATGTTCATCCTGCGGCTCGGCTTCCTCAACGGAGTGGCGATAGCCGCCTGTCTGACCGTGCTGCTGAGCGTGGCCGCGTCCGTCACCCTGCTCCCCGCCCTGCTCGGCTTCATCGGCATGCGTGCCCTCAGCCGCCGGGAGCGCCGCCGGCTCATCGAGCACGGCCCGCGTCCCGACCGCCCCACGGGCTTCGCCATGCGCTGGTCCGCCTTCGTCGAGCGGCGGCCCAAGCTGCTGGGCGGGATCGCGGCCCTGCTGATGGCCGTGCTGGCGCTGCCCGCGCTCGGACTGCACCTGGGCACCTCGGACCAGGGCAACGACCCGGCGGCCAGCACCACACGCAAGGCCTACGACATGCTCGCGGACGGATTCGGGCCGGGCACCAACGGTCCGCTGACGCTGGTCGGCGAGCTGGACGGGGCCGGCGACAAACTGGCCTTCGACCATCTGCGCGGCGACATCCAGCACACCCCCGGGGTCGCCCAGGTCAGCGGGCCCGAGTTCAACGGCAGCGGCGACACCGGCGTGATCACGGTGGTGCCCGACAGCTCCCCGCAGTCCCGGTCCACCTCCGACCTGGTGGACCGGCTGCGCGCGGACGTCCTGCCGAGGGCCGAGGAGGGGTCGACGATGGAGGTCCTGGTCGGCGGGTCCACCGCGGGCCACGACGACTTCGCCGACATCATCGTCGGCAAGCTCCCGCTGTTCGGCGGCGTGGTCATCGGCCTCGGCTCGCTGCTGCTGCTGGTGGCCTTCCGGAGCATCGGTATCCCGCTCAAGGCGGCGGTGATGAACATCGCCGCGGTCGCCGGAGCTTTCGGCGTGGTGGTCGCCGTCTTCCAGTGGGGCTGGGGCAGCGAACTGCTCGGGCTGGGCAGCGCGGGGCCCATCGAGCCCTTCCTCCCGGTCATCATGATCTCCGTGCTGTTCGGGCTGTCCATGGACTACCAGGTCTTCCTCGTCAGCCGGATGTACGAGGAATGGCGGCTGACCGGCGACAACCGGCGCGCGGTGCGGGTCGGCCTCTCGGAGACCAGCAAGGTGATCAACTCCGCGGCCGTGATCATGATCTCGGTCTTCGGCGGATTCGTGCTCAGCGGCGACCGGCTCATCGCCATGTTCGGCATCGCGCTGGCCGCGGCGGTGGCCCTGGACGCCTTCGTGCTGCGCACACTGCTGGTACCGGCGCTGATGCACATGCTCGGCGGCGCCAACTGGTGGCTGCCCGGGTGGCTGGACCGGCGGCTGCCGCGGCTGAGCATCGAGCCGGAGAACAGCGGTGAGCCGGAGGTGCCGGTGACCACCCCCGTACCGGTGGTCGGGCAGCGTCCCGGCGCTCTCATCGGTCTCTCAGAAACCGCCCCTACGGTGGCCGCCCATGGCTACCGAAAGCACCAGGACCACGCAGAACACGACCATTGAATCCCCGGACGAGGAACCGGCCGACGAAGCGGCCGCAGCAGCGCAGCGGCGCAGTCCGGCGGCCGAGGAGAAGGCCGGGCGCGGCACGACGCAGCGCGCCGGCAAGGAGCCGGAGGAGGACGCGGCACGCCCGTCCACCGCGGCCGAGGACGGGAAGGACGCCGCCGGCACCGCGGATGCTCCCGACAGCGACAGCGACAGCGACAGCGACAGCGACAGCGACAGCGACAGCGACAGCGACAGCGACAGCGACAGCGACAGCGACGGAGGGGAGCTCGGCCGCGACGAAGGCGACGAAGGCGACGAAGGCGACGGCCCGCAGGCCGCGGACTCCGCGTCCGGCCGGCGCCAGGACTGGGCAGGCGGCGCGGTGGCCGTCCTCAGCGCCGGGCTCGGCCTCGCCTCGCTGACCGGGACCTCCTTCAGCGACATGCTGCGCGAGCGCAAGAGCCTCATCGGCCAGATCGAGAGCAGCGCCCAGGGATCCGGCGGTTCCGCGGCCGACCAGGTCAACTCCCTCTACGGGGCGCCCTGGCACGCGGCGGCCGTGGTCAACGGGATCTTCGCCGCCCTGGCCGTCGTGGTCGGCGCGCTGCTGCTGGCAGCGCTCACCGGCCGGAGCCGGGCGCGCGGTTGGGTCAAGGCCGTGGCCCTGGGCGGGGTACTGCTCGGCCTGGTCGGGCTCCTCGTGGCCGGAGGCATGTACTTCGACCTGTTCGCCGCGCAGCCCGAGGTCCCCGCTGCGCCCGGTCAGTGAGCACCCGGGCCCCGCGCCCCCCCGGCCGGTGAGCACGCGGCATCCCCCCCGGTGTCCCCGAGCTCCCGGCCGGGGCCGGGCTCCGGCCCCGCCCCGTGCGCACTGCCGCCCGCGGGGCGCGGTACCTCCATCTCAGGCCCTCGGGCGTGCGGGACCGGGGCCCTAAGGCATTCGGGCCGACGGTGTCCGGGGTCCTAAGGCACCCGGACCGCCAGGACCGGGCAGTTGCCCGATGCGCCGCAACACCCTCAGGGAGGACTGTGGAAGCACAGTTCGCAACCACTCCCCGAGGGGGCCATGAAGATGCTGTACGACCTCGACCACACGTACCACCAGAGCCGGATGGACGACCTGCGCCGCGAGGCCGAGCACGAGCGCCTGGTCCGCGCGGCCAAGGCGGCACGCCGCGAACAGGGCCGCGCCGGCGTGCGCTCCTGGCTCGGCCGCAGGAGCCGGGACCGGGGCGAAGGCGAACAGGTGTGGGTCCCGGCCGCGTGAGCGTGTCGCGGGCCGCCTGCGGCCGGGGCGCCGCAGGCGGCGGACCGGCGGCCGGGCACAGCGCGGCCCTGCCCCGCGCGGGCGCGCCCGGAGCGGCCGCGCATAAGGCAGGTGCCTTATGACGGTGCCGGATGCGATGCTGAGTGACGTGCCCCTGCAAACCGGTGTCAGTCCCGTGTTCGTCGGCCGTACCGCCGAACTGACCGCACTCACCACTGCTCTCACCCGCGCCGGTACGGGCGCGCCCCAAGCGCTTCTCCTCGGCGGCGAGGCGGGCGTGGGCAAGACCCGGCTGCTGGAGGAATTCCTCGCCCGGGTCCGCGCGGCCGACGGGGTCACCACCCTCGGCGGCTGCCTGGAACTGGGCGCGGACGGCCTCCCCTTCGCGCCCTTCACCACCGCGCTGCGCGGGCTGCGCGGCACCGTGCCGCCCGGCGCGCTGGCCGCCGCCGCCGAGGGCCGCGAGACCGAGCTGGCCCGGCTGCTGCCGGACCTGGCGGTGCCCGGACCACCGGCCTTGCAGCGCGAGGAGTACGACGACGGCGCCGACGGCGGCCGCGCCCGGCTCTTCGAGGCCACGGCCCAACTGCTGGAACGGCTGGCCGCCGACCGCACTCTCGTCGTCGCCCTCGAAGACCTCCAGTGGGCCGACCGCTCCACCCGGGAACTGCTCGGCTACCTCTTCCGCTCCGTCCGCACCTGCCGGCTGGTGCTGCTGGCCACCTACCGGACGGACGACATCCACCGCCGTCACCCGCTGCGCCCCTTCCTCGCCGAGCAGGACCGGCTGCGGACCGTGCTGCATCTGGAGCTGCCCCGGCTGACCCGCAGCGAGGTGCGCGACCAGATCACCGGTATCAAGGGCACCGAGCCCGCGGGGGAGCTGGCCGAGGAGATCTTCCGCCGCTCCGAGGGGATCCCCTTCTTCGTCGAGGAGCTGACGGCCACCGAGGCCGCCTGCGCCATCAGCAACTCCCTGCGCGACCTGCTGCTCGTCCGGGTAGAAGCACTTCCCGAACCGGCCCAGCGGGTGGTGCGGCTGGCGGCGGGCGGCGGCTCCGCCGTGGAGCACGCCCTGCTGGCGGCGGTCGCGGGGCTCGGCGAGGACGCGCTGCTGGAGGCACTGCGCTCGGCGGTCGGCGCCAACGTGCTGCGCCCCACAGCCGACGGCTCCGGCTACCTGTTCCGGCACGCCCTGCTGCGCGAGGCGGTGCGGGAGGACCTGCTCCCCGGCGAACTGGCCCGGATCAGCCGCCGCTACGCCGAGACGCTGGAGGGCGACCCGTCCCTGGTCTGCGCCGAGGAGCGACTGGCGCGCCTCGCGCACTACTGGCACCGCGGCCGGGACGCGGCCAAGGCGCTGCCCGCGGCGCTGTCCGCCGCCTGCGAGGCCCGGAACCGGCACGCGTACGCCGAGGAGCACGGCCTGCTGGAGCGAGTCATCGAACTGTGGGACGAGGTGCCCGAGGAGGACCGGGCCGCCCTGCCCGCGCTGCGCATCCCGCGCACCTTCCCCGGCGCGGACGTCCCCGAGGACCCCGACGCCCACCGGGCCCCCGCCTTCCGGCCGCCCGGCTTCCTCGAAGTGCTGGCCGAAGCGCTCGTCGCCGCCCGGGTCAGTGGTGACGTGGCGCGGGCCAAGGTGCTCGCCCGCCGCGCGCTGGCCCGGCTGGACGAGACGAAGGACCCCCTGACGGCCGCCTGGTTCCAGCTCAAGAGCGGGCTGCTGCTGGAGGACATGGGCAAGGGCGACGGCTGGGCACAGATCGCCAAGGCCCAGGAACTGGTCCGCGGGCTGCCGCCGTCGGCGGTGCACGCGGAGGTGCTCTCCAGCGCCGCGAGCTGGGGCATGATCCACCGCCCCGGGCGGGAGGCACTGGCGACCGCCGTGCGCGCGGTCGAACTGGCCCGGGTGGTGGGCGCGACCACCATCGAGTTGGACGCCAGGGTCACCCTCGGCACCCTGCTCGCAGAGTCGGGCGACCTGGAGGAGGGGCTCGCCGAGCTGGCCCGGGCGCGGGACGAGGCGGACGCGGCCGGTGTCACCAGTGTGATGACCTGCGCCGCCATCAACATCGCCGTGGAACTGGAGGCGGTGGGCCGCTCGGCGGAGGCCGCCGAGGAGGCCGCCCGAGCAGCCCGCGTCGCCCGGAAACGCGGGCGCCCCAACTCCTACGCGGGAGCCCTCGCGGGACAGGCCGAGGCGCTGCTCTCGACGGGGGACTGGCGGCGGGCGGAGGAGCTGCTCGAACGGGCCGCCGCGGCGGCCCGCGTGGCCGACGTACGCGCCTGGGTGGCGCTCCTCCGTGCCCGGCTGGCCCGGGACCGGGGAGACCTCCCGGGGCTGGAGTCGGCCGTCGAGGAGGCCGCGGCCGCCATGGGGTCGTCCCCGGCGGGCGAGCCGCAGCGGATGGTGGCGCTCCGGCTGCACACGATGGCGCTGGCGGCCGAGCGCGGCGAGGTCGCCGCGGCCCGCCGCGAGCTGGCGACCGCCCTGCAGGAGGGCTTCCCACCGGGCACCCACCCCTATGCGTGGGCGCTGCTGTACGCGGCCGCGTCGTACGAGGCGGAGCTGCGCGGCCTGCCGGATGCCGAGCCGGGGCGGGGCCGGGTGCTGGCCGAACTGCGCCGCGCGGCCCGCAGGCTGGCCCGGCCGGCCCCGGTGTGGGAGGCGCACGCGCTGCTGCTGGAGGCCGAGTTGAAGCGGGCGGCGGGGGAAGGGGACCCGCGGGCCTGGGAGGCGGCGGTGCGGGCGCTGGAGCCGGTTGACCGTCCCGGGCTGCTGGCCCGTGCCCGGCTGCGCTGGGCCGAGGCGCTGCTGGCGGACGCGAACCCGCGGCGCGGCGACTGCCCGGCTGCACGGGAGCTGCTGGGGCAGACGCACTCCGCCGCCGTAGGGCTGGGCGCCGCGCCGCTGCGGGCCGAGGTCGAACAGCTCGCGGCCCGCGCCCGGATCGTGCTCGGTGGTGACGCGGACGCCGAGCGCCCGGGCGCCGACCGGCCGGCATCCGCGCCCGCGGACCCGGCGGAGGCGTTCGGGCTCACCCGGCGCGAGCGCGGCGTGCTGGAACTCGTCGCCGAGGGCCGCAGCAACCGGCAGATAGCCGAACGCCTCTACATCGCCCCGAAGACGGCGAGCGTGCACGTCTCCAACATTCTCGCCAAGCTGGGCGTGGCCACTCGCGGCGAGGCGGCGGCCATGGCGTTCCGGCTGCGGCTGGTGAGTCCGAAGGGGCTCAGCTCCGTGGCGGCTCCGGACGGGGCCGCCACGGCGGACGCGCCGCGGACGGCGGCTGCTCCGGGCGCCGAAGTGTCCCCGACGGCTCCGGCCGCCGCTCGACCCGTTGCTCGGGTGGACGGATGAGCGCCTTGCCGGAGGACAGGTCGATCGGCCCCTTACCGGGGTCGCCGACGCCCTCCTGAATCCGGGTGTGCTCCAGTCGCCGCTGCTCGTCGTCCGCGTGCTTGCTGCCCGGTGTGAACAGTTCCTGCATCAGGTTGAACATCTGACCATCCTCAATGCACCTCGAGTCGCAGGATGCGGTCGTCCCCCTTCTCCGGCGAGCCGCGTCCGTCCGTCTCGCTCGTGACCAGCCAGAGCCCGTCGCCGCCGCCACCGCTGCGGTCCGCCACGACCGTCCGGAGCCGTCCGTACTTCCCCTTCAGGAACGCCTGGGGGGCGGCGGCGGGTTCCCCGCCCCTGAGCGGGATCCGCCACAGCCGCTCCCCGCGCAGCCCCGCCATCCACACCGACCCCGCCGCGACGGCCAGTCCGCTGGGGGACGCCTCGTCCGTGCGCCACTGCTCGACGGGGTTCTCGAACCTCTTGTCGTCGCTCCTGCCCTCGGCGTCCGGCCAGCCGTAGTTCCCGCCCGGCTCGATCAGGTTGAGTTCGTCCCAGGTGTCCTGCCCGAACTCGGAGGCCCACAGCCGCTTGCCGCGGTCCCAGTCCAGGCCCTGCACATTGCGGTGCCCCCAGGAGTAGACGACCGAGTCCGGGTCGGGGCTGCCGTGCCCCGCTGGTTCGCCCTCGGGCGTCATCCGCAGGATCTTGCCGCCCAGCGACTCCTTGTCCTGGGCGAGTCCGCCGTCGCCGGACTCGCCGGTTCCGGCGTAGAGCATCTTGTCCGGGCCGAACGCGATCCGCCCGCCGTTGTGGATCCGTCCCTTGGGGATGCCCTTGAGGATGGTGTCCGGCGCCCCGAGCTGGTCCCCGGGCTCCTTCGCGGGGTCGTAGAGCATCCGCACGATGCGGTTGTCGGACGCGGAGGTGAAGTAGGCGTAGACCATCTTCCCGGCTTCCGCCCCGTCCGGTGGGACGGCCAGTCCCAGCAGCCCGCCCTCGCCGCCCGGCTCCACCCCGGGAACGGTGCCCACCTCGGTCTTCTTGCCGCTGTCGCCGTCGATTCGCAGGATCTTGCCGGTGTCCCGCGAGGAGACGAGCAGATCTCCGCCGGACAGCGGGGCCAGGCCCCAGGGCGATTCGAGCCCCGTCGTGAGCGTTCTGACCACTTTCACGGACCCCTTGGCGGGGGCGGCGCTCGGCGAGGGCGCTGCGGCGGAACTGCTCCGCGTGCCCGAGGGCTCGCCGCCACCGCCGCCACCGCCGGAACATCCCGCGCTCAGCGCCAGCGCGCAGACCGCAACGATGCGCAAACCTGCCGTACGTCGCACGTTTCGGCTCCTCGTCCTCGACCGGCGGACTCCCCAGGGGACCACATCCTCTCCCGGCCGCGCCGCCGAGGCGCGGTCGTCCCGCCGGATTCTCCGCCGGGCGCCGGAGCGGCCCGACGAGTCAGTCCCAGGAGCCCTGCGCGGCGGGGAGTCCGTTCACCTCGGCCAGGTCCTCGGCGGTCAGTGCCAGTCCGGCCGCGCGGGCGTTCTCGGCGGCCCAGTGCGCCTTCTTGGTGCCCGGTACGGGGATCACGTGCCGGCCCTGGGCGAGCACCCAGGCCAGGGCCACCTGCGCCGGGGTGGCGTTGCCGTGGCGCCGGGCCACCCGGCGCAGTCCGGCCACGATGGGCTGGTTGGCGGCCATCATCTCGGCGGTGAAGCGGGGGTGCCGGGCGCGCACGTCGTCCGGCTCGAAGCCGCCGCCGGTGGTGAGCGCGCCGCTCAGATAGCCGTTGCCCAGCGGCATGGCGGCGAGGAACCCGACACCGCGCGCCTCGCACCAGGGCAGCAGGGTCTCCAGCGCCTCGCGGGACCAGACCGACAGCTCGGCCTGCACCCCGCTCACCGGGAACACCTGCTGGACGCGTTCGAGCTGCCGTATGGTCGCGTCGTGGATACCGGCGCCCGAGCGTCTGTCCGCGCGGGCGCCCACGGCGCAGAAGCCCAGCGCGCGTACCTTGCCCGCCGTCACCAGCTCGGCCATCGCACCCCAGGTCTCCTCGATCGGTACCTCGGGATCCGCGCGGTGCAGCTGGTAGAGGTCGATCACGTCGGTCTGCAGCCTGCGCAGCGAGGCGTCGCAGGCGCGCCGCACGTAACCGGGACGGCCGTTGGCGACGATGTGCTGCTCGCCCACGAGCAGCCCGCACTTGGTGGAGACGAACGCCTCCGCGCGCCGCTCCTTCAGCGCGCGCCCGATCAGCAGCTCGTTGGTGAAGGGGCCGTACATGTCGGCCGTGTCCAGCAGCGACATCCCTGCGTCCAGCGCGGTGTGCACCGCGCGCAGCGAGCTGTCGCCGCGCTGCTCGGAAGTGGAATAGGCCCAGCTCATCGGCATGCAGCCGAGGCCGACGGCGCCCACGCCGAGCGCTGCCGCACCGATTGTCCTGCGCTCCACCTGGTATCCGCTCCCTCCCGGACGGCCCCCAACGTAACGGTTGCCCCCGGCGCCACACACGTTCGCTCCCACCACAGCCTCCCCCGAGCTCCGTCCGTTCCCGCCCGCCCCCGAGCCCCCAGGCATTCCCCGGCGTCTTTCGGCATTCCCCGGGCTCCGGACGGGAGGTGCCCCGGATCCGCCGACGCGGTCCGACTAGTCTCTCCCCATGGTCGATGCGAAGGAGATCTGGCTCGCGCTCCCGCCGGAGAGCGTCGAGGGCCTCCCGGACAACCTGACGTACCGGTACTGGACCGGGGAGCAGGAGTACCCGGCGGACCCTGCCGACTGCGCCTTCTACGTCGTCCCCTATGCCGTGCATGCCGAGGTCGCCGTACGGCCGCTCGCGCGGATGACGGGGGTGCGGGTCGTCCAGACCCTCACCGCGGGGATCGACCACATCGCGCCCGCCATCCCGCGCCTCCCCACCGGGACGCGGGTGTGCAACGCCCGCGGCGTGCACGACGCGAGCACCGCCGAGTTGGCCCTCGCGCTCACCCTGGGAGCCCTGCGCGACCTGCCCGGATCCGTCCGCGCCCAGGACCGCGGCGTCTGGCGGTCCGCCTTCCACCCGGCGCTCGCGGACCGCACGGTGCTGATCGTCGGATACGGCGCGGTGGGCGAGGCCGTCGAGCGGCGGCTGCTGCCCTTCGAGGTCGCCGCCGTGCACCGGGTCGCCCGCTCCGCGCGGCAGGCGCCGCTGGGACCGGTGCGACCGCTGAGCGAGATCGGCGAACTGCTGCCGCAGGCGGATGTCGTGATATTGGCGACCCCGCTCACCGAGCAGACCCGCGGCCTGGTGGACGCGGACTTCCTCGCCCGGATGAAGGACGGGGCGCTGCTGGTCAACGTCGCCCGCGGGGCCGTGGTGGACACCGCGGCGCTGCTCGCCGAGACCGGGACCCCGGCCTCGGCCCCGGGCGCGGAGGACGGTGTTCCGGGGCGGCTGCGGGCGGCGCTGGACGTGACCGATCCGGAGCCCCTCCCGCAGGACCACCCCCTGTGGCGAGCGCCCGGTGTGCTGATCACACCGCACCTCGGAGGGCCGACATCCGCCTACTATCCCCGCGCCAGAAGACTCCTCGCGGCGCAACTGAGGCGCTGGGCGGCCGGTGAGGAGCTGGCGAACACGGTGGCCGTGGCGTAGGGCCCGTAAACCCCCCGAGGCCGCGAGAGGCAACGCTACGGATCCGTACGACTGCACCCTGTACCGAGCTTCCCTCTTATGGTTACGGTCTGTATTGGGACTATGTCCCTGAGTGACGAACCTGGTGTATCGTCCCGATCGGGGGGCGAAACCCGGACACGAGGGGGGCGACGGGCGAATGTACGATCAACGGACGAACTGCCGTGCGGGCCGCGGGGACGGCGCCCGCGAACATTCCAACTCTCCAGCGGAACGCCCGCGTTGCGGGGCTCCGGCGCAGGTGTCCCGGAACGGCCGGACGGGCGCGGCAACGCGACCCCCGTCTCCACGGGTGGCGCGATGACCACCCACGAAGCGGCCCCCAGGCGGGGCCCGTGCTGGACCGGCACCCAGACCGCCCGCCCCAACGGCATCGCCCGGAGCGAGGCACCGCCGCCCACGCCGCACCCGGCGTGTCCCCCGCACCCGCGGCAGCGGCGGCACACCCGGCCGGCAGCGCCGGCCCGCCCGTCGCAGGCCGTGCCACGGACCCGGGCTGCGACACCGGCACTGCCGCCCGCCGCCCGGCCGCGCGGAGCAGGAGGCTCCGACAGCGGCGGACGCGGCACACTGCTGCCGCAACTGGCCCTCATCATGGTCTGCGCCGCCTACGCCGTGGGCGCGGCCTTCGGCTGGGGGTCCGAGACGGTCGCCATCGTCATGGGCGACTTCGGACTCAGCGCCGCCGCGCTGCTGGCCGGCGGCTCGTGTTTGTGGTATGCGCGCATCCAGCGGCGGGCGGCGGCCGGCCGTCTGTCGGCCCCCGCCCGCACCCGCCTGGAGGCCAGCCGCCCGGCCTGGGTGCTCTTCGGCGTCTCCTCGCTGATGGCGGGGTTCGGCAACGCCGTATGGGGCTGGTACGAACTGGTGCTGCACCAGGCGGTGCCGCGCCCCTCGCTCGCCGACTTCTGCTTCCTGCTGTTCGCCCCGCCGGCCATCGTCGGGCTGCTGGTGCTCGCCAAGCGCCCGGTGACCCGAGCCGGCTGGGTCTGCCTCAGCCTCGACGCCTGGCTCATCGGCGGTTCGCTGCTCACCCTCTCCTGGTCGCTCGCTCTGGCCCACACGGCCTACTGGGAGGGGGACTCGGTCGCCAGGGCAGCGCTCAACCTGGCCTATCCGCTGCTCGACATCGTGCTGGTCAGCATGGTGCTGGCGCTGCACTTCCGGCGCTCCTCGGCGCACCGCAGCGCCATCAACACCGCCATCGGCGCGCTCGCCCTCACGGTGCTGTGCGACGCGCTGTTCACCTCCCCGATGCTGCGTGAGCACTACTCGTCGGGGCAACTGCTGGACGCCGGGTGGTTCGCGGGCTCGCTGCTGCTGGCCTACGCGCCCTGGGTCGGCCGGGCCCGCAGGAGCGTCGGCGAGGCGGCCTCCGCCGCCGCTCAGCAGCCCCTGGCCGCCACCGACCGGCAGGCCGAGGCCCGGGCCACCAACCCCAGCCGCCCCATCTCGGGCTCGCTCAGTGCGCTGACCCCCTACCTGGCGGCGGCCGTCTGCACCCTGGGCATCCTCTACAACTCGGTGGACGGCCGGGACATCGACCGCGTCGTCCTCTACACCGGTTGCACGGTCGTCCTCGCGCTGGTCCTGCGCCAGGGCATCATGCTGCTGGACAACATCACCCTGACCAGGGAACTGGCACAGAAGGAGAACCACTTCCGCTCTCTGGTCCAGGGCTCCAGCGACGTCATCATGATCACCGCGGCGGCGGGCACGCTCCGCTACGTCTCACCCGCCGCGGCCGGGGTCTACGGGCGCAGCGCCGAGGACATGGTGGGCTGCGAGCTCTCCTCCCTGGTGCACCCCGAGGACCTGGGCCAGGTCAACCATGAGCTGCGCCGCTTCCTGGCGACCTCAGCGGACCGGGAGTCCAGCACCCGCGTCGAGTGCCGGTTCCGGCACGGGGACGGGCACTGGCTGAATGTCGAGTCCACGGTCAACCGCTACCAGGGCGGACTGATCTTCAACAGCCGGGACGTCACCGAGCGGGTGCGGCTACAGGCTCAGTTGCAGCACAACGCCTCCCACGACGCCCTCACCGACCTGCCCAACCGGGCGCTGTTCACCGAGCGGGTCCGGCAGGCCATCGGCGGTCGCCGCGGGGGCGACTGCGGTACCGCCGTGCTCTTCATCGACCTGGACGGCTTCAAGGCGGTCAACGACACCGTCGGCCACCAGGCGGGCGACGAACTGCTGGTGCAGGCGGCACGGCGGTTGCACGACTCCGTGCGCTCCGGCGACACCGCGGCCCGGCTGGGCGGTGACGAGTTCGCCGTCCTCATCCGTGGCGACGGCGAGCCGGGGCGGATGCCGGACGCCGAACGCGAGCTGCGCATCCACGACATCGCCGACCGGCTGCGGGTCACGCTCTCCGACCCGTACCGCGTCGAGGGCACCGAGCTGCGGGTCGCCGCGTCCATCGGCATCGCCTTCGCCGAACCCGGCATCACGCCGGGCTCCCTGATGCGGAACGCGGACCTGGCGATGTACCGCGCCAAGCAGGCGGGCAAGGGCCGGGTGGAGCTGTACGCGCCGCAGATGCAGGCCGAGGTGGTCAAGCGGGCCGAGCTGGCGGCGCGACTGCGCAGCGCACTGCACGACGGCGAGTTCGCGCTGCTGCACCAGCCGATCGTCGAGCTGGCCAGCGGCAAGATCACCGCCATCGCGGCAGAGGCCCGCTGGCGGTCGGCCCAGGGGATCCTGTTCACGCCGGCGGAGTTCCTGCGCACCGAGGGCGCCTCGGCCCGGGAGGCGCGCGGGGCCGGTGGTGAGCGGGCCGCCGAGGTGAGCCGGTGGCTGCTGGAGGAGGCGGTGCAGCAGGCCGCCGCCCGCCAGCGCGCCGGGTACGGCGCCCCGGTGACCGTGCGGCTGCCCGCGCGGCGGCTGACCGAGCCGGGTATGGAGCCGCGCAGCATCGGCGCCCTGCTGGCCCGGCACGGGCTCGCGGCGGCGCCGGGCCCGACCGGCGGTACCGCCCTGGGTGCACCCGCGGCCAATGCGGGGGTGCCGGGTGCGCCGGGTGCGCTGATCCTGGAGCTGTCGGACAGCGATCCGCGGATCCCGCTGGACGAGCTCGAGCGGCGACTGACGGCGCTGCGCCGGCTCGGGGTGCTGATCTCGCTGGACGGCTTCGGCAGCGGCTATGCGGCGATCTCCGCGCTGCGCAGGCTGCCGGTGGACATCCTGCGGCTGGACCGGGGGCTGACGGACGGGATCCTGGAGTCCACCCGGCAGCGCAAGATCACCTCCGGACTGCTGCGGATCGCCGGTGACCTGGGGCTGACCACCGTCGCGGAGGCGGTCGACCTGCCGGAGCAGGCCACGCTGCTGCGTGAGATGGGCTGCACCCACGGGCAGGGGGCGGTCTTCTCCGGTCCGCTGGACGAGCACCGGCTGCGTACCGCGCTGGCCCGCGGGGTCTACGCGGTGCCCGAGTCCTCCCGCAGCGGCGGGGCCTCCGGGTACGGCGAGGAGCACCCGGAGGGCCGGGACGCGGCCGTGACCGTGCCGGCGACGGTGCCCCTGGCACGCGGCGCGGGGGCACTGCCGGTGGGGCAGGAGGGTGCGGCGGAGCCGCTGACGCACTCGCCCGCCTCGCCCAAATGCTGAGACGGCCGTCCCACTCACTTGACACTCGGGGCTTGACGGGGAGAGGGTCAGTGCCATGCGCACCCGAATTCTCGTACTTGGACAGCGCGTCGGCTGACCGCGGGACCCATCCGATCCCGCGTCCACCAGCGGCGCGCTCCCCTCGCTTGCCTCACGGCACGGGGGGTTTTTTGTTGCACCAGCACCTGAGCACGAACCAGCGGTGAACCGAAGAAACCGCCCAAAACGAGCGTCAACCCTCACTCTCCGAGAAGAGATAAGCCGATGACCGATCAGGCCACCGGGGCCCCGAAACCGCAGCCGCGGGCCCGCAACAGCGGACAGTCCAACTCCGTGCCGGCCCAGGCAGCCCCCCGCATCACGGGCGCCCAGTCCCTCATCCGTGCTCTCGAGGAAGTCGGCGCCGACACCGTATTCGGCATCCCCGGCGGCGCCATCCTGCCCGCCTACGACCCGATGATGGACTCCTCCCGGGTCCAGCACGTCCTGGTCCGCCACGAGCAGGGGGCCGGCCACGCGGCCACGGGTTACGCGCAGGCCACCGGCAAGGTCGGCGTCTGCATGGCCACCTCGGGGCCCGGAGCCACCAATCTGGTCACTCCGCTCGCCGACGCCCACATGGACTCCGTGCCGCTGGTCGCCATCACGGGGCAGGTCGCCACCTCCCTGATCGGTACGGACGGCTTCCAGGAGGCCGACATCTGCGGCATCTCGATGCCGGTGACCAAGCACAACTTCCTGGTCAAGGACCCCGACGACATTCCCAGGACGATCGCCGAGGCGTTCCACATCGCCTCCACCGGCCGCCCGGGCCCGGTGCTGGTCGACATCGCCAAGGACGCGCTCCAGGGGGAGACCGCCTTCCAGTGGCCGCCCACCACCGAGCTGCCCGGCTACCGCCCGGTCACCAAGCCGCACGGCAAGCAGATCCGGGAGGCCGCCAAGCTGCTGGCCGAGGCCCGCCGCCCGGTGCTCTACGTCGGCGGCGGCGTCCTGAAGGCCGGCGCCACGGCGGAGCTGAAGGTGCTCGCCGAGCTCACCGGCACCCCGGTGACCACCACGCTGATGGGCATCGGCGCCTTTCCCGACAGCCACCCCCAGCACCTGGGGATGCCGGGGATGCACGGCACCGTCGCGGCGGTCACCGCGCTGCAGAAGGCCGACCTGATCATCGCGCTCGGAGCCCGCTTCGACGACCGGGTCACCGGCAAGCTGGACTCCTTCGCCCCGCACGCCAAGATCGTCCACGCCGACATCGACCCCGCCGAGATCGGCAAGAACCGCGCGGCGGACGTGCCGATCGTCGGGGACGCCCGCGAAGTGCTGGCCGACCTCGTCGTCGCCCTCCAGGTCGAGGCGGCCGAGCACCCCGACCGGCACAGCGACCGCTATGCCGAATGGTGGACTCTGCTGGACCGCTGGCGCACGACCTACCCGCTGGGCTACGACCTGCCGGAGGACGGTTCGCTGGCTCCGCAGCAGGTCATCCAGCGGATCGGGGAACTGGCACCCGAGGGCACCATCTTCGCCGCGGGCGTCGGCCAGCATCAGATGTGGGCGGCCCACTTCGTCACCTACGACCAGCCCGCCACCTGGCTCAACTCGGGCGGCCTGGGCACTATGGGCTACGCGGTCCCGGCGGCGCTGGGCGCCAAGGTCGGGATGCCCGACCGCGCGGTGTGGGCGATCGACGGCGACGGCTGCTTCCAGATGACCAACCAGGAGCTGGTCACCGCCGCCCTCAACGGCGCACCGATCAAGGTCGCGATCATCAACAACGGAGCGCTTGGCATGGTCCGCCAGTGGCAGACCCTCTTCTACAACCAGCGGTACTCCAACACCGTCCTGCACAGCGGCGAGGAGGGCGAGCCCGGCCGGGGCACCCGCGTGCCCGACTTCGTCAAGCTCGCCGAGGCCATGGGCTGTGTCGGTATCCGCTGCGAGGACCCCGCGCAGCTCGACGCGGTCATCGAGAAGGCCAACGCCGTCAACGACCGGCCCGTCGTGGTGGACTTCATCGTCCACGAGGACGCCATGGTCTGGCCGATGGTGGCGGCGGGCACCTCCAACGACGAGGTCATGGCGGCCCGCGGGGTCCGTCCCGACTTCGGCGACAGCGACGACTGACCGGGAAAGAACGGAAGGCACCGAACGATGTCCAAGCACACGCTCTCCGTGCTGGTGGAGAACACCCCCGGCATCCTGGCCAGGATCGCCTCGCTCTTCTCCCGCCGCGGCTTCAACATCGACTCGCTCGCGGTGGGCGTCACCGAGCACCCCGACATCTCGCGCATCACCATCGTGGTGAACGTCGAGGACCTGCCGCTGGAGCAGGTCACCAAGCAGCTCAACAAGCTGGTCAACGTCCTCAAGATCGTCGAGCTGGAACCGGCCTCCGCGGTGCAGCGTGAACTCGTCCTGGTGAAGGTCCGCGCGGAGGGCGAGACCCGCTCCCAGATCGTGGAGATCGTCCAGCTGTTCCGCGCCAAGACCGTCGACGTCTCCCCGGAAGCCGTCACCATCGAGGCCACCGGCAGCGCCGACAAGCTGGAGGCGATGCTGAGGATGCTGGAGCCGTACGGCATCAAGGAACTGGTGCAGTCCGGCACCATCGCCATAGGGCGCGGCGCCCGGTCCATCACCGACCGGAGCCTGCGTGCGCTGGAGCGCACGGCCTGACCTCGCCCCCGATCCCTCCGCCCGCCCGGCCGTCATAGGTTGGGCAGCACCCATCATCAGCACAAGGAGAAACCCCAAGTGGCCGAGCTGTTCTACGACGACGACGCCGATCTGTCCATCATCCAGGGCCGCAAGGTCGCGGTCCTCGGATACGGCAGCCAGGGCCATGCCCACGCGCTGTCCCTGCGCGACTCGGGCGTCGACGTCCGGGTCGGCCTGCACGAGGGCTCGAAGTCGCGTGTCAGGGCCGAGGAGCAGGGCCTGCGGGTGACCACCCCGGACGAGGCGGTCCGGGAAGCGAACGTGGTCATGGTCCTGGTCCCGGACCCGCTCCAGGCCAAGGTCTACGAGGAGTCCATCGCCCCCCACCTCGAGGACGGCGACGCGCTCTTCTTCGGCCACGGCCTGAACATCCGCTACGACTTCATCAAGCCCCCGGCCTCGGTGGATGTCTGCATGGTCGCCCCGAAGGGCCCGGGCCACCTGGTCCGCCGCCAGTACGAGGAGGGCCGCGGTGTGCCGTGCATCGCGGCCGTGGAGCAGGACGCGAGCGGCGGCGCCTTCGCGCTGGCGCTGTCCTACGCCAAGGCCATCGGCGGCACCCGCGCGGGCGTCATCAAGACCACCTTCACCGAGGAGACCGAGACCGACCTCTTCGGCGAGCAGGCCGTGCTCTGCGGCGGTACGGCCGCGCTGGTCAAGGCGGGCTTCGACACTCTGGTCGAGGCCGGCTACCAGCCGGAGATCGCCTACTTCGAGTGCCTCCACGAGCTGAAGCTGATCGTGGACCTCATGTACGAGGGCGGCCTGGAGAAGATGCGCTGGTCCGTCTCCGAGACCGCCGAGTGGGGGGACTACGTCTCGGGTCCGCGGGTGATCAACGACCAGACGCGGGCCGAGATGAAGAAGATCCTCGGCGACATCCAGGACGGCTCCTTCGCGAAGAACTGGATGGCCGAGTACAACGCCGGTCTGCCCCGGTACAACGAGTACAAGAAGGCCGACGAGGACAGCCTGCTGGCCACCACGGGCAAGAACCTGCGCTCCCTGATGAGCTGGGTCGACGAGGAGAAGTGACCCTCGTCCGGCGGTGAGCTGCCGTCCCGGCCGCGTCCGCGCCTCCGCGGAACCGGAGCGCACCCGCGGCCGGGGACGGGCACGTCCGCGCCCGGGGGTCCGTACGGAACCCGGGCGCGGACGTGAGGTGCGACGGGCAGGTGCCGGGTGGGCCCGCCCGGACCGGAATCCGCCGGAAGCCGCCCGAACCCGTCCCGCCCCCCGCTCCGGGTGTTCCGTCCCCCGGCCCCGAGGGCACGATCAGGGGCGGAGGCCCGCCCCGCAGGCGGTGTGGACCGATCGGCCACATCGGGGCGGTGCCCTCGATAGACTGCGGGTCCACAGGCTCACAGCGTCGTGCGTCTGCTCCTCCCGCCCCGCAGGGAAACGCGCCGTCCCAAGAATTTGGAGACCACGTGAGCAAGCCCGTAGTACTCATCGCCGAAGAGCTGTCGCCCGCGACCGTCGAAGCGCTGGGGCCGGATTTCGAGATCCGGCAGTGTGACGGCGCAGACCGGAGCGAACTCCTCCCCGCTCTCGCCGATGTGGACGCCGTTCTCGTCCGCTCCGCCACCAAGATCGACGCCGAGGCCGTGGCCGCGGCGCACAAGCTCAAGGTGGTCGCCCGCGCCGGAGTCGGACTCGACAACGTGGACGTGCCCGCCGCCACCAAGGCGGGCGTGATGGTGGTCAACGCCCCCACCTCCAACATCGTCACCGCGGCCGAGCTGGCCTGCGGCCTGCTCATCGCGACGGCCCGGAACATTCCGCAGGCCAACACGGCGCTCAAGAACGGCGAGTGGAAGCGCAGCAAGTACACCGGTGTGGAGCTGAGCGAGAAGACGCTCGGCGTGGTCGGCCTGGGCCGGATCGGTGTGCTGGTGGCCCAGCGGATGTCGGCGTTCGGGATGAAGGTCGTCGCCTACGACCCGTTCGTGCAGCCGGCCCGGGCCGCGCAGATGGGCGTCAAGCTGCTCTCGCTGGACGAGCTGCTGGCCGTCTCGGACTTCATCACCGTCCACCTGCCCAAGACCCCGGAGACCCTCGGGCTCATCGGGGACGAGGCGCTGCACAAGGTCAAGCCGAACGTGCGCGTGGTCAACGCGGCGCGCGGCGGCATCGTCGACGAGGAGGCGCTGGCGGCGGCCATCAAGGAGGGCCGGGTCGCGGGCGCGGGCCTGGACGTGTACGCCTCCGAGCCGTGCACCGACTCGCCGCTCTTCGCCTTCGACCAGGTGGTGTGCACCCCGCACCTGGGAGCCTCCACCGGTGAGGCGCAGGAGAAGGCCGGTATCGCGGTCGCCAAGTCGGTGCGGCTGGCCCTGGCGGGTGAGCTGGTGCCCGACGCGGTCAACGTGCAGGGCGGGGTGATCGCCGAGGATGTGCGCCCGGCGCTGCCGCTCGCCGAGAACCTGGGCCGGATCTTCACCGCGCTGGCCGGTGAGGTCGCCGTCCGGCTGGATGTCGAGGTCTACGGCGAGATCACCCAGCACGATGTCAAGGTGCTGGAACTGTCGGCGCTCAAGGGCGTGTTCGAAGACGTGGTGGACGACACGGTCAGCTACGTCAACGCGCCCCTGTTCGCCCAGGAGCGCGGGGTCGAGGTGCGGCTGACCACCTCCAGCGAGTCCGCCGAGCACCGCAACGTGGTGACCGTGCGGGGCACCCTCGCCGGGGGCGAGGAGGTCTCGGCGTCCGGCACCCTCTCCGGTCCCAAGCACCTGCAGAAACTCGTGGCCATCAACGAGCACGGTGTGGACCTCGCGGTCGCCGACCACATGGCGTTCCTGCGCTACAGCGACCGGCCCGGTGTCGTCGGCACCGTCGGCCGTGTGCTGGGCGAGGCGGGGGTCAACATCGCGGGCATGCAGGTCTCCCGGGCCGAGGAGGGCGGCGAGGCGCTCGTCGCGCTGACCGTCGACGGCACCATCGGCGCCGCGGCGCTCTCCGAGATCGCCGACGAGGTGGGCGCCACCCACGCCCGGGCGGTCAACCTGACCGAGTGACGCGAGGGCCCGTGAGGGCCCACGCAAGCAGAACGGAAGGAGCCGCACGGAGACCGCGTGCGGCCCTCCGCCGTTCTGGGGCGCACCCCGTACCGGTGCCCGGCGGGCCCGGTCGCCTCGCCCGGCCCCGCGGCGGCACGCCGCCGCAGGGTGTTCACAGCCGGGCGGCCTTGAGCGCCATGTGCAGCAGCAGGCGGTCCTCGCCCTCGTTCAGGTCCAGGCCGGTGAGGCGCTCGACCCGGGAGAGGCGGTAGTAGAGGGTCTGCCGGTGGATGCCGAGTGCGGCGGCGGCGCGGCCCGCCTGGCCCGCGCAGTCGAGGTAGACCTCGGCGGTGCGGGCCAGCTCGTGATGGGTGGCGCGGAGGAGGTCCTGCACAGCGGGATCGGGCCCGGTGCCCGCGGTGCGGGGGATGCCGGTGAGCATCCGGTAGGGCCCGATGGCGTCCCATTCGGCCAGTGCACCCGGCCGGGGTTCGGCCGCCGCGGCCCGGGCCGCGGCGCGGGCCTCGTACCAGGCCGTCGACAGGTCCGACAGTCCGCTGCGGGGGCTGCTCAGTCCGGCGGTCGGAGCCGGAGCCCCGGTCGCCGGGTCCGCGCTCCCGGCCCGGCCCGGCGCGCGCAGCAGCCGGTCGGCCGCCGACCGGGCCGCCTCCAGGCCGTGCGGGGTGCGCAGCCGCACGAGCGCGGCCAGCGCCCCGTCCCGCACGCACTGGGCCGCGAGCCGGGGGAGGGCGGCGGGGAGCGGGCCGCGGACCGCGGTCGCGTCCTCTTCCGGCCAGGGCAGCACCGCCACCAGCGCCAGCGGCCCGTACGCGGTCTCGCCCAGTGCCGTCCGCAGCCCGGCGACCGCCTCGTCCCGTGCGGCTCCGCCGTGCTCGGCCAGGGCTGCGTGCAGCAGTTCCCCGGTGTGCTCCTCGGCACGGGAGTCGGCGGCCAGCTGGGCGCCGGTGCGGTCGGCGACCGCCATCGCCGCGGCCAGCCGCGGGTCGGTGAGCTCCAGTGTCCCGTCGTCCAGCAGCCAGATGTAGCCGTGCACGACGCCCCGGTCGCGCACCGGCAGGCAGATCCGTCCGTGCACCAGGCCCGCTGCCGGGTCCGGCGGCACCTCCTGGCCGGAAACCGGCGGAGGGATGCGCACCGGGCCGCTCGCCCGGGCGATGCCGTAGCTCTCGAAGAAGGCGCGCACGGCGGGGGTGGAGCGGCGTTGGAGGATGGTGCGGGTGCGCACCGGGTCCAGCGCGGGGCCACCGTCCTGCCCCTCGTCGCCGTCGGCACCGCCCTCGTGCGCCCCGAAGGCGATCAGCGAGAAGTCCCGGCTCTCCAGCGTGGCCGGGGTGCCCAGCAACTGCGAGACCTCGTCGATCAGCGCCTGGTAGTCCTCGCGCATGCCGTGGCCTCCTGTGCCTCGCGCCGTGCCGTCTGTCACGCGCTGCCGTGCCGTACCGCGCTGCCGCAGCGGTTCGCGTGTCCCGTCGATCTATTCTCATACATCTGTCTGAGAGCCGGGCCACGGACGCGTGACACCTGTCGATGGCCCCCGTGGTGGAGCGATCCTTAACTTCTAGGTGGCTTCCGCGTCACGCCTCCGCTGCGCGTGCGCCATCGAGCCACCCGCAAGAAGACTCCGTGGAGGTGCCCCGTGCTGGGACCCGTGCTCCTCGCCGCCGCGCGCAGCGACAGCATCCGCCGCCTCGTCTCGGCCGCTCCGGTGACCCGCCCGATGGTGGACCGGTTCGTGGCGGGCGAGCGGCTCGATCCGTGTCTGGACTCCGTCGCGGCGCTGGCCGCGCGCGGCATGCAGGTGACCATCGACCACCTGGGCGAGGACATCACCGACCGGTCGGAAGCTCTCCGTAACCGCGACGCCTACCTCGCGCTGACCGACGCGCTGGCCGCTGCCGGGCTCGCCGAGCAGGCCGAGATGTCGGTCAAACTCTCCGCCTTCGGCCAGGCGCTCCCGGGCGGGCACGACCTGGCGCACGACAACGTGCTGCCCGTCGTCGAGGCCGCTGCCGCCGCTGGGACGACGGTCACCCTCGACATGGAGGACCACACCACCGTCGACTCGACGCTGGCGATCCTCTCGCAGTTGCGCGAGCGCTTCCCCGGTACGGGTGCCGTGGTCCAGTCGTACCTCTTCCGTACCGAGGAGGACTGTCACGCGCTCGCCGGCGAGGGCTCCCGGGTCCGGCTGGTCAAGGGCGCCTACAAGGAGCCCGCCGAGGTCGCCTACCAGGACAAGCACGAGGTCGACCGGGCGTACGTGCGCTGTCTGAAGATCCTGATGGCCGGTGAGGGCTACCCGATGGTGGGATCCCACGATCCCCGCATGGTGGCCATCGCCCAGAACTTGGCCGAGCGTTACGGTCGAAAGCGGGACGAGTACGAGTTCCAGATGCTCTACGGCATCCGCGCGGCCGAGCAGGAGCGGCTGGTCGCGGACGGGTACCGGATGCGCGTCTACGTTCCGTACGGCACCGACTGGTACGGATACTTCATGCGGCGGCTGGCGGAGCGCCCCGCGAACATGGGCTTCTTCCTGCGCTCACTCGTCACCCGCAACTGAGAACACCGCATCCGGGCACCCGATCGGCGCCCCCACCGACCGTCCGAACCACGACCCGAGGAGCAACCGTGGACGCTGTGACCCAGGTCCCCGCCCCGTACAACGAGCCGGTGCACACCTACGCGCCCGGCAGCCCCGAGCGTGCGCGCCTGGAGGCCAGACTCAAGGAGCTGGGCGACAGCCCCCGCGAGCTGCCGATGACGATCGACGGCGTCAAGCGGATGGGCGGCGGCGAGCGTGTCGACGTCGTCCAGCCGCACAACCACCGGAAGGTCCTGGGCACCTACGCGACCGCCACCCGGCAGGACGCACAGGACGCCGTCGACGCGGCGCTCGCCGCGGCCCCGGCCTGGCGCGCGCTGTCCTTCGACGACCGGGCCGCGATCATCCTCAAGGCCGCCGAGCTGCTCTCCGGCCCCTGGCGCGAGACGATCGCCGCCTCCACCATGCTGGGCCAGTCCAAGACCGCGCAGCAGGCCGAGATCGACGCGCCCTGCGAGCTGATCGACTTCTGGCGCTTCAACGTGCACTTCGCCCGTGAGCTGATGACCGAGCAGCCGCTGGTCCAGCCCAACGGGATCTGGAACCGCATGGACCACCGCCCGCTGGAGGGCTTCGTCTACGCGATCACGCCGTTCAACTTCACCGCCATCGCGGGCAACCTGCCCACGGCCCCGGCGCTGATGGGCAACGTGGTCGTCTGGAAGCCGTCCCCCACCCAGACGCACTCCGCCGTGCTGCTCATGGAGCTGCTGGAGGAGGCCGGGCTGCCCAAGGGCGTGATCAACCTGGTGACCGGCGACGGCAAGGAGGTGTCCGAGGTCGCACTGCCGCACCCGGACCTGGCCGGCGTCCACTTCACCGGATCGACCGCCACCTTCCAGCACCTGTGGAAGTCCGTGGGCGAGAACATCACGAACTACAAGTCCTACCCGCGCATCGTGGGTGAGACCGGCGGCAAGGACTTCATCGTCGCCCACTCCTCGGCCGACCCGGCCGTGCTCAAGACCGCCATCACCCGGGGCGCCTTCGAGTACCAGGGCCAGAAGTGCTCCGCCGCCTCCCGCGCCTACCTGCCCCGCTCCCTGTGGGAGAGCGGCTTCAAGGACGACCTGGCCACCGAGGTGCGTGGGCTGTCCATGGGCGATGTGACGGACCTGTCGCACTTCATCGGCGCCGTCATCGACGACCGGGCCTTCGCCAAGAACAAGGCCGCCATCGACCGCGCCGCGGCCGATCCGTCCTGCGAGATCCTGGTCGGCGGCACCTGCGACGACAGCACCGGCTACTTCGTCTCGCCGACCGTCATCGTCTGCTCCGACCCGGAGAACGAGGTCTTCAAGGCCGAGTACTTCGGCCCGATCATCGCGATCCACGTCTACGAGGACGAGAACTGGGACGCGATGCTGGACCAGATGGAGTCGGCCTCGGCGTACGCGCTGACCGGCGCCGTCCTGGCCAAGGACCGCGCGGTGCTGGCCGCCGCCTCGGAGAAGCTGCGGTTCGCCGCGGGCAACTTCTACCTCAACGACCGTCCCACCGGGTCCATCGTCGGCCAGCAGCCCTTCGGCGGTGCGCGGGCCTCGGGCACCAACGACAAGGCCGGCTCGAAGTTCAACCTGATCCGCTGGTCCTCGCCGCGCGCGATCAAGGAGACCCAGGTCGCGCCGACCGACTACCGGTACCCGCACATGGGCTGACGCCCCCGTGGCCCCTGTGCGATGAGGGCCCGGCCCCCTTCTCCGCCCGTACGGAGGGGGCCGGGCCCGGCTCTTTTCCGCTCTTTCCCGGTCTTCCCTCCGGCCCGCAGCGACGGGCCGGGTGTGGGTCTCGTCTCAGATAGTAGGAAGCCCAACTATTTGGCGAGACATCACGGGCTCCGGCTCCTATCGTTGTAGGAAGCCGATCGTCCCGCTCGACCGAGCGCTTCGCGGGTGCGACACCGTGCGTCTCCGGCAGGTGATCCCTGCCGCACCGGTTGTCCCCGCGCCGTTGGCTGTCCGGCAGATCTCTCCTCGCGTCTTGCGTTCCACGCCGTGCAGAAGGAGTTGCATTCCTATGGCCACGCCTACAGCCACCCACGTCCCCGCCTCCCGCGTCCGCCGCTCCCGCGCCGCCGCCCGCCTCCGTGAGGAGGACCGCCGCAAGGCGGCCGAAGCCCTCCAGCGCGCCTTCGACCGCCGCTGAGCAGCCGCCGCTGAGCGAGCGCCGACGAGTGAGCGCCGCGAGCGGCACGGGCCGAGAGGCCGCTGCGGGCTCACCGGTCGGGTCCGAGCTCCGCGGTCCTCCGTGGGGGCGGCTCCCGGCCGCCGGCGAGCCTCAGCGGCGGCGCACCGCGAAGTGGTCGACGCGCCGCCCCGACTGCGCCAACGCCGTCACCGAGAGTGCCGGCCGAGGCCCGGGGCGGGACTCCACCGCCAAGAAGGAGAACCCGGTGTAGCGGACCCGGGACCACTCCACGTGGTCCTGCTCGGCGGTCCGCTCCTCGGCCCAGCGGATTCCCGGGACGCTGTCCCGCTCCCGGACGTGCCCCTCGAAGCTGTCGGGCGCCCGGAAGTCGTACAGCTGGCGCCCGCCTCCGCCCGCCGTGACGTAGACGGTCCCGTCCGCCACCGGGTCGGTCGTCTCGCCGCTCCGCAGCGCGCGGGTGGGTCTGCCGCCGCGCAGCGGGTCGGTGCGCTCGTAGACGTGATTGTGCCCGTTGACCACGAGGTCGACGTGGTGCCGCTCGAACAGCGCCACCCACCTCTCCCGTACCCCGCCGTCCGAGCCGTGGCGGGCGGTCGAGTACGCGCAGTGGTGGAAGAAGACGACCACGAAGTCGACGCCCCGGCGGGCACGCAGCCGCACCAGCGTCCGCTCCAGCCACCGGGTCTGCGCTCCGCCGGTGCAGCCGCGGTTGGCCGGGATCTCATAGGAGACGTCGTTCGCGTCCAGGGCCACCACGCCGACGTTCCCGTACACGAACGAGTAGATCCCGGGCGCCCGCTCGGGGTCGGGCCCGTCGCCGGGCAGCGACCAGCGCGCGGTCTGGCCGCCGTAGCCGTCGGGCGAGTACCAGGCCTCCATGTCGTGGTTGCCGGTGGTCACCATCCACGGCACCCGGCGGGCCACCGGCTCGATCTGGGCGAGGAACCGGTCCCACATCCGCGCGTCGTAGCGGTCGGAGCCCTCGCCGTGCCCGGTCCCGTCGGCGTAGCAGATGTCGCCCGCATGCAGATGGAAGGCCGGGTCCCGGCCGAGCAGGAGCCGGCCGGCGGTGCGCGCTTCGGGGCTGACGCCCTGATCGCCGAAGGCGGTGAAGACGAAGGGTCGGGTGCCGTCGGCGGGCGCTGTGGTGAAGGAGTCCACGGTGTGTGACCGCTCGGGCGCCGCGGGGTCGGAGCCGTCGTGCCCGACGCCGTAGTAGTACGTCGTGCCCGGGCGCAGCCCCTCCAGGCCGACGTGCAGATAGAGCTGCTCGACACGCGGCAGCGCACTGTTCAGCGCGGGGGTGTGCAGCGCGCGTACCTCCGCCGCCACCTTGCCGCCCAGGTCCCACGGCGTGGTGCCCACCCGCAGGTAGGGGCGCCGGACCGGGAGCGCCACCTGCCAGGAGATCCGCATCTGCGACGCCGGGTCGGCGCCGAAGGCGAGGTGGCGGCCGAACGGGGCGACCAGCTCGCCGTCCACGGCGGCCCGGGGCAGCAGCGCCGCGCTGCCGTCTGGAGCATTCCCGACGCCGCGCGGGACCGCGGTGTCCGCGCGCAGCCCCGCGGCGCCCGCCGCCCCCGCTGCCAGCAGTCCGCCGCCGCGCAGCATCCCGCGCCTGCTCGGTCCGTCCGGCAGGACGGGACGGGTGCGGCGGCCGAGCTTCTCGCGCAGGTAGGCGTGCTGCTCCGGCATGCTCATGCGCGCGGCGAGCCGAGCGGGCACGCCCAGGTCGGGCAGGTCGTTCGCGGCCATGGTGCCAAGGTCCCCACGGGGGCCAACTGGCGGGCGACAGCGGCGGATACGTCTGCTGAACAGCGTGCGTCAGCCGGTGCAACCGCGGATGTCGTCCGTCATGCGGACAGCCTTATGTCAGAGCCTGGGACGGGGAGTAGTGTCTGGCGCATGTCTTCAGGAACGGCCTCCCGCACGGACCGCACCATCGACCTCGCAGTGATCTCCGGAGACGGAATCGGTCCCGAGGTCGTCGCCCAGGGCCTCAAGGTCCTCACCGCCGTCCTCCTGCCGGACGTCGAGCTGGAGACGCACGAGTACGATCTCGGCGCCAAACGCTGGCACGCCACCGGGGAGACCCTCACCGACGGCGAACTGGAGCGGCTCGCGGGACACGACGCGATCCTGCTCGGTGCCATCGGCGACCCCGGTGTCCCCTCCGGGGTGCTGGAGCGCGGCCTGTTGCTCAAACTGCGCTTCGCCTTCGACCACTTCGTCAACCTGCGCCCCTCCACGCTCTTCCCGAACACCGAGTCCCCGCTGGCGGGCCGTCCGGAGATCGACTTCGTCGTCGTCCGCGAGGGAACCGAGGGGCCCTATGTGGGCAACGGGGGCAGCATCCGCAAGGGCACCCCGCAGGAGGTCGCCAACGAGGTCAGCGTCAACACCGCGTTCGGTGTGGAGCGGGTCGTGCGCGACGCGTACGCCCGGGCGCAGGCGCGCCCGCGGAAGAAGCTGACCCTGGTGCACAAGAACAATGTGCTGGTGCACGCCGGTCACCTGTGGAAGGACACCTTCGACCGGGTCGGACGCGAGTACCCCGAAGTCACGACCGACTACCTGCACGTCGACGCGGCCACGATCTTCCTCGTGACCGATCCGGCGCGGTTCGACGTGATCGTCACCGACAACCTCTTCGGCGACATCATCACCGACCTGGCCGCCGCCGTCAGCGGCGGGATCGGGCTCGCGGCCTCGGGGAACATCAATCCCACCCGGCAGTTCCCGTCCATGTTCGAGCCGGTGCACGGGTCCGCGCCCGACATCGCGGGGAGCGGGAAGGCCGACCCGACCGCCACCGTCCTGTCCGTCGCCCTGCTGCTGCGCCATCTCGGCCACGAGGCCGAGGCCGCCCGCGTCGAGGCGGCCGTCACCGCGGATCTCGCCGAGCGGGACGCCGCTCCGGTCCGCACCACCGACGAGATCGGCGACGCGCTCGCGGCCCGCGTGGCCGGCTGAACCGTCCGCCGAGTCGTCCGCGGGCGCCGAGGAGTAGCCGGCACCGTCGTTTCCCCGGTCCGGGCGCGCGCTGCCCGGGTCGCCGGGATCCGGCCCGTCCCCGCCGTCGCGGCGGGACGGGCCGCCCTGTCACGGTTCTCGCACCCCTGTCCGAAAGTGTTCGACCGGCGCGCGATAATCGGAGTGTGGACAGCGCCGGGAGGCTGCTCCCGGGCCCGGCGCAGCGAACGCGGTGGTGCCGGGGCGGCAGCGCGCTCGGAGCGACTGCGCCGCGAGGGCGGCCGCACCGGAGCCCGTACCTGTGGGGAGCCCGGCCGCTGGGTCCGCAACGACACGAGCTAAGGACGCGGACATGACGACCCCCCGTATCGCATTCGACCTCGAACCGACCGCCGAGCCGCTCGGTACCGCCGAGCGGGAGGCGGTGCTGGCGAACCCCGGTTTCGGGCGGTATTTCACCGACCACATGGTGACCATCCAGTGGACCGAGGACCGCGGCTGGCACGACGCGCGCCTGCAGCCCTACGCTCCGCTGGAGATCGACCCGGCGAACATGACGCTGCACTACGCGCAGTCGATCTTCGAGGGGCTGAAGGCGTACCGACAGCCCGACGGCTCGGTGAAGGTCTTCCGGCCGGACGCCAATGCCCGCCGCTTCCAGCGCAGTGCCCGCCGGCTGGCGATGCCCCAGCTGCCCGTGGAGACCTTCGTGGAGGCGTGCGACCTGCTGGTGGGGCAGGACAGCGCGTGGGTGCCCGGCGGGGGCGAGGCGTCCCTCTACCTGCGGCCGTTCCTGTTCGCCACCGAGGTCGGGCTGGGGGTGCGGCCCGCGAACCGGTACACGTTCATGGTCATCGCGTCCCCGGCGGGCGCCTACTTCCCCGGCGGCGTCGAGCCCGTCTCGGTGTGGCTCTCCGAGGAGTACGTGCGCGCCGCGCCGGGCGGGACGGGCGAGGCCAAGTGCGCGGGCAACTACGCCGCCTCGCTGGTCGCCCAGGCGGAGGCCGCCGAGCACGGCTGCGACCAGGTGGTCTGGCTGGACGCGGTGGAGCGCCGTTACATCGAGGAGATGGGCGGCATGAACCTCTACTTCGTCCAGGGCTCCGGCGACGACGCGCGGATCGTGACCCCGGAGCTGACCGGGACGCTGCTCCCGGGCATCACCCGGGACTCGCTGCTGCAGATCGCCGCCGACCTCGGATACGCCACGGGGGAGGTGCGCCTGACGACCGACGAGTGGCGCGCGGGCAACGCGGACGGCTCGATCAGTGAGGTGTTCGCCTGCGGGACCGCCGCGGTGATCACGCCCGTCGGCCGGGTGAAGTCGGCGCGCGGCGAGTGGAAGGTCGGCGACGGGGGCGCCGGTCGGATCACGATGCGGCTCCGCGAGGCGCTGCTGGCGGTCCAGACCGGCCAGGCGGAGGACACGCACGGCTGGATGCACACCCTCGGTTGCTGAGGGGTAGACCCTCGCGGACATCATGGGCGTGTCACGGTAGGCCCGGAACCGACCTGACGTACATGTACCTGACATGCAGGGGTCGAACTTCCGTAGCTGAAGGGCCTTTTGGCGGCGCTGTGATGACGATGTCATCGACCGCCTCCCGGAGGGCCGAGATCCCAGATGCCGCGTCCCCTCACGACCCAGCAGGATCAGGACAGCCAGCAGGAGATCAGACGAGCGGCGGCGGCGCTGGGCCGCCGCCGCTTGCTGACCGTCACGGGCGCCGCCGCGGTGCTCGCCTTCACCACCGACCTGCCCGGCAGCGCACAGGCGGCCGAGGCGGACGCGCGGACCGCTGTCCGCGCCGACCCCTTCACCCTCGGCGTCGCCTCCGGTGACCCGCAGCCGGGCTCCGTCGTGCTGTGGACGCGCCTCGCGCCCGAGCCCTACGAGCCCGGCAGCGGCCTGCCCAAGGCGCGGATCCCCGTCCGCTGGGAGCTGTCCCACGACCGCCGCTTCCGCCGTGTCGTGCGTCGCGGTACGGCCCTCGCACATCCCGAGCTGAACCATGCCGTGCATGTGGAGGCCGAAGGGCTGGGCGCCGACCGCGTGTACTACTACCGCTTCCGGGCGGGGAAGTGGCTCAGCCCGGTGGGCCGCACCCGCACGGCGCCGGCTCCCGGCGCCGACATCGGCGAGCTCCGGCTGGCCGCCGTCTCCTGCCAGGCGTACCACCACGGCTACTTCACCGCCCACCGGCACCTCGCCGAGGAGGACGTGGACCTGGTCTTCCACCTCGGCGACTACCTGTACGAGTACGCCGTCGACGCGCACGGCGGCGCCCGCGGGTACACCGACCGGGCGCTGCCCGCCCGCTTCGACCGGGAGACGGTCTCGCTGGAGGAGTACCGGCTGCGGTACGCGCTCTACAAGTCGGACCCCGATCTGCAGGCGGCGCACGCGGCGCACCCGTTCCTGGTCACCTGGGACGACCATGAGACGGAGAACAACTACGCGGACGACGTCCCCGAGGACGGCGGCTCCCCGGAGGACTTCCTGGTGCGCCGCGCAGCCGCCTACCGCGCGTACTGGGAGAACCTGCCGCTGCGCCGGCCCCAGCGGCCCAGGGGCCCGGACATGCGCCTCTACCGCAGGCTGCGGTTCGGCAGGCTGGCGCAGTTCGACATCCTCGACACCCGGCAGTACCGCTCGGACCAGGCGTACGGCGACGGCTGGCACCACCCGGGCCCGGAGTCGACGGATCCGGCCCGCACCATGGTCGGCGCCACGCAGGAGCGCTGGCTGATCGACGGGTGGCGCAGCTCGGAGACCCTCTGGAACCTCGTTCCGCAGCAGGTCACCTTCTCCGAGCGGCGCAGCGACGGCACGTCCGCCTACAAGGTCAGCATGGACGCCTGGGACGGCGCCCCGGCCTCCCGGGACCGGCTGCTGGCGGGTGCCGAGGCTGCCGGGGTGGAGAACCTGATGGTGCTCACCGGGGACGTGCACAAGGGGTACGCGTACGACATCAAGCGGGACTTCGGCGACCAGGACTCCCGCACGGTGGGGACCGAGATCGTCGCCACTTCCGTCACCAGCGGCAAGGACGGCGAGGACCGGCCGGCCAACTGGGAGACCTATCTGGCGGCCAACCCGCACATGAAGTTCTACAACGGGCACCGGGGGTATGTGACCGTGCGGCTGGACAAGCGGCAGGCGCGGGCGGACTTCCGCACGGTCGCGGTCGTCACCGAGCCGGGAGCACCGGTGCGCACCGCCGCGTCCTTCGCCACCCGGGTCGGCGAGCAGGGCCTGCACGAGGTGTGAGCGGGCCGGGGCCGACCGTCTGAGCGGCGGGTTTTCGCATCGTGAGACGGAATGGGGCGCAGGGGTCGGGTTGTGCGAGACTTCCTCCGTGCCCTCGTTCGTCATGATTATTGGCAGCAGGCGCGCCGGTCCGCAGTGACCGACTGCCGTGGAACGACCCGTACGGCAGCGGACACCGTGCCCCAGACCCGCGCGCAGACCTCTCGCACCCGCGAGGGGTTTTTTCGTTTTCCGGCCCACCTCAGCCGGAGCGGACGGCGCGAGGGATGATGGGGGCAAGTGGAGCGCTTCCTTCCGGAACCACTGAACCCAGCCCAGGAGCCACCAGCCATGACCTCCGACGCGGCAGGCGCCGCAGCAGCCACCGGCAACCCGACAGGACCGCAGGCCCCGGACGACGGTTTCCACGTCTTCGACACCACTCTGCGCGACGGCGCGCAGCGCGAGGGCATCAACCTCACCGTCGCCGACAAGCTGACCATCGCCCGCCACCTCGACGAGTACGGGGTCGGCTTCATCGAGGGCGGCTGGCCGGGCGCCAACCCGCGCGACACCGAGTTCTTCGCCCGCGCCCCCCAGGAGATCGACTTCCGGCACGCACAGCTCGTCGCCTTCGGCTCCACCCGCAGGGCCGGTGTCCCCGCGCAGATCGACCCGCAGGTCCAGGCGCTGCTGGAC
Organism: Streptomyces sp. WMMB303; assembly: GCF_029351045.1. NCBI lineage: Bacteria > Bacillati > Actinomycetota > Actinomycetes > Kitasatosporales > Streptomycetaceae > Streptomyces > Streptomyces sp. WMMB303. The sequence continues at coordinate 5,288,153 of NZ_JARKIN010000001.1, read as the reverse complement.
GCGAAGGCGCCGGTGGTCACGCTCGTCGCCAAGGCGCACGACCGCCATGTGGAGCTGGCGCTGCGCACCACGCTCGAGGAGAACCTGTCGATGATCGCCGAGACGGTCGGCCATCTGCGGGAACACGGCCGCCGCGTCTTCGTCGACTGCGAGCACTTCTTCGACGGCTACCAGGCCAACCCCCGCTACGCCGAGCAGGTCGTACGCACCGCGTATGAGGCGGGCGCCGAGGTGGTCGTCCTCTGCGACACCAACGGCGGCATGATCCCCGCGCAGATCCAGGCCGTCGTCCGCACCGTGGCGGCCGACACCGGGGCCCGGCTGGGCATCCACGCGCAGGACGACACCGGCTGCGCGGTCGCCAACACCCTGGCCGCCGTCGACGGCGGTGCCACCCACGTGCAGTGCACCGCCAACGGCTACGGCGAACGCGTCGGAAACGCCAACCTCTTCCCTGTCGTCGCCGCGTTGGAACTCAAATACGGCAGGCGCGTGCTGCCCCAGGGCGCGCTCGCCGAGACCACCCGCGTCTCACACGCCATCGCCGAGGTCGTCAACCTCACCCCCTCCACCCACCAGCCCTACGTCGGCACCTCCGCCTTCGCCCACAAGGGCGGACTGCACGCCTCCGCGATCAAGATCGATCCGGACCTCTACCAGCACATCGACCCCGAGCTCGTCGGCAACACCATGCGGATGCTCGTCTCCGACATGGCCGGGCGCGCCTCTGTCGAGCTCAAGGGCAAGGAGCTGGGCTACGACCTGAGCGGCGACCGCGAACTGGTCGGCCGGGTGGTCGAGCGGGTCAAGGAGCAGGAACTCAAGGGCTACACCTACGAAGCCGCCGACGCCTCCTTCGAACTGCTGCTCAGGGACGAGGTGCACGGTGGCGCCGCGGGCACCGCGCCGCGGTTCTTCCGGGCCGAGTCCTGGCGCGCCATCGTCGAGCAGCGGCCGGACGGCATGCAGGTCAACGAGGCGACGGTGAAGCTGTGGGCCAAGGGCGAGCGCATCGTCGTCACCGGGGAGGGCAACGGTCCCGTCGACGCGCTGGACCGGGCTCTGCGGGCCGGACTGGAGCGCATCCACCCCGCACTGGCCCGGCTGAACCTGGTCGACTACAAGGTCCGCATCCTGGAGGGCGCGCACGGCACCTCCTCCACCACCCGGGTGCTGCTGTCGATGAGCGACGGCAGCGGGGAGTGGACGACGGTCGGCGTCGGAGACAACGTCATCGCCGCCTCCTGGCAGGCCCTGGACGACGGCTACACCTACGGGCTGCTGCGCGCCGGCGCCGAGGCGCACGACTGACCGCGCCCGGCGTCGTCAGCCCGCCGCGGGGACCAGGGCCTGGTCGAAGTGGTCGCGGACGTGGCCCAGGACCAGCTCCCTGTCCACCCCCGGCAGGCCCACCACCAGATGGGTGCCGAAGCCGTCGAGCAGGGCCCGGGTGCGGGTGGCGAAGCGGTCCGCGTCGACCGCGGCGAACTCGCCCCGGCTCGTGCCCTCCACCAGCAGCGCCACCAGGTCCCGATGCCAGCTCAGCTCCAGTTCGAGCTGGCGGGCGCGCATCTCGTCGTCGCCGGACTGGGACCGGTTCCACACCTCCAGCCACAGCGCCCAGTGCGGATCGCGGTGGCCCTGCGGCAGATAGAGCGCCACCAGCGCGTCCAGCCGCTCGCGCGCGGGCACCCGGCGGGCGAGAGCGGTCCGCCGCGCCGAGCCCAGCTGCTCCTCGCTCCACTGCAGGGTCTGCAGCAGCAACTCGTCCTTGGTCTTGAAGTAATAGACGAGATGACCGCTGCTCATACCGACCTCGCGGCCGAGCGCGGCCATCGTCAGCCGGTCCAGGCCGCGTTCGGCGATCATCTCCATGGCGGTGGCCAGCAGCTGCTCCCGGGGCTGGGCAGCCCGCCGCCTGCCCCCGTCGGGGCGTTCGCGGTTGCCTCCGGTCCGTGCGACCACCGCCGTGCTCCTCCCTGGGACTGTGCGCCCGGCGGGACGCCGGCCGTCGGCGCCCTCGGCTGCCGGTCGTTCAGCCTAGCCGGGCCCGACCGTGCGGCGCCCGGGCCGGCACCCCTGCCGCCGCGCGGCCGGTTCAGACCCGCGGCTGCTGCTGGGTGATGCAGTGGACGCCGCCCCCCGCGGCGAAAACGGTGCGCGCGTCCACCAGCGTGACCGTGCGCCGCGGGAACAGGCGACGGAAGATGCCGGCGGCGAGCTCGTCGCGCGGATCACCGAAACCGCACAGCACGACCCCGCCGTTGCACAGGTAGTGGTTGACGTAGCTGTAGTCGACCGGTTCGCCGTCCGCGGTGTGCGTGACCGTCGGCGCGGGCAGCTCGACGACCTCCAGCCGCCTGCCCCGCGCGTCGGTGGCCGATCGCAGCAGCTTGACCGTCTCGGCGCACAGTTCGTGGTCGGGATGCGCGGGGTCGGGCTGGGTGTGGGCCACCACCACGCCCGGCGCGGCGAAGGCTGCCACCAGGTCGACATGCCCGCGGGTGCCGTAGGTGCCGTAGTCGGCGGTCAGCCCGCGGGGCAGCCAGACCGCCTTGCGGGTGCCCAGCAGCGCGTGCACCTCCGCCTCGACCTCCTCGTGCGTCCAGCCCGGATTGCGTTCCGGACCCAGCTGCACGGTCTCGGTGAGCAGCACCGTCCCCTCGCCGTCCACATGGATGCCGCCGCCCTCGTTCACCAGCCGCGAGGTGTGCACCGCGGCGCCCGCGCGTCCGGCCACGGCCGCGCCGATCAGCGCGTCCCGGTCCCACCGGGCCCAGGACTGGGCACCCCAGCCGTTGAACGTCCAGTCCACGGCGGCCAGTCGGCCGCCCCCGGTGACGAACGTCGGCCCGATGTCCCGCATCCACGCGTCGTCCAGCGGCTCGGCGACCACCTCGATGTCCGGGCCGAGCTGCCGCCGTGCCGCTGCCGCGTCGGCGGGTGAGGCGACCATCGTGACCGGCTCGAAGCGGCGCACGGCGCGGGCCACCGACGCCCAGGCGGTGCGTGCCTCGGCCAGCACCGCCGGGTCCTCGAAGGTCGGGTTGGCGCCCGGCCAGGCCATCCAGGTGCGCTCGTGCGGCGCCCACTCGGGCGGCATGACAGGGGCGGCGGCGGACGTGGGGGTGCTCATCGAGGCAGCTTCCTTGCGGTGGTCGGCGGTCGGTCGTGCGGCCGGTCGGCCGGGCGCGAACGGGGAGAGGCGGTCGAAGAATCAGGGGGAGATGCGGCGGGAGGGTCAGAGGAAGTAGAGGCGGTTGAGCGAGACGTGCTCGGCCGGGTCGGAGCGCAGCGGCTCCCCGTCCAGCGTCACCAGCCCGCTGTGCTGGTCGACCTCGACCGAGCCCAGCCGTGCGTTGTGCACCAGGTCGGCCGGACCGATCCCGCGGGTGCCCCGCACGGCGACGCGGCGGCGGCGGGTCGGCAGGGTGTCCGCGCCGTGCTCGGCCGCGGCAGCGGAGACGAAGGCGACGGACAGCTCGGCGGGCGCCGCGCCGTGCGCCCCGAACTGCGGTCCCAGCACCAGCGGTTCGCTGGTGTCGGTCGCCGCGTTCGGATCGCCGGTGACTCCCCAGGCGGGGAAGCCGGACTTGAGGACGAGCTGTGGCTTGGCGCCGAAGTAGGCCGGGTGCCACAGCACGATGTCGGCCATCTTGCCCGGCTCCAGCGAACCGATCTCATGTGCGAGGCCGTGCGCCAGGGCCGGATTGAGGGTGAGCTTGGCGATGTAGCGCAGCACCCGCGCGTTGTCGTCGGCGTCGTCGGTGCCTCGGCCCCCGGCGCCGAGGAGCGCCCCGCGGTCCGCCAGCGGCCCGCGTTCCGCCTTGAGCTTCGCCGCCATCTGGAAGGTGCGCCGCACGGTCTCGCCCGCGCGGCCCATGCCCTGCGCGTCGGAGGAGGTGATGCCGATGGCGCCCAGGTCGTGCAGGACGTCCTCGGCGCCCATGGTGCCCGCACGGATCCGGTCGCGGGCCATGGCCGCGTCGCCGGGCAGGTCGGTCTTCAGGTCGTGCACCGAGACGATCATGCCGTAGTGCTCGGCGACCGCGTCCCGGCCGAAGGGCAGTGTGGGATTGGTCGAGGAGCCGATGACGTTGGGCACGCCCGCCATCCGCAGCACGTTCGGGACATGGCCGCCGCCGCAGCCCTCGATGTGGAACGCGTGGATGGTGCGCCCCTCCAGCACGGCGAGGGTGTCCTCGACGGCCAGCGCCTCGTTCAGCCCGTCGCTGTGCAGCGCGACCTGGACGTCGTACTCCTCGGCCACCCGCAGCGCGGTGTCCAGCGCCCGGTGGTGCGCACCCATGTCCTCGTGCACCTTGAAGCCGCAGGCGCCGCCCTCGGCCAGCGCCTCCACCAGTGGCGCGGGATGCGAGGAGGAGCCGCGGCCCAGGAAGCCGATGTTGACCGGCCAGGCGTCGAACGCGGAGAAGGCGTGCCGCAGTGCCCAGGGCGAGTTGACCCCCACACCCCACACCGGGCCGAACTCCTGGCCGATGATCGTCGTGGTGCCGGAGGACAGGGACGCCTCCATGATGCGCGGGGAGAGCAGATGGACGTGGGTGTCCACGGCACCCGCCGTGGCGATCAGCCCCTCGCCGGAGACGATCGAGGTGCCGGTGCCCACGACGACGTCCACACCGTCGACGGTGTCCGGGTTGCCCGCCCTTCCGATCGCGTGGATCCGGCCTTCGCGGATCCCGATCGACACCTTGCGGACGCCCTGCACGGCGTCGATCACCACCACATTGCTGATCACCACGTCGCAGGTCTCGCGGACGGCGGCCGCCTTGAGATGCAGCCCGTCCCTGGCCGTCTTGCCGAACCCGGCCAGGAACTCGTCCCCCGGCTGCTGCGAGTCGGACTCGACGCGGACGACGAGCCCGGTGTCACCCAGTCGCACCCGGTCGCCCTTCCGCGGCCCGTGCACCGCCGCGTACTCGTGTGCGTCCCCGCTCATGCCTCTCCCTCCTCGCGGTGCGCGTCCGAGCCGGCCGCGCCCAGATATCCGCAGGCCGCCGCGCGCCGAAGCGCCTCCGTGCGGGCCCCGGGTGCGTCCAGCGGCCCGTCCACCAGACCGGCGAATCCGATGGCGGTCCGGTCGCCGCCCAGCGGCACCAGTCCCACCGTGCGGGTGCCGTCCGGATCGAAGCGCACCGAGGAGCCGGCCGGGACCGCAAGCCGCATGCCGTAGGCGGCGGCACGGTCGAACTCCAGCCGGGGGTTGGCTTCGAAGAAGTGGAAGTGCGAGGTCACACTGACCGGCACCGCCGCGGTGTTGCGCACGGGCAGCGACAGCGCGGCCGCTCGCGGCGCGTAGGCCGCGTCGGTGTCCTCCTCCGGCCCGGCGGGCAGCACCGCGCCGGGAGCGGTGTGCCGCGCGCCCTCCGGGCTCCCGGGGGCGACGCCGTCGGCGGTGGGGTCGGGGGAGTGGAGCGGGAAGTCGGGGGAGCGGAGCGGGAAGGGGAGCACGGCCAGCCGGGAGCCGTCCTCGAAGACGGCTTCCACCTGGATCTCGGTGAGTACGTCGGCCACCCCGGGCAGCACGTCATCGGGGGCCAGCGCGGCGCGGCCGGCTGCGATGGCCTCGGCGAGCCGGAGCCCGTCGCGGGCCGCCTCGCAGACGGTGTCGGCGATCAGCGCCGTGGCCTCCGGCACGTTCAGCCGCAGCCCTCGGGCCCTTCTGGCCCGCGCCAGCTCGGCCGTGCCGAAGATCAGCAGGCGGTCTCGTTCGGTCGGACCCAGCCGCACGCTCTCCCCACCTTCCGGTCGTGGTCATGACGCCGGTCGTGGTGCAGGGCGTCACGGGTGTCCGGCCAGCATTTAGAGCAACGCTCAAATAGTCAAGTCTTAGCATCGACTATTGACCGCGCGGTTAGGGATGCATCAGATTGAGCGCTGCTCAAACCAATGCCAGGACCCTCCAGGGAGCACCATGCAGATCGAGCAGCACGGCGTCGATGTCATCCCCGAAGCGGAACGCACCAGCAGGCCCCGCGACATCGTGAGCTTCCTCATCGGATCCAATCTGGCGCTCGGCGTCGTCATCTTCGGCTGGCTTCCGGTCTCCTTCGGGCTCGGCTTCTGGCCCGCCGTCACCTCTCTGGTGGCCGGAACCCTGGTCGGCACGGTGCTGGTCGCCCCGCTCGCGCTGGTCTCGCTGCGCACCGCGACCAACCTCTCGACCAGCAGCGGTGCCCAGTTCGGGGTGCGCGGCAGGCTGCTGGGCTCGGCGATCGGGCTGCTGCTCTCGCTCGGCTACACCGCGCTCACCCTGTGGGTCGGCGGCGACGCGATGGTCGGTTCACTCGCCCGGCTCTTCGGCCTGCCCGACTCCGCGGCCGGCTACGCGCTCGTCTACGCCGTGCTCGCCGTGTGCACCGCCGGGTGCGCCGTCTACGGCTACAAACTGCTGCTGCGGCTGAGCCGCGTCCTCGCCCTCGGGATGACCGCGCTGCTGGTCATCGGAGCGTTCGCCTACGCGCCGCACTTCACCACCCAGGCACCCGCCGGGACCTCGTACCTGCTCGGCGACTTCTGGACGACCTGGCTGCTGTCGGTCGTGGCGGCCGGACTCAGCGGTCCGATCGCCTTCATCACCCTGCTGGGCGACTACACCCGCTACATGTCACCGGCCCGGCACTCCTCCCGCCGGGTCTACCTCACCACCTGCGTCGGGCTGGTCGCCGGACTGCTGATCCCACAGCTCTTCGGCACCTTCACCGCGGTCGCCGTCGGTGCGGCCACCGACTACGCGGGCCCGCTCGTGCGGGAGGCGCCGTTCTGGTTCCTGGTGCCGCTGCTGCTCGCGGCCTCGTTCGGCTCGATCGGCAACGCCGGACTGATGCTCTACTCGATGGGGCTCGACCTGGACGCCATCGTCCCCCGCACCACCCGCACCCGGGCCACCTACACCGTGGCGGCCCTGGCGACCGCGCTCGTCTTCCTCGGCCACTTCGTCTGGGACGCGCAGGACGCGATGACCTCGTTCGTGCTGCTGCTGACCGCCGTGGGGACCCCCTGGGCGGTGATCGTCCTGATCGGGCACGCGCGCTGCCGGGGATGGTACGACGCGGAGGCGCTGCAGGTCCTCAACCGGCGCTCGGCGGGCGGCCGCTACTGGTACACCGCGGGCTGGCACCTGCGTGCCACGCTGGCCTGGGCCGTCGGGTCCGCCGTCGGACTGCTGGCCGTCGACACACCCCTTTACACCGGCCCGCTCGTCCCGCACCTGGGCGGGTTCGACCTCAGCTTCCTCCTCTCGGCCGCCGTCGCGGCGACCGCCTTCCTCCTGCTGGCGGTAGGGCGGCCGACGGCCGGTCCCAGCGCCGCCGCCCGGGAACCGTCCACGGCGGAAGCACCGGGAGCGACGGCGCGCGGCCGGGGACCGGAAGCGGCCGCGCCGCGGCCCTGACGCCGTCGTCGGGCGCGCCGCCGGGCTGCGACGGGGCGCCCGACGACGGCGGGAAGGCGTAGAACCGCCGGTCGGGAAGCTGTGGGGACTCCACAGCCCGCCACGCCGGGCGTGGGAGAGTTCGCTGCTCACCGGCCGCGCTTCGGCAAGGTTCTGTCCAGCGCTGCCATGAAAACGCCACGGAGACTGTACGAATCTGACGACGGTGATCGGCACCCGGGTTTCGTAGGGTCTATACATGACCGATCTGTCCCAGCCGTCGCCCCAGGCCGAACAGGCCCCGCCCGGTTCGCCCGGCTCCGTTCCGGCGCAGGACACGCGCGGCCGTGTCGCCGAGCTGCACGCGATCCGTGCGCAGGCGCACCGAGGCCCCAGCGAGCGGGCGACCGAGGCTCAGCACGCGAAGGGCAAGCTGACCGCCCGTGAGCGGATCGAACTGCTTCTGGACGAGGGCAGCTTCCGCGAGATCGAGCCGCTGCGCCGGCACCGTGCCACAGGCTTCGGCCTGGAGGAGAAGAAGCCCCACACCGACGGTGTGATCACCGGCTGGGGCACCGTGCACGGCCGGACCGTCTTCGTCTACGCGCACGACTTCCGGATCTTCGGCGGCGCGCTGGGCGAGGCCCACGCCACCAAGATCCACAAGCTGATGGACAAGGCCATCGCGGCAGGTGCCCCGCTGGTCTCCCTCAACGACGGCGCCGGCGCCCGCATCCAGGAGGGCGTCGCGGCGCTGGCCGGCTACGGCGGCATCTTCCAGCGCAACACCAAGGCGTCCGGGGTCATCCCGCAGATCAGCGTGATGCTCGGCCCGTGTGCGGGCGGCGCCGCCTACAGCCCGGCGCTGACCGACTTCGTCTTCATGGTCCGCGACACCTCGCAGATGTTCATCACCGGGCCCGACGTGGTGCAGGCGGTGACCGGGGCCGAGGTGAGCCAGGACGGTCTGGGCGGCGCCGATGTGCACGCGGCGACCTCCGGTGTGGCGCACTTCGCCTACGACGACGAGGAGACCTGCCTGGAGGAGGTGCGCTACCTCCTCTCGCTGCTGCCGCAGAACAACCGCGAGAACCCGCCCGCCGAGCCCACGGACGACCCGGCCGACCGGCGCGGTGAAGCCCTGCTGGACCTGGTGCCCGCCGACGGCAACCGCCCCTACGACATGCGCAAGGTGATCGAGGAGCTCGTCGACGACGGCGACTTCCTGGAGGTGCACGAGCGCTGGGCGACCAACATCATCTGCACTCTGGCCCGGATGGACGGCGAGGTCGTCGGTATCGTCGCCAACCAGCCGCAGTCGCTCGCCGGTGTGCTGGACATCGAGGCCAGTGAGAAGGCGGCCCGCTTCGTGCAGATGTGCGACGCCTTCAACATCCCGATCCTCACCCTGCTGGACGTCCCCGGCTTCCTCCCCGGCGTCGACCAGGAACACGGCGGCATCATCCGGCACGGGGCCAAACTGCTGTACGCCTACTGCAACGCCACCGTGCCGCGCATCTCCGTCGTCCTGCGCAAGGCGTACGGCGGGGCCTACATCGTGATGGACAGCCAGTCCATCGGCGCGGATCTGACGTTCGCCTGGCCGACCAACGAGATCGCGGTGATGGGCGCCGAGGGTGCCGCCAACGTCATCTTCCGCAAGCAGATCGCCGCGGCCGACGACCCCGAGGCCATGCGCACCCGCATGGTCAAGGAGTACAAGGCCGAGTTGATGCACCCCTACTACGCCGCCGAGCGCGGTCTGGTGGACGACGTCATCGACCCGGTCGAGACCCGCGAGGTGCTCGTGCGGTCCCTGGCGATGCTGCGCAGCAAGCACGCAGACCTGCCGTCGCGCAAGCACGGCAACCCCCCGCAGTGACACGGCGGGCGCCGGCGCACAGCTCAGCGGCGCCCCGGAAACCGCACAGCAACCCGGCAGTGATGGGAGCACAGATGAACGAGAGCCCGAAGGAGCCTGGCAGTACGGGTCCGCTGACCGCCGAGGCGAACAGCGTCGTACGCGTGGAGAAGGGGCGGGCCAACGCGGAGGAACTGGCCGCGGTCACGGCGCTGCTGCTCGCCCGCGCCGCCTCGACCCGCGCCGGGGAGCCGCAGCCCGCCGCCCGCCGCGGCCGCCCGAGCAAGGCGGGATGGCGTCGGCTGGAGCGCCAGCACGGCTTCCGCGCACCGCACAGCTGGCAGGGCTAGTCACCGCTTCGCGCGCTGCTCCGTGAGGAGCCGCCACGCGGGGACGACGAAGGCGCGTGCCGGAATCCAGGGACAGGATTCCGGCACGCGCCTTCGTGTGAGTGCTCAGCTCTTCGTGCGGGTGCGCAGCGCGGCGGATCAACTCGCCGGGGCGTCCACCAGGGTGGTGCGGCGGGGGTTGGCGGTCCGCTCCGGCAGCGCAGCCCCCTCCGTCGCCTCCGAGGTCTCGGCGAGTCCGCTCACCGAGCCGCCGGGGGTGTCTGCGTCGTCGACGTTGCCGACGGGGTCGGCGTCCTTCAGGTGTGCCAGGGTGGTGCGCCGCGGGTTCGCTATGTTCCGCATGGTCGCTGTGGACTTCACTGGGGCCCTTACCTCGCTCGGCTTGTCACTTCAACGTGGTATGTAAACGCCGAGGGTAGGCTCGCTATTCCCCACTGGAACGTGATCTAGGCAACGTCCAGCCTGTGAGTTTCCTCACGAACCCGTTACCAAAACAGACATAAGTGGTCGTTGAATCGCGATGCGTAATCGGACACAGGCGGGCCAAGGGGGCAATGTGCCCGTAGGTGCGAGCGCACGGGCGTGTCGCGCTCGCACCGGAACCGGCAGGTTGGATCCACGTAAAACCGGCATTTCACGGCGCGAATATCACGATCGGTGCCCGGTCGAACGCGCGCCGTAATCGACACTCAAGGGTTATCCACAGACCTTGTTGGAGATCCTGCACTGTGCTGGAATTCCACGGACCGCCGTAGGACGAAACAGACCGGAGCGCGTCGGGCGCACACGCGAGCGGCGCCGCGCGACGGTGATGAGGGGACGCGCCGGTCATCACGACCGCCATGGGGGCCTCGGACCCCCACGACTCGATACCGTCCCGCCCGTCGCGAGCGGGGGGACGCCTGGTCCAGAGGTTGCGACGCTAGTGCAGGGACGTTTCAAGAGGGATGGCAGCGCTGAGGGAGCCCCGGAGGCGCACGGCTCGGCCGACCACGGGTCCCGGACGCAGCGCGCCGAGGGCGGCGCCGCGGGCGGTGAGCAGAGCGCGCCCGGCGGGCAGGTGAGCACCGTCAAGGGGGCCGGGAAGGCCGGGAAGAAGGGGAAGGCCGGCAAGGCGCCCAAGGGCGGCAAGTCGGCCAAGGGCGACGCGGGAAACGTCGGAAACATCGGAGACTCCGAGAGCAGCGCCCAGGGCACCGTCGAGGCCGCTCCCGATCTCGGTCCCCGGGTCGCCCTGCGCAACTGGCGCATCAGCACCCGCCTGGTCTCCCTCCTCGCGCTGCCCGTCATCGCCGCCACCACGCTCGGCGGAATGCGGATCTCCAGCTCGCTGCAGAACGTCGACCAGCTCGACAACATGAAGCTCCTCACCGAGATGACGGAGCAGGCCACCAACCTGGCGGCGAAACTCCAGGACGAGCGCGACAAGTCCGCGGGTCCGTTGGTGAGCACCGGGGACGAGAAGGACGACAACGTCGTCGCCCCCCGCGAGCAGACCGACAAGGCGTTCCGCTCCTTCCAGAAAGCCACTGCCGACATCGACGGCAGCGACGAGGCGATGGCGGGCATCCAGTCCACCGTCCTGGACATCGTCCGCCAGCTCCAGGCGATCAACACGATCCGCGAACGCGCCTACGAGAATCCCGACAACGTCTCCCAGACGGTCAACGCCTACAACCAGGTGATCGACTCGCTGCTCTCCCTCTCGCAGGACATGGCGCAGGCGACGAGCAACTCGGAGATGATCCGCAGCACCCGCGCGCTGGCCGCCTTCTCCAGCGCCAAGGAGTACGCCTCCATGCAGCGCGCGATCATCTCCGCCGGACTGGCCCACCAGCCCAGCCCCAAGCTCTCCGAGAACGACCGGCTCTACGCCCGGACCGCGACCGACAGTGAGGACGCCGAGCTGGACAGCTTCGGCAAGGTCTACGGGGACAAGGCAGCCGACACTCTCCTCAAGCCGATCAGCGGCGGTGACGTCAACGTCCGGCTGGCCGACAACTACCGCGACCGGATGCTGCACAGTCCGGACGCGATCAGGAAGCAGAAGCGCACCTACGTCGACTGGATGGACCAGGACGCTTCCAAGATCATCAGCATGGAGAAGATCGAACGCACGCTGCTGGAGAAGATGGAGCAGCAGGCGCGCGAGCTGCGCTCCGAAGCCCAGCGTGAGGCGTTCATCAGCGGTGCGCTCATCCTGCTCGTGCTGGGTATCTCGCTGGTCGGCGCATTCGTCGTCGCCCGCTCCATGGTCCGCTCGCTGCGCCGCCTCCAGGACACCGCCCAGGACGTGGCCCGCAAGCGGCTGCCCGAGCTGGTCAAGCAGATGTCCGAGGCCGAGCCGCAGGACGTGGACACCTCCGTCGAGTCCGTCGGTGTGCACAGCCGGGACGAGATCGGCAAGGTGGCCGCGGCCTTCGACGACGTCCACCGGGAGGCCGTCCGCCTCGCCGGTGAGCAGGCGCTGCTGCGGGGAAACGTCAACGCGATGTTCACCAACCTCTCGCGGCGCAGCCAGAGCCTGATCCAGCGTCAGCTCTCGCTCATCTCCGAACTGGAGTCCCGCGAGGCCGACCCGGACCAGCTCTCCTCGCTCTTCAAGCTCGACCACCTCGCCACCCGCATGCGACGCAACGGCGAGAACCTGCTGGTGCTCGCCGGCGAGGAACCGGGCCGCCGCTGGACCCGGCCCGTGCCGCTGGTCGACGTGCTCCGCGCGGCCGCCTCGGAGGTGGAGCAGTACGAACGCATCGAGCTGAACGCGGTGCCCGCCACCGAGGTCGCCGGCCGGGTCGTCAACGACCTCGTCCACCTGCTCGCCGAGCTGCTGGAGAACGCCACCTCGTTCTCCTCCCCGCAGACCAAGGTCAAGGTCACCGGTCACGCACTGCCCGACGGCCGCGTCCTCGTCGAGATCCACGACACCGGTATCGGGCTGTCGCCCGAGGATCTGTCCGCGATCAACGAGCGGCTGGCCAACCCGCCGACGGTGGACGTCTCCGTCTCCCGCCGGATGGGACTGTTCGTGGTCGGCCGGCTGTCCCTGCGGCACGGCATCCGCATCCAGCTCCGGCCCTCCGACTCCGGGGGCACGACCGCGCTGGTCATGCTCCCCGTCGACGTCGCGCAGGGCGGCGGCCAGGGCGCCAAGGGCCGCCCGGGAGCCGGCACGCCCGGCGGCCAGGGAGGCCCGCCGCCCCCGCAGACCCGGGGCGGCAGCAAGGGCGGCAACCTCGCGGCGGCGCTCCAGCGCGGACCGCAGAGCGGCACCCCCGGCGGCCCAGGCGCCCCCGGGATCGGACAAGGCCCCGGCCCGGCCCTCGGCGCCGGTGAGCCGGCGCGGATGGACGCGCTGCCGCCACGCGGTCAGGACACCGGCGGTGCCCGGCCTGCGCTCCCCGCGCGGGACACCAACCGTCCGCAGCCCGGTTCCGGCGGCAGCGCCGTCGACTTCTTCGGCGCCACGCCCGCACCGGGCCGCCCCGGGCAGGCCCCCGGCGGCCCGGACAGCGCCGCCCCGTCCGCGCCCCGGCGCGGCCAGGGCGGCCCCGCCGCCGAACTCCCCGGCGGTTCCGGCCAGTTCCCGCAGTCGCCGTCCGCGCACGGTTCGGGTACCGGGCAGTTCGCGCTGCCGCAGTCGGGTGATCCCGCCGACACGGGTGGGTTCGCGCGTCCGGGCGGTCCGCAGGACGGTCCGGGGAGCACGAGTGAGATCCCGCGGATCACGCCGGAGGGCCCGGCCGATACCGGCCAGTTCCCCCAGCCGGGCGGCCCCCAGGCGGGTCCGGGCAGCACGGGGCAGTTCCCGCAGATCGGCCAGGGCAGCCGAGGCGGTTCCGGCCAGTTCCCGCAGTCGCCGTCCGCGCAGGGTTCGGGTACCGGGCAGTTCGCGCTGCCGCAGTCGGGTGATCCCGCCGACACGGGTGGGTTCGCGCGTCCGGGCGGTCCGCAGGACGGTCCGGGGAGCACGAGCGAGATCCCGCGGATCACGCCGGAGGGCCCGGCCGACACCGGCCAGTTCCCCCAGCCGGGCAGCCCCGACGGCCCCGGCCACACCGGCCAGTTCGCCCGCCCCCAGGCAGGCGGCGGCCCCGCTGGTCCGGCCGCGTTCCCGCAGCCGCCCTTGGGGAACGCCCCGGGTGAGCGCCCCGCGGACGGCGAGCAGAACCGCCCGAGCTGGGCCCGGCCCGAGCAGGGGCCCGGCGACGAGGACACCCCGCGCGGCCACGACGAGCCCGAGGGCACCGGCGAGTACGCCCGCCCCGGATATCCCGGAGCCGCTCCGGGCCCGGGCGGCGTCCCCCACGGGCAGCCGGGAGCCGGGCCCGGCGACGGCATACCCTCCGGTCCCCCGGCCCCTGCGGACGCCCCGACGCCGATCTTCGCGTCCATGGAGTCCAACTGGTTCCGCGGCCCCGGCCAGTCCGCACCACAGCAGCCGATGCCCCAGCAGACGCCCGGCACCGGCCCGGAGAGCGGTGGCCCCGGCCAGTGGCCGGCCCAGCCGCAGCACCCCGGGCAGCCCGTCCCGCCGGAATCCCCGCTGCCCGAGCGCCAGGCCGCCCCCGGCGGAGGCGCGGGCCAGAGCAGTCCGGCCGCCGACGAAAGCTGGGGTGCCTCACCCAACGACGAGCGCTGGCGGCGCGCCGAACAGCTCCGCCAGCCCGCAGCCGGCGGGGTCACCACCTCGGGTCTGCCGCGTCGGGTGCCCCGCGCCAACCTGGTGGCGGGCACCGCGCAGGAGCAGTCCTCCGCACAGGCCGGCCCCCAGGTCTCCCGCGCGCCGGACGATGTGCGCGGTCGGCTGACCAATCTCCGCCGCGGTATCCAGCAGGGCCGACAGGCCGGCACGGACACCCGCGGCGCAGGTCCCACCTATCAGCAGGAGCGTTAGTTGAGTCCGATGAGCCAGGCTGCGCAGAATCTGAACTGGTTGATCACCAACTTCGTGGAGAACACCCCCGGGGTGTCGCACACGGTGGTGGTCTCCGCCGACGGCCTGCTTCTGGCCATGTCGGAGGGCTTCCCGCGGGATCGCGCCGATCAGTTGGCGGCGGTCGCGTCGGGGCTCACCTCGCTGACGGCAGGTGCCTCGCGCATCTTCGAGGGCGGCAGCGTCAACCAGACGGTGGTGGAGATGGAGAAGGGTTTCCTCTTCATCATGTCCATCTCCGACGGCTCTTCACTGGCCGTCCTCGCCCACCCGGAGGCGGACATCGGCCTCATCGGCTACGAGATGGCTCTCTTGGTGGACCGTGCTGGAAGCGTACTCACTCCAGACGTGCGCGCGGAACTCCAGGGAAGCATTCTCAACTGATCATCACGCTCCCCCCACCTGAGCACCACAGTCCGTTCGCCGACCCCATGCCTCGCTCGGAGGAGCCATGACCCCGCCGCCCGCTTCGCACGATCCGTACGGTGCGCACAACGCGCATGCGCCGTACGGAGGAGAGGGCGACCAGCCACTGGTGCGTCCGTACGCCATGACGGGCGGCCGTACCCGGCCGCGCTACCAGCTCGCCATCGAGGCGCTGGTGAGCAGCACCGCGGATCCGATGCAACTGCAGGGGCTGCTCCCCGAGCACCAGCGGATCTGCCACCTGTGCCGGGAGGTCAAATCGGTCGCGGAGATCTCCGCGCTGCTCGCCATCCCGCTGGGGGTGGCCCGCATTCTCGTCGCCGACCTCGCCGAGGCCGGGATGGTGGCCATCCACCAGCCCGGCAGCTCCTCGGACCCGGGCGGTGCCCCCGATGTGACGTTGCTGGAAAGGGTGCTCAGTGGACTTCGTAAGCTCTAGCCCGCAGATGGACCCCGCCGGGCGGCAGCCGGCCCCGCCGGTCGGGCCGATGGGCTCCATGGGACAGGCCGGCCAGCAGGGGTACGGGACTCCCGCCTCCGGGCGTTCGACGACCTCCGCGAAGATCGTGGTGGCCGGCGGTTTCGGCGTGGGCAAGACGACCTTCGTCGGTGCGGTCTCGGAGATCAACCCGCTGCGCACCGAGGCTGTGATGACCTCCGCCTCGGCCGGTATCGACGATCTGACCCACACCGGGGGCAAGACCACCACCACGGTGGCGATGGACTTCGGCCGGATCACCCTCGACGACGACCTGATCCTCTACCTGTTCGGTACGCCGGGGCAGGACCGGTTCTGGTTCATGTGGGACGACCTGGTGCGGGGGGCGATCGGTGCGGTGGTGCTGGTGGACACCCGTCGACTGGCGGACTGTTTCCCGGCGGTGGACTACTTCGAGAACAGCGGGCTGCCCTTCGTGATCGCGCTCAACGGGTTCGACGGGCACCAGCCCTACGCGCCCGAAGAGGTCCGCGAAGCCCTCCAGATCGGCCCCGACACCCCGATCATCACCACCGACGCCCGGCACCGGGCCGAGGCGAAGAGCGGGTTGATCACCCTGGTGGAGCACGCGCTGCTCGCCCGGCTCAAGTAGCGCGCCGCGTCCGCCGGAGCGGAGTGGGGCATCGTACGATCGGTGTCCCGGGGAGGCTGTGTTTTTCGCCATGCCCGGGAGCCGTGACGGCTTCACGTTCATAACGTTTCGACAGAGAATTACGGCCGTGTGAACACGCCGGGCGCGCGGAGCGTCTCACTCTGCGTATGAATCCCGGGCCATTTGGCGCTCCACGGCCCCAATGCCCGTTTTTCCGCGGGCTGGAATCCTCGTCTTCCCTTGCCCTCCGTAATGCGCCAACTGTTTGGAGGGAGCGGTCGTGACGTGCTGGAATTCCCTGAACTCAGCAGTAGCGCAGGCGCAGGCTGTCAGGGGGCGCCGCGCACCGAGAGGTGAGAAGTCGAGTGAGGCGAACGACCAGGGGTACGTCGGGACCGGCACAGGGTTCCGCACGGCAGGGCACTGCGGAATCGCGGGGTAACTTCACCCCGCCGCAGCGCTCCGCCACGTTGCGCGGCCCGGATGCCTCGGCCTCCCAGCCGCCGCCCGCCACCGGGGGCGGCAGCAGATGGCAGGCGCGGAACTGGCGCGTTCCCACCCGGCTGAACGCGATCCTGCTGATACCCGTGCTCGTGGCGCTCGTCTTCGGCGGTTTCAAGGTCGAATCCGACATCTCCGCCTGGCAGGACGCCAAGGAAGCCCAGCGTACGGCGGAACTGGTGGAGGCGGCGGCGAATTACGGCAACGCCCTCATCGACGAGCGGGACCGCACCGCCGAGCCGCTGCTGCGGGGTGAGAGGGACGACCCTGCGGTCCGCAAGGCCCGTGCCGCGACCGACCGGGCCGCCGAGGAGTTCAAGAAGGCGGCCTCCCACCTCCCGGACAACCCAGGTCTGAAGCGCCGGCTCGCCGCGTTCGAGAAGGTGGAGCCGCGGCTGCCGGTGCTGCGCGAGTCCGCGTACTCCGAGGACATGAGCGGCGTGGAGACCGAAGAGGGCTACGTCACCATCCAGCACCCCCTGATGGAGTTCGCCAACGAACTGGGGCTGGGCACCGGCAACGTCACCTCCTTCGGCCGGACGGTCTACGCCATCTCGCTGGCCAAGGCCGCCGAGTCGCTGCAGCGCGGCCTGGGCACCCACCTGATGGTCAAGCCCGGGCCCACCCGCGCGGACAAGGAGGCCCAGAGGACCGCGCTGGCCTCGTACCACTACCTGGAGCGCATCGCGCTGGGCGAGTACACCTCCGGTGGCCGTCCGGAGGACGTGAAGCTGCTCGAGCAGGAGTCCGCCAAGGCCGAGAAGGCGGGCCGCAGGCAGGTGGAGGCGGCGCGCGAACACGCAGCGGCCCAGGGCGAGAAGTTCGTGGCCCCGCCCTCCATGGCCAAGATGGTCAAGGCCATCGGCTCCGGCGCCGGTGCGCGCGAACTGCGCGCCAAGGGCATCACCACCGAAAGCTATTTCGAGACAGCCACCGGTACCTTCGACGCCTACCGCGCCGTCGAGTCGAAGCTGACCCGCGACGCGGTCGCCGACACCGAGGAGATCGCTTCCGACGCCCGCCGGAACGCGCTGGTGAACTCCGTGATCGTGCTGGTCGCGCTCCTGTTCGCGTTCATCATCGCGGGGCGGATGGCCCGCTCGATGAGCCAGAGCATGCGCACGCTGCGCACAGCCGCCTTCGGCGTGGCCCAGCAGCGGCTGCCGATGCTGGTCGACCAGCTCTCGCGTACCGAGCCGGGCCGCGTGGACACCCGGGTGCAGCCGATTCCGATCACCAGCCGTGACGAGATCGGCGAGGTGGCCCGCGCCTTCGACCAGGTGCACCGGGAGGCGGTGCGGCTCGCCGCCGAGCAGGCGCTGCTGCGCGGCAACGTCAACGCGATCTTCACCAACCTCTCCCGCCGCAACCAGGGCCTCATCGAACGCCAGCTCGAGCTGGTGACGGAGATGGAGAACAGCGAGGCGGACCCGGACCAGCTCGAGAAGCTGTTCCGGATGGACCACCTGTCCACCCGAATGCGGCGCAACGGCGAGAACCTGCTGGTCCTCGCGGGCGAGGAGCCCGGCCGCCGGTGGACGGAGCCGGTGCCGCTGGTCGACATCCTGCGTGCCGCCTCCTCCGAGGTGGAGCACTACGAACGCATCGAGATCAGCGGCATTCCGGAGACGGAGATCCACGGACAGGTCGTCAACGACTTGGTCCACCTGCTCGCCGAGCTGCTGGAGAACGCCGCGTCGTTCTCCTCACCGCAGAGCAAGGTCCGGGTGACGGCCACCCGGCTGCCGGACGGCCGGATGATGATCGAGATCCATGACAAGGGCATCGGTCTGACCGCGGAGGACTTCGCGGACCTCAACCACAAGCTGGCCAACCCGCCCACGGTCGACGCCGCCGTCTCCCAGCGCATGGGCCTGTTCGTGGTCGGCCGCCTCGCGGACCGGCACGGTATCCGCGTCCAGCTGCGCCCCTCCGGCGAGCAGGCGGGCACCACCTCGCTGGTGATGCTTCCCGACGCCATCACCCACGGCGGCGGTGGGGAGGAGAACCCCGAGGAGGACTTCACCGTCTCCCGGATCGTTCCCGAGCACTCGCGTGGCCCGAACGGCGTGGAGGGCGCCCGTTCGGCTGCCGAACTCGGCTTCGACGATTCGCGCTACGGCTCCGGGAACCAGGGCCGGCTGCCGGGCGCGGACGACCGGCCCGGGCTCCCCGAGGAGCGCCGGTCGGCCATCGAGGCGCCGCAGCAGCCCCGGCAGGACGCCTATCCGCAGGGACCGCCGCCCGGTGGCCACGGGCAGTACGACCCGTATCAGCAGCAGGGCGGTGCCCCGTATCAGCCCGGGTACGAGCAGACCGGCGAGATCGCCGCTCAGCAGTACACCGGCGGCTACCCGGAGGCGCACGACCAGGGTTACGGGCAGCCCTACGCGCCGCCTGCCGCCGGGCGCCCCCACGAGTCCGCCGGAGACGGCACCGGAGCCTACGCGGAGCCGCAGCTTCCGGCCCAACAGCCAGGCCACGGCGGTCAGTACCTCCCCCGTCGTTCAGAAGCGGAATCCGCACCTGGCGTTCCCCACGGGGATGTTGACCGTGTAGGTTTCGACCGTCCGGGTTCCCTCCCCGACGACTGGAGCACCACGACCGACGCGGGCCTCCCGCGCCGGGACGCGGGGCGGCAGCAGGACGGAGCGCCGGCGGCCCGGCAGCAGGCTCCCGCCCAGGGCTGGGAAGCCCCGGCCGGGCAGCCGTCGCAGGAGGAGTCCGGAACCCACCGGTGGAGCGAGAACGACGAACACTGGAGCAGGGCGGGCCAGTTGCGCGCCCCGCAGTCCGGCGGCGTCACCTCGTCCGGACTGCCGCGCAGGGTGCCCAGGGCCAACCTGGTCGCGGGCGCGGCGGAGGAGAACTCGCAGGGTACTCCCGCGGTCTCCCGGGCGCCCGAGGATGTCCGCGGAAGACTGAGCAACCTGCACCGCGGCGTCCGTCAGGGACGCACAGCGGGCGACGGCAACCAGAATGACCGACAGGGCTTCGGCCCCGGAAGCACCTACGATCAGGAGCGTTAGTGTGAGCCCGATGAGCCAGGCGGCGCAGAACCTGAACTGGTTGATCACCAACTTCGTGGAGAACACCCCCGGGGTGTCCCACACGGTGGTGGTCTCCGCCGACGGACTCCTCCTCGCGATGTCCGAGGGCTTCCCGCGCGATCGCGCCGACCAGTTGGCGGCGGTCGCATCGGGGCTCACCTCGCTGACCGCGGGCGCGTCCCGGATCTTCGAGGGCGGTGGGGTCAACCAGACTGTTGTGGAGATGGAGCGGGGATTCCTGTTCATCATGTCCATCTCCGACGGTTCCTCGCTGGCCGTCCTCGCCCACCCCGAGGCCGACATCGGTCTGGTGGGGTACGAGATGGCCCTGCTGGTCGACCGCGCGGGCGGGGTTCTCACCCCGGACCTGCGCGCGGAGCTGCAGGGCAGTCTTCTCAACTAGGGCACAACTGGCCCACGGCAGTGCGGAACGCCGCCGGGCGCCATAAGGTGCCGTGAGCGCAACGGTCGTATGTCCGTGAGTCGGAGGAGGAATCGTGGCAACGCCCCCAGGAGGTCCGTCGTCGTACGGCAGTGGTCGTTCCGGCCAGCCGGAGGACGTCCGATCGGCCGCGGCCCCGGGTGGGGACGCGCCCTTCCTCAACCGTTTCAACTTTCCCTCCGCGCCCAGCGAGAACGTCCAGCGGCCGGCCGGCGGGCAGCAGCCGACCCCAGGGGGGCAGCCGCCGCAGCACGGCCGGCCGCCGCAGCACGCGGGACAGTCGCCGTACGGTGCGCAGCCTCCGCAGCGGCACCCGCAGCCGCAGGAACCGCAGCAGCAGAACCCGCAGACCCGCATCCAGCCGGTGCAGCCCGGTCACGCGGACAGGACGGCCGGCACCCAGCGCGCCGCCGACCAGCCCCCGCCGCCGCAGCAGCCGCTGGTGCGCCCCTACGCGATGACGGGGGGCCGGACCCGTCCCCGCTACCAGCTCGCCATCGAGGCACTGGTGCACACCACGGCGGAGAACGCTCAGCTCCAGGGCCAGCTCCCGGAGCACCAGCGGATCTGCCGCCTGTGCTACGAGATCAAGTCGGTCGCCGAGATCTCAGCACTTCTGACCATTCCGCTCGGCGTCGCCCGGATTCTCGTCGCCGACCTGGCCGAGGCCGGACTCGTCGCCATTCACCAGCCGGGCGGTGACGAGACCACCGCCGACGGTCAACCAGACGTGACACTGCTCGAAAGGGTGCTCAGTGGACTTCGGAAGCTCTAGCGCCGGGCCCGTCGGGGGTACGACAGCCCGCTCGACGACCTCCGCGAAGATCGTGGTGGCCGGCGGTTTCGGCGTGGGCAAGACGACCTTCGTCGGTGCGGTCTCGGAGATCAACCCGCTGCGCACCGAGGCTGTGATGACCTCCGCCTCGGCCGGTATCGACGATCTGACCCACACGGCGGACAAGACCACCACCACGGTGGCGATGGACTTCGGCCGGATCACCCTGGACCAGGACCTGATCCTCTACCTGTTCGGTACGCCGGGGCAGGACCGGTTCTGGTTCATGTGGGACGACCTGGTGCGGGGGGCGATCGGTGCGGTGGTGCTGGTGGACACCCGCCGGCTGGCGGACTGTTTCCCGGCGGTGGACTACTTCGAGAACAGCGGGCTGCCCTTCGTGATCGCGCTCAACGGGTTCGACGGGCACCAGCCCTACGCGCCCGAGGAGGTCCGCGAAGCCCTCCAGATCGGCCCCGACGCGCCCATCATCACCACCGACGCGCGGCACCGCGCGGACGCCAAGAGCGCGCTGATCACCCTGGTGGAGCATGCCCTGATGGCGCGGCTGCGCTGAGCACCGCGCTCCGCGGCGGGCTCAAGCCCGGCGGGACGCGACGGCGTCCCGCGGGCCGGTCCCTCCAGGCGGAGCCGTCTCCGGCGCCGGGAGCGGCGGCCCCGCGCGGGGCCGGAACCGAGAGCGGCCGGGAGCCGGGAGAACCCGTCCCCGGGTCCTGCGACCGGTGCAATACGCTGGGGGGTCTCAGCCATCGGACCCGCAGCGAAGGACCTCTGTGCGCATCGCAAGATTCTCCCTGGACGGAACCGTAGGGTTCGGCGTCGTCGAGGGCGAGCCCTCCAGCCCGGAGGGCCCCGCCCTGGACATCATCAAGGGCCACCCCTTCGCCGAGTTCGAGCGCACGGGCCAGAAGCTGCCCCTGAGCAAGGTCCGGATTCTGCCGCCGACCCTGCCCAACAAGGTCGTCGCGATCGGCAGGAACTACGCCGAGCACGCGAAGGAACTGGGCAACGAGGTCCCCGAGGCCCCGGTCACCTTCCTCAAGCCGTCCACATCGGTGATCGGCCCGAACGACCCCATCGGCTACCCGTCCTTCTCGAACGAGGTGCACCACGAGGCGGAGCTGGCGGTGGTCATCGGCCGGCTGTGCAAGGACGTGCCGCGCGAACGTGCCAAGGACGTCATCCTCGGCTACACCTGCGCCAACGACATCACCGCGCGTGATGTGCAGCGCACGGAGAACCAGTGGGCCCGCGCCAAGGGTTTCGACGGCTCCTGCCCGCTGGGCCCCTGGACGGAGACCGAACTGGACGCCGCCGACGTCGGCATCATGTGCACCGTCAACGGCGAGCAGCGCCAGCTGGGCCGCACCAGCGAGATGATCAGGCCCGTCGAGGACTTGATCGTCCACATCACCCAGGCCATGACCCTGCTGCCGGGCGATGTCATCCTCACCGGCACCCCGGCGGGGGTCGGCCCCGTGAACGTCGGCGACGAGGTCGCCGTCACCATCGAAGGAATCGGCACTCTCACCAATAAGGTGATCAAGCGTGACTAACGCGACCGCGGGCTCGGACGTCCGCGTACGTTTCTGTCCCTCACCGACCGGTAACCCCCACGTGGGTCTGGTCCGTACCGCCCTGTTCAACTGGGCGTACGCCCGGCACACCGGCGGCACCCTGGTCTTCCGCATCGAGGACACCGACGCGGCGCGGGACTCCGAGGAATCCTACGAGCAGCTGCTGGACGCGATGCGCTGGCTGGGCCTCGACTGGGACGAGGGCCCGGAGGTCGGCGGTCCGCACGGCCCCTACCGGCAGTCCCAGCGGACGGAGCGCTACGCGGACATCGCGCGCAAGCTGCTGGAGGGCGGCTACGCCTACCCGTGCTACTGCACGGCGGAGGAGCTCGAGCAACGCCGCGAGCAGGCCCGCAAGGACGGGCGCCCCTCCGGGTACGACGGCCGCTGCCGTGAGCTGACCGGTGAGCAGATCGCCGACTACGAGACCGAGGGACGCAGCCACGTCGTCCGTTTCCGGATGCCGGACGAGCCGATCACCTTCACGGACCTGGTCCGCGGCGAGATCACCTTCCAGCCGGAGAACGTCACCGACTACGGCATCCTGCGCACCAACGGCGCCCCGCTGTACACGCTGGTCAACCCGGTCGACGACGCCCTGATGGACATCACGCACGTGCTGCGCGGCGAGGACCTGCTCTCCTCCACGCCGCGGCAGATCGCGCTCTACCGGGCCCTGACCGAGTTGGGCGTCGCGCGGCGCGTCCCGGAATTCGGGCACCTGCCGTACGTGATGGGCGAGGGCAACAAGAAGCTCTCCAAGCGCGACCCGCAGTCCTCCCTCAACCTCTACCGCGAGCGCGGGTTTCTGCGCGAGGGCCTGCTCAACTACCTCTCCCTCCTAGGCTGGTCGATCTCCGAGGACCGGGACATCTTCTCGATGGAGGAGATGGTCGCCGCCTTCGACATCCGCGACGTCAACGCCAACCCGGCGCGCTTCGACCTGAAGAAGTGCGAGGCCATCAACGCCACGCACCTGCGGGAGATGCCGCTGAAGGACTTCATCGCGGCCTGTGAGCCGTGGCTGAAGGCACCGTACGCGCCGTGGGACGAGGCGGACTTCTCCCGGCAGGCGTTCGAGGAGCTGGCGCCGCTGGCCCAGACCCGGCTGACGGTCCTCTCGGACATCACCGACAACGTCGACTTCCTCTTCCTGGAGCGGCCGGTCGAGGACGAGAAGTCCTGGCAGAAGGCGATGAAGGACGGCTCGGCCGACCTGCTGCGCACGGCCCGCGCCCGGCTGGACACCGCCGACTGGCGGTCCGCCGACTCGCTCAAGGAGGCCGTCCTGGCGGCGGGGGAGGAGCACGGGCTGAAACTGGGCAAGGCCCAGGCCCCGGTGCGGGTGGCCGTCACCGGCCGTACCGTCGGTTTGCCACTGTTCGAATCCCTCCAGGTACTCGGCAAGGACCGCACCCTGGAGCGCATCGACGCGGCCCTGGCCAAGCTCGGTTCGTAGCCGCCGAGGTGGGGACGGTGCCCCGGAGCGGGCGCCGGGAACTCGTTTTGGAGCACCGTCCTCGATCAGGTAATGTTCTGTCTGTCGCCGAACGGGGCAGGCCGAGAAGGCCGGAACCGAAGGCGGCCACCCAGACAAAATCCCCCAGGGGGTTGCGTTTCGGTGGGCTATGGTGTAATTGGCAGCACGACTGATTCTGGTTCAGTTAGTCTAGGTTCGAGTCCTGGTAGCCCAGCAAGATCCGCGTTCTGTTCGAAAGCGTTCACGTTCTGCGAGATCGAGGCCCCCGTTGTGTAGCGGCCTAGCACGCCGCCCTCTCAAGGCGGTAGCGCCGGTTCGAATCCGGTCGGGGGTACGGATTCCGTCCGGAGTCGGCAGACCCGGGTGGGATCACAGATAGGGCCCCCGTTGTGTAGCGGCCTAGCACGCCGCCCTCTCAAGGCGGTAGCGCCGGTTCGAATCCGGTCGGGGGTACTCGATCACGAAGGCCCCGCACTCAGGTGCGGGGCCTTCGTCGTGCCGCCACCCGTCCGCTTCGCCTCCCGCTCCCCGCGCTCCCTCCGTGGTTCGTCAGTCTGGGCCCCGAACCGGCGCGCCGACTCCTCCACGTGTGCGAGCCGCCGCAGGCTCAGCAGCACGGGTTCGTACAGCACCGTCAGCGCCACGCCGGCCTCCACCCGGGCCGCCTGGTCGGGAAAGCTCCCCAGCAGGTCCAGTTCGCCCACGGCCGTGCGTTCGGCGGCCCGCGCGAACAGCGTCAGATGCGCCGCGTCACAGGGGTAGCCGGGCCGGGTGAGCGCGGCGACGGCCTCGGTCAGCGCCCGTCCGGGCGGGGAGTCGGGGCCGTCCTGCTGCCGGCCGAGCCCGTCGAACAGCGCGCTCACCTCGCGCCGTGCGCTGTCGGCGTCCTCGCTCTCGGCGTCCTCGGTGCCGGTGCCGGCCTGCGCGGCGGTACCGGGCGGGGGAGCGCGCCCAGGCGGCCGTGCCCAGCCGTTCGTGCGGGGAGAGCGACGCCTCGTCCACGGCGTCCAGCACCTCGCGGGCGGCTGCCTCCGGTGCGGCCTGAACCTGTCGCAGGCCGGGCGTGCAGCGGCGGACGGGGATGCCGTGCGCCGGTCCCGGGGTCAGATCGCGCCCGGCCGCCGCAACGACTCGCTGAGCCGGGTCGCCGCGTCCACGATGGCCTGGGCGTGCATCCGGCCGGGGTGCCGGGTGAGCCGCTCGATGGGCCCGGAGACGGAGACCGCTGCCACCACCCGGTTCGACGGGCCGCGCACGGGGGCCGAGACGGACGCCACGCCCGGCTCCCGCTCGCCGATCGACTGGGCCCAGCCCCGGCGCCGCACGCCGGAGAGCGCGGTGGCGGTGAAGCGGGCGCCCTGCAGCCCGCGGTGCAGCCGCTCGGGCTCCTCCCAGGCCATCAGGATCTGCGCGGCCGAGCCCGCCTTCATGGGCAGGGTGGAGCCGACCGGCACGGTGTCCCGCAGCCCGGAGAGGCGTTCCGCCGCGGCCACGCAGATGCGCATGTCGCCTTGGCGGCGGTAGAGCTGCGCGCTCTCGCCGGTCACATCGCGCAGGTGGGTGAGGACCGGGCCCGCCGCCGCCAGAAGCCGGTCCTCGCCCGCCGCCGCGGCCAGCTCGCCCAGCCGGGGACCGAGGATGAACCGGCCCTGCATGTCACGGGCCACCATGCGGTGGTGCTCGAGAGCCACCGCGAGCCGGTGCGCCGTGGGGCGCGCGAGACCGGTCGCGGAGACCAGCCCGGCGAGGGTGGCCGGACCGGACTCCAGAGCGCTCAGTACCAGAGCTGCCTTGTCGAGAACGCCGACGCCGCTAGAGTTGTCCATGCGTCGATACTCACGTCTCAAACTGTGAAACGCAAGTTCAATTTTCCCGGCGAACCGCCAATCTTGAGGGACGGGCCGCCGCTGCGCGGGGGTCCCCCGGCCGCAGGCCGGGGGAGGTACTGATCTCGACATGTGGTCGGCGGCGCTGCCGACCGGAGGGAATGCGATGGGACGCACACTCGCGGAGAAGGTCTGGGACGACCATGTCGTCAGGCGAGCGGAAGGCGAGCCGGACCTTCTCTTCATCGATCTGCACCTGCTCCACGAGGTGACCAGCCCGCAGGCCTTCGACGGACTCCGCAAGGCGGGCCGTGCCGTGCGGCGGACGGATCTGACCATCGCGACCGAGGACCACAACACCCCCACGCTCGACATCGACAAGCCGATCGCCGATCCGGTCTCCCGCATCCAGTTGGAGACCCTGCGGAAGAACTGCGCGGACTTCGGGGTGCGGCTGCACCCGCTGGGCGACGTCGAACAGGGTGTCGTGCACGTGGTCGGGCCGCAGCTGGGGCTGACCCAGCCCGGCACGACCGTGGTCTGCGGGGACAGCCACACCTCCACCCACGGCGCGTTCGGTGCGCTGGCCTTCGGTATCGGCACCTCCCAGGTCGAGCACGTGCTCGCGACCCAGACGCTGCCCATGGCGCCGTTCCGCACCATGGCGGTCACCGTGAACGGCGAGCTGCCCGAGGACGTCACCGCCAAGGACCTGATCCTGGCCGTCATCGCCAGGATCGGCACCGGCGGCGGACAGGGGTATGTGATCGAGTACCGGGGCGAGGCCATCGAGAAGCTGTCGATGGAAGCCCGCATGACCATCTGCAACATGTCCATCGAGGCCGGCGCCCGGGCCGGGATGATCGCCCCGGACGAGACCACCTTCGCCTACGTCCAGGGCCGCGACCACGCCCCCGCCGGCGCGGAGTGGGACGAGGCGGTCGCCTACTGGAAGACGCTGCGCACCGACCAGGACGCGGTCTTCGACCACGAGGTGGTCATCGAGGCGTCCGAGCTCGCGCCATTCGTCACCTGGGGCACCAACCCCGGACAGGGCGCGCCGCTGTCGCACGCGGTGCCGGACCCGGCCTCCTTCGAGGACGCCAGCGAGCGGTACGCGGCGGAGAAGGCCCTGGACTACATGGGGCTGAGCGCCGGGCAGCCGCTGCGCGAGGTCGCCGTCGACACCGTCTTCGTCGGCTCGTGCACCAACGGCCGGATCGAGGACCTGCGTTCGGCCGCCGCGGTGCTGGAGGGGCGCACGGTGGCCGACGGAGTCCGGATGCTGGTCGTGCCCGGCTCCGTGCGGGTCGCGCTGCAGGCCGTCGAGGAGGGGCTGGACGCGGTGTTCACCGCCGCCGGAGCCGAGTGGCGGCACGCGGGCTGCTCGATGTGCCTGGGGATGAACCCCGACCAGCTCCAGCCCGGTGAGCGGGCCGCCTCCACCTCGAACCGCAACTTCGAGGGCCGCCAGGGCAAGGGCGGACGCACCCATCTGGTCTCACCCCAGGTGGCGGCGGCGACGGCGGTACTGGGCCACCTGGCCTCGCCCGCCGACCTGGCCGATGTACGCGAGCCGGCCGCGGTCTGACGGTCCGGGAAGCTCAAGGGAGACGCACTGATGGAAGCCTTCACCACCCACACCGGCCGGGCCGTCCCGCTGCGCCGCAGCAATGTCGACACCGACCAGATCATCCCGGCCCACTGGCTCAAGAAGGTCACCCGCGACGGCTTCGAGGACGGCCTCTTCGAGGCCTGGCGCAAGGACCCGGAGTTCGTCCTCAACCAGTCGGCTCACCAAGGGGGCACGGTACTCGTCGCCGGTCCCGACTTCGGTACCGGCTCCTCCCGGGAGCACGCGGTCTGGGCGCTGCAGAACTACGGCTTCAAGGCCGTCGTCTCCTCCCGGTTCGCCGACATCTTCCGGGGCAACTCGCTCAAGAACGGCCTGCTCACGGTGGTGCTGCCGCAGGAGACGGTGGAGGAGCTGTGGCGGCTGGCGGAGGGCGATCCGGCCACCGAGGTGACCGTGGACCTGGTCCGGCGCAAGGTGCTGGCGCCCGGCGTCGACGCGGACTTCGAACTGGACGAGAACGCCCGCTGGCGCCTGCTGGAGGGGCTGGACGACATCAGCCTCACTCTGAAGAACGAGGAGGCCATCGCGGAGTTCGAGAGCTCCCGGGCCGCCTTCAAGCCGCGCACGACGGCTGCCTGACCTGCCCGCGCCCGCTCCGGCGCCGCAGGGCTGAGCACCCCTCAAAAAGCGCTCTTCGCGCCCCCGCCGCACCCGGCGGGGGCGCGCTGCTGTTGTGCCGTGGGGCGTGCGGCGGATGCGAAGGGAAGGGGCCGACGGCCCCGGCGGGTGGTGCGGCCACCCCGGAACGGCGCCGCCGCCGTGCGCCACGTGTGCGCACACACGTGCGCTGACGAATGACGTGAATTAGTCTTGACGCAGGCTCCTGTCGCACTGAGACACAGTGCTGTTCGCGACTCGCCCGCACGTTTCGCCGGGAGGTGCCAACACGGCTCCTTCCCGGTGGAGTTGGGGCCCACACCTGCTACGTCCCCGCCGTACGCTGACCCGCTGGAAGCGACAACTCATCCCCAATGGCACAATCACCGCATGGAACGCGACGGTCAACTGGAGCTCTACGACCGACTCGCCGCCCGACTGAAGGAGGCGCACTCGCGGGTGCGCTCCCCGCGCATCCCGCAGGGCGCACGGGTGCCGCTGGCCCGGAAGCTGCTCGTCATCACCGCGGCTGCCAAGCACGATCTCGCCGGTGCCGAACGGCGTCTGGAGCGCTTGATGGCCGACATCGACGAGGGGCGGTTCAGCGCCGCGGCAGGGGACGTACGCACGGACGGAACTCCGTGACGGGCGAGTTCGTTGCGGCACAAGGGTGATTCGCCCGTTTCGTGTTTGATTTGCGGTATATATCTGCCTAGCGTGCGAAAAAGCTGAACACATTCGTTCCGGCAATGTCTCCGAAGGGGAAGACGTGAACAAGGCGCAGCTCGTTGAAGCTATCCAAGATGACCTCGGTGGACGCCAGCAGGCCGCGGACGCGGTCGATGTGGTCCTGGACGCGATCGTTCGTGCGGTCGTCGCCGGTGAGCGAGTTTCGGTCACCGGCTTCGGCTCTTTCGAGAAGGTCGACCGCCCGGCCCGGTACGCCCGCAACCCGCAGACCGGTGAACGTGTCCGGGTGAAGAAGACCTCCGTGCCGCGCTTCCGCGCCGGTGCCGGATTCAAGGACCTGGTGAGCGGCGCGAAGAAGCTCCCCAAGAACGATGTCGCGGTCAAGAAGGCTCCCAAGGGCAGCCTCTCCGGCGGCACGGCCACCAAGAAGGCCACGGCCAAGAAGGCGGGCGCCAAGAAGGCGGCGGCGAAGAAGACCACGGCCAAGAAGGCCACGCCGGCGAAGAAGGCGGCACCGGCGAAGAAGGCCACCGCCAAGAAGACGGCGGCGAAGAAGGCGCCGGCGAAGACCGCCGCAGCCAAGAAGACCACCGCCAAGAAGGCCCCGGCCAAGGCCACCACGGCCAAGAAGGCCCCGGCGCGCAAGAGCACCGCCAAGAAGGCTCCCGCGCGCAAGACCGCCGCCCGCAAGACCACGGCCAAGAAGACCACCTCGCGTCGGCGGTGAGTCGCGTACCGCGGTTCGTCCGTACGCGACTCGCCCCCCGCGGTTGAGCGGGGGAAACGATCCCTCCCGCCGGCGGCGCACGCCACCAGCGGCGAGCGGACCACGCGGCACCGCGCCGCGACGCCAGCGCCGGGCCGGGCTCCCTCGGGGGAGCCCGGCCCGCGGCATGTCCGGCCCGGTACCCCTGGCCCCGCCCGTTCCCGGCGCCGGCCCGGGGCCCGCCGGTCTCCGGGCCCCGGCCCCGCCCGTCGGCTCGGGCCCAGGGCCCCGGGAAGCGGGCTCTCGGCCCGTCTGTCCCCGGAACCGCTCCGCGCGGCCCTCCGGGCGTTCCACCGCCGGGCAGCGCCGGCTACAGGGTCTGCAGGGTCACCACGGTGATCCGGCGTGCGTCGCCCTCGCCCTCGGTCTCGATCCGCACCCGCTGTCCGGGGCGGAGCAGCAGCAGCCCGCCCGCGTCGAACGCGGGGGCCTCGAAGGGGAGGGGTGTGCCGTCGTCCAGCAACACACTGCCGGACCGGGACGCCGGATCGTAGGTGTACGCGGTGGCCTGCATACCCGCAGCCTAGCGGCCCGCGTCCGGTACGGGCCCGGCGAGCAGCGCGGCGGTGAAACCGCCCATCCCCAAGGCGCTCGCCGCGGCCAGGTCCGCGGGTGTGTCCACGTCCTGACGCACGCTGGGCACCCCCGCCACCGGCAGTTCCGCCGCCCCCGAAGCCCGGTGCCGGGCCCTGGAGAGGCCGCCGAAAGCCGGGGAAAGCGGGGTCCGGGGGAGAGCGGTCAGCAGCGTGGTCCCGATTTCCGCGGCGTCGGGGAGAAAAGCGCGTGAAAATCCGGCGGCCGTATTCAGGGCCCGCTCCAATTCCGCGGGTCGCAGTGCCGGAAGATCGGCGTTGAGCGCGGCGACGGCCGAGCCGGGGTCCGCGGCGCGCGCCGCGGACGCTCCGTGTGCGAGCGCGGCGTTGAGCCCTCCGCCCGGCGGGTCCGGCACCGGGCTGGCGCCCAGGGTGCGCAGTTCGCCGGCGGCCAGTGGATCGTCCGTGACAACCACCACACCGCTCACCGCCCGGCAGGCGAGCGCTGCGGTGACCGTGTCCTGCGCGAACGCCAGCGCGAGTGCGGGCAGGGCCGGGCCGCCCCGGACGCCCGCCAGCCGGCTCTTGGCCCGGGGGAGAGGCTTCAGCGGCACCACGAGCGTCCACGTCACGGGTGTCACATGTGGCTTCATCGACCCCATTCTCACCTGCTGCCCGAGCGGCTCGGAGCGGGCGGGGTTACCGTGTGCCCTGCGGTCGGGCACGGACAGTGTGCTCGACAGCGAGGCAGTCCGCGGCGACACTTGTGCGGTTGTCGATGTGCCCCCACAGGAAGGGCCCCACAAGGAGCCCCCTAAGGAGATGGTGTCCGGGTGTCCCGCCAAACCGTGTCCGCGCCGGGAGCGACCCCGCGACCACCTGCCGGAGAGGCCGGGCCGAAGGGGGCGCGCAGTGCCGGGGAGTGACGGCAAACCCAGGAAGATCGGCTTCTGGTACCGCCTGGCCGCGGTTCTGGCAAAACCGCCGCTCATCCTGCTCTTCAAACGGGACTGGCGCGGAATGGAGCACATTCCGCGGGACGGCGGCTTCATCACCGTCGTCAACCACAACTCGTATCTCGACCCGCTCTCCTACGCGCATTACCAGTACAACACCGGCCGGGTCCCCCGGTTCCTGGCCAAGGTGGGCCTGTTCAAGGGCGGCTTCGTGGGCGCCGTGATGCGCGGAACCGGGCAGATTCCCGTCTACCGGGAGTCCGCGGACGCGGTGGGCGCCTTCCGGGCCGCCGTGGACGCCATCGAGAAGGGCGAGTGCGTCGCCTTCTACCCCGAGGGCACCCTCACCCGCGACCCGGAGATGTGGCCGATGGCCGGCAAGACCGGTGCCGCCCGGGTCGCGCTGCTGACCAGGGCGCCCGTCGTCCCCGTCGCGCAGTGGGGCGCCAATCTCGCGATGCCGCCGTACGCCAAGGAGAAGAAGCTCCGGCTCTTCCCCCGCAAGACGCTCACCGTGCAGGCGGGCCCGCCGCTGGACCTCTCGGCGTTCTATGACCGGGAGCCCACCGCCGAAGTGCTCCGCGAGGTCACCGACGTCATGATGGACGCCGTCAGCGAGCAGCTCGCCGTCGTCCGCGGCGAGCCGGCGCCCGCCGAGCGGTACGACATGCGCAAGGCGGCGGCCCGCAGGCGGGAGCAGCGCGCCGTCCGGGAGGACGGGCCGCAGGCCCGCACCATGGACGGACAGCACGAGCCGGCCGGTGGGACACCGGCCGCGGCCGAGGCGGCAGAGGGAGAGACGAACGCGTGAGCCGGCACGAGGGGCGGCAGCAGGAACGCCGGAGGAAGGCCGCCGTGTTCGGCACCGGCTCCTGGGGGACCGCCTTCGCGATGGTGCTCGCCGACGCCGGGGTCGAGGTGACCCTGTGGGGCCGCCGGGCCGAGGTCGTCGAGGCGATCAACAGCACGCGCCGCAATCCCGGGTACCACCCCGAGACGGAACTTCCCGCCGGGGTGCGGGCCACCACCGACCCGGCCGAGGCCGCCCGGGACGCGGAGTTCACCGTCCTGTCCGTCCCCGCCCAGACGCTCCGCTCCAACCTGGAGACCTGGCGGGAGCTGCTGCACCCCGGCACGGTGCTCGTCTCCCTGATGAAGGGCGTCGAACTCGGCACCGCCAAGCGGATGAGCGAGGTCGTCCAGGAGGTCGCCGGCGTCCCCGCCGAACGGGTCGCCGTGCTCACCGGCCCCAACCTCGCCCGGGAGATCGCCGCCCGGCAGCCGGCGGCCGCCGTCGCGGCCTGCGCGGACGAGGAGGCGGCGCGGGCCCTGCAGAGCGCCTGCCACACCCCGTACTTCCGGCCCTACACCAGCACCGACGTGGTCGGCTGCGAACTGGGCGGGGCCGTCAAGAACGTCATCGCGCTGGCCGTGGGCATCGCAGACGGGATGGGTCTGGGGGACAACTCCAAGGCGTCGCTGATCACCCGGGGCCTGGCCGAGACGACCCGGCTCGGCCTGGCGATGGGCGCCGAGGCGCACACCTTCGCCGGCCTCGCGGGCATGGGCGACCTGGTGGCCACCTGCTCCTCGCCGCTGTCGCGCAACCACACCTTCGGCACCAACCTCGGCCGCGGAATGACCCTCGAGGAGACCATCGCCGTCACCGAGCAGACCGCGGAAGGCGTCAAGTCCTGCCAGTCCGTGCTGGACCTCGCCCGGCGGCACGGGGTGGAGATGCCGATCACCGAGACGGTCGTGGAGATCGTCCACGAGGGCAAGCCCCCGCATGTGGCGCTCAAGGAGCTGATGTCCCGCAGTGCCAAGGCCGAACGGAGCTGACCGCCCGGCGGTCCCGGGCACGCGTGCCCGGCCTCCGGCGCCACGGGGGCGTCCACCTCGGCGCCGGGGGTACGACGCGGTAAAGTCCCAGCGATGAGCAGCCAGAGCCCCGCCCCCAAGCCCCGAGTCGCCGTCGTCTTCGGCGGACGCAACTCAGAGCACCAGATCTCCGTCCTCACGGCCGGCGCGGTGCTCGACGCCATCGACCGCGACAAGTACGAGGTGCTGCCCATCGGCATCACCGCGGACGGCCGCTGGGCCCTGGCGGCTGACGACCCGGCCCGGATGGCCCTCGAGGGCAGCGAGCTGCCCACCGTGGAGCGGGTCGCCGACTCGGACACCGGTGCCGTGCTGCTGCCGGTCTCGCCCGGCAGCCGGGAGGTCGTCCACACCGAGCCCGGCCAGGTGCCCAAGGCCCTGGGCGAGATCGACGTCGTCTTCCCGGTCCTGCACGGCCCCTACGGCGAGGACGGCACCCTGCAGGGGATGCTGGAGCTCGCGGGAGTGCCCTATGTCGGCTCGGGCGTGCTGTCCTCCGCCGTCGGCATGGACAAGGACTACATGAAGCGGATCTTCGCCTCATTCGGGCTGCCGGTGGGCCCCTACGTCACCGTCCGGCCCCGGGAATGGGAGCGCGACCCCGCCGCGGCCCGCAAGAAGATCGTCGACTTCGCCTCCGAACAGGGCTGGCCGGTGTTCGTCAAGCCCGCGCGGGCCGGCTCGTCCATGGGCATCACCAAGGTCGCCGACCTGGGAGGACTGGACGAGGCCGTGGAGACCGCCCGGCGCCACGACCCGAAGATCATCGTGGAGTCGCTGCTGCGCGGCCGCGAGATCGAGTGCGGCGTCCTGGAGTTCGAGGACGGTCCGCGGGCCAGTGTCCCGGCCGAGATCCCGCCGGTCAGCAACCACGACTTCTACGACTTCGAGGCCAAGTACATCGACTCCGCCTCCGGTATCGTCCCCGCCCCGCTGAGTGCGGAGGAGACCGAGCGGGTGCGGGAGCTGGCCGTCCAGGCCTTCGAGGCCGCCTCCTGCGAGGGTCTGGTGCGGGCCGACTTCTTCCTGTGCGAGGACGGCGAGTTCGTCATCAACGAGATCAACACCATGCCGGGCTTCACCCCCATCTCGATGTACCCCCGCATGTGGCAGGAGGCCGGGGTCAGCTATCCCGAGCTGGTCGACCGCCTCATCCAGGGAGCCCTGAACCGCCCCACCGGCCTGCGCTAGCCGTCGGGAGCACCCGTACGGCCCCCGCCGGGGCCGCGGCGGGGTGCGGCGCCCGCCGGGCGGCGCCGGGAGCCGCGTACCCGGCGGGCCCGCAGGAGAGGCACCCGGGGCCCGGGGGGCCGGCCGGTCAGTTGCCGGTGTCGTTCTCCGAGTCCCGCTCCGCGGGCACCGTCCGCTTGACGGCGTCCCCGAGATCGGGGAGGACCTCGACCTCGGGCCCGTAGTCGCCGGGCACCGTCAACTCGACGTAGGCGACGCGGCCCGTCGTGACGAAGCGGTAACCGTCGTCCCGTTTCTCCATCAGCCAGGAGACCCCGTTCACCTCGGCCACTTCGGCGATGGGGTTGTACTGTTCGGTGCCGGGGGTGAGCACGGGGGGTTCGGGTACTCCGCAGCGCAGTGCGATGGCCGGGTCCCCCCAGACGGCTGTGAAGTCGGAGACCTGGTCGGCCCGGCCACGTCGCTGGTCGTGAACCCTTTCCGGGAGCGCGCCGTGCAGTGACCGGCACACCTCGGCCGCCCTGCCCGACGGGCTGGGCGGGGTGGGGCCCGCCTCGCCGGTGACCGAACAGGCTGCCGTGACCAGGGCGGCCAGCGCGGCCACCACCGCGAGCGGGGCGGTGGAGACGGAACGAGAGGAAGCAGTCCGGCGTCGCATACTCACCGGGCGAGCATACGGGGGCTAAAGATGGACGATGGGGCAGGTCAGGGTGCGGGTGATGCCCTCAACCTGCTGGACCTTCGCGACCACCATGCGTCCGAGATCGTCCATCGTCTCCGCGCGGGCCCGCACGATCACGTCGTACGGACCCGTTACATCCTCGGCCTGGATCACGCCCGGGATCTTGGAGACGATCTCTGCGACGGTCGAAGCCTTGCCGACCTCGGTCTGGATCAAGACGTACGCCTGTACCACGGAACCTCCTCGGGGGCTGCGAGGATCATGCGGGGCGAGAGAGAAACGCCACCGTACCGCGTCACCTGCCCCGCCGGGAGACCACCGGGCCGCCCTCGTGGCGCCGGGCACCCGGGTACCGGCGGGGAACAGCGGAGGCCGGGGGATGGCCGCGGCGCACCAGGAGACACGCACCCCGGGCGGGTGGGCGAGGCACGGGAGTGCACGATGAGCGATGTGAGCGAAGGGGCAGAACAATGCGGGATGTGAACGGCAGTACCGCGTCGGAACCCACACCCGCGGTGGAGGTCCCCCATGGCCCCGCGCGAGGGCGGATGCCGGGCACCGTGGGCGCGCTGGGGGAGTTCGGGCTGATCCGGGAGCTGACCTCCCGGCTGACCACCACCCCCGCCGTCCGGATCGGCCCCGGGGACGACGCCGCCGTGGTGGCCGCGCCGGACCGGCGGGTCGTGGCCAGCACCGACATCCTGCTGGAGGGGCGGCACTTCCGGCGCGACTGGTCGACCGCCTACGACGTGGGCCGCAAGGCCGCCGCGCAGAATCTCGCCGACATCGCCGCCATGGGCGCCGTTCCCACCGCACTGCTGCTCGGGCTGATCGTCCCCGTGGACCTTCCGGCCAACTGGCCCACCGAACTGATGGACGGCATCCGCGACGAAGCCCAGGTCGCCGCCTCCGCCGTGGTCGGCGGCGACGTGGTGCGCGGCGACAGCATCGCCGTCTCCATCACCGCGCTGGGCGACCTGCGCAACCGGGAGCCGGTCACCCGCTCCGGAGCCCGGGCCGGGGACGTCGTCGCCGTCACCGGCTGGCTGGGCTGGTCCGCCGCCGGGCACGCCGTGCTCTCCCGGGGCTTCCGTTCGCCCCGGGCCTTCGTGGAGGCGCACCGCAGGCCCGAGCCGCCCTACCACGCGGGGCCCGCGGCCGCCGGACTCGGCGCGACCGCGATGACCGACGTCAGCGACGGGCTGGTGGCCGATCTCGGGCACATCGCCGAGGCCAGCAAGGTGCGCATCGACATCCGCTCGGCCGACCTGGACGTCCCCGCGCAGATGGCCGACATCGGGCAGGCCGTGGGGGTCGATCCGCTCCAGTGGGTGCTCACCGGAGGAGAGGACCACGCCATCGTCGCGACCTTCCCGCGCGACCAGAAACTCCCCGCACGCTGGCGGGTCATCGGCGCGGTACAGGGCGCCTCGGCACGGCCCAGGGTCACCGTGGACGGCGCCCCCTGGGCGAAGGCGGGCGGCTGGGACCACTTCTCGCCCGACGCGGACGGCTGAGTACCGTCGCACCATGGACGATGTGAACCCCACCGGTGTCGCGCCGCCCCGGGTGCTGACCGTCGCCGGGTCGGACTCCGGCGGCGGCGCCGGCATCCAGGCCGACCTGAAGACCATGCTGGCGCTCGGCACCCACGGCATGAGTGTGATCGCCGCTGTCACCGCGCAGAACTCGCTCGGCGTGCAGGGAAGTTGGGAGCTGCCGCTGGAGGCGGTGCGGGCCCAGTACCGCAGCGTGGCCGACGACATCGGGGTGCAGGCGGTCAAGACCGGCATGCTGGCCTCGGCACCCCTCGTGGAGACCGTCGCCGAGTTGCTGGCCGGCACCGCGGCGCCGGTGGTCGTCGACCCGGTGGGTGTCTCCAAGCACGGGGACCCGCTGCTGGCCGCGGACGCGGTGGGCGCACTGCGCGGCAGGCTGCTGCCCGTCGCCACCGTCGTCACCCCCAACCTGGACGAGGTCGCGCAGCTGACGGGCGTCGAGGTCACCGGCGAGGCGGAGCTGCGCGACGCCGCGGCCGCGCTGCTGGAGCACGGGCCGCGCTGGGCCCTGATCAAGGGCGGCCATCTGCCGGGCGAAGCCGTCGACCTGCTGACCGACGGCACCGAGGAGCACTGGCTGCGCGCCCCCCGATACGACAACCGGCACACGCACGGCACCGGCTGCACCCTGGCCAGTGCGCTCGCCTCGTATCTGGCCCGGGGACTGCCGGTGCCGGCAGCCGCACGGGCGGCCAAGGAGTACACGACCGGCGCCATCGCGGCGGGTTTCGCGCTGGGCGCCGGACTGGGACCGGTGGACCACGGGTGGCGGCTGCGCGGGCGGGGCTGAGCCGAGGCCCCGCCCGGCGCCCCGCCCTCGTGCGCATCGCCGGGCCTCCGGCGCGCCGCCGGGGCCCGGGAGCCCATGCGGAATCACGTTCCGGAGCCCATGCCGGAACCCGGACCGGACGGGACGCCCGGAACCAACCGCAAGTCAGAAGGAACGCAGAAGAAACGCAAAAGGAACCGGCCCGCACGAGGCGGGCCGGTTCCCCTGTTCGGCTGTCGGCGTGAGCCGCGCTGCGTTACGTCGAGGACGTCAGCGCGACACCTTGCCGGCCTTGATGCACGAGGTGCAGGCGTTGAGGCGCTTCGGCGTCCCGCCGACCACGGCACGCACGCGCTGGATGTTCGGGTTCCAGCGACGGCGGGTGCGGCGGTGCGAGTGGGAGATGTTGTTGCCGAACTCCGGCCCCTTGCCGCAGACGTCGCAGTTCGCAGCCACGGGTCACTCCAAAGACTTCAGATGCACGTACGGTGAATCCCGGCGACGCAGACCAAGATGACCGGCTGTGCCAGGGGGATCGTCGCCCGCCGGAAACGTCCGGACCAGGCAACCGGAGCAGCATACAACGACCGGTCTCGAACAGCGAAACCAAGGCCCCCGCCCCGGTCCCGACCTGGGATTCCGTCCGGACTCCCACTAGCCTTCCGGCAGCGCCGCCCCCGGCGGACCGACCGGCCGGACACCGGCCGCCGGCCCCGGGCGCGGCATTCCGGCCGCAGCACTCTGGAGGAGGACCCGCACGTGCCGCAACCGCTCGACGCCGCCGCGGTACGCCGCTGGTGCGCCCTGGGCCGGGAGGCGCTGCGCGCCCACTGCGCGCGGATGGACGCCATCAACGTCTTCCCGGTCGCGGACGGCGACACCGGCACCAACCTGTGCCTCACCTTCGAAGCGGCCTGCGAGGCGCTCCCGGCCCGCGACGCGACGGCCGGGGGAGCGGACGAGACGGCGGACGGCGGCACGAGCGCCGGGGCGGTGCTGCGTGCCGTGGCGCGGGCCGCACTCCTGGCGGCCAGGGGCAACTCCGGGGCGATTCTCGCCGAGTATCTGCGCGGCATGGCCCAGGGACTCGCGGAGGCGGCCGGTGACGGTGACCCCGCCCAGCGGCTGCCCGCGGCGCTCCGGGGCGGTGCGTACGCCGCGTACGCCGCCGTCGCACACCCCGTGGAGGGGACGATGCTGACGGTGGCGGAGGCCGCCGCCGCGGCGGCGGAGGCCGGGGACGACCCCGTGGCCGCGGCACGGCGCACGCTGGACGCCACCCCCGACCGGCTGGCGGCGCTGGCCCGGGCCGGTGTGGTGGACGCGGGCGGACTCGGGCTGACCGTGCTGCTGACCGCGCTGTGGGCGGCACTGGGCGAACGGATACCCGAAGAGGGACCTGCCGCCGCCACCGGAGCGGTGTCCACCACCGGAGCGGCGTCCGCTGCCGCTGCGGGACCGGCGGCTCCAGCGGCCTCCCCGGTCGCCCCACCGGCCCCCGCGGCCCTTCCGGCCGACGGTTCACCGCAGGCGCCCTTCCGCCCCGAGTTCGAGGTGATGTACCTGCTGGCAGCCGAGGACCCCGCGGCCGTCGACGCGCTCCGTGCCCGGCTGGCCCCGCTCGGCGACTCGCTGGTCGTCGGCGGCGGGGAGGGGCTGTGGAGCGTCCACGTCCATGTCGCCGACGCCGGTGCCGCCGTGGAGGCGGGCCTGGCCGCGGGGCGCCCGCACCGCATCCGGATCACCCATCTGCCGACGGCCGGGGACGCGGCGGGGGACGCCGCGCCCGGCGGTCCCCGGTGCGCTGCGGACGGGCCCGGGCAGCCGCCCGGCCCCGGGGCACGCGCCGTCGTCGCCGTCGTGCCGGGTGAGGGGCTGGCCACGCTCTGCCGGCAGGCCGGCGCCGTGGTGCTGTCCGCCGCCGAGGACGACGCCGAAGCCGTTGCCGGCCTCGACGAGGGCGCGCTGGTGGCGGCGGTGCGGGCGACCGGAGCCGACGAGGTCGCCCTGCTGCCCAACGACAGCGGACTGCACCCCGTGGCCGCCCGGGCCGCCGACGCTGTACGGGCGGCCGGCATCCGGTGCGCCGTCATCCCCACCCGTGCCGCCGTCCAGGGGCTGGCGGCGCTGGCCGTGCACCAGCCGGACCGCCGCTTCGACGAGGACGTCGTCACCATGACGTCGGCGGCCGGGGCCACCCGGTACGGGGAGGTGACCGTCGCCGAACGGCGCTCGTGGACCAGCGCCGGGATCTGCCAGCAGGGCGACGTGCTCGGCCTGGTGGACGGCGATGTCGCGCTGATCGGGAGCGGGACCGGGCAGGTCGCCACCGAGGTGCTCGAGCGGATGCTGGCGGCGGGCGGCGAACTGGTCACCCTCGTGCTCGGTGCGGACGCCCCCGCGGGACTCGCCGCGGCGCTGGAGCGCCGGGTACGCGAGCGTCACCTGGCCGTCGACACGGTCGTCCACGAGGGCCGGCAGCACGAGGCGCAGCTGCTGATCGGGGTCGAATGACCCCCGCCGGCCACGCTCCTGGCGCGTGGCACCGGCCCTGTCACCCCCGTCCGGCAGGATGGAGCCGTGCCCTCGACAGAAACCAGGCGAAGCGAACCCCTCCAGGAGCCGCTGAAGGCGCTGCTCGGCGGAAACACCGCGAAGGCGATGTCCGAGCACCTCGGACTGCGCACCGTCGGCGACCTGCTGCACCACTACCCCCGCCGGTACGCCGAGCGCGGTGAGCTGACGCGGCTGTCCGAGCTGCCGCTGGACGAGCACGTCACCGTCGTCGCCCGGATCCACGACGCGCGCGTGCACAAGTTCAACCACGGCCGGGGCCAGCGACTGGAGGTCACGCTGACCGACGGCAGCGGCCGGCTCCAGCTCGTCTTCTTCGGCCGCTCGGTCCACTACCATCAGCGGCAGCTGCTGCCCGGCAAGCGCGGCCTGTTCGCCGGGAAGGTCGGGGTCTTCAACGGCAAGCTCCAGCTCTCCCACCCGGACTACAAGCTCCTGGACGAGGAGAGCGACGAGCAGACCGTCGCGCAGTTCGCGGGCGCCGTGCTGCCGCTGTATCCGGCGTGCAAGCAGCTGTCCTCCTGGAACATCGAGCAGTCCGTCGGCACCGTGCTCGACGCGTTGGAGGCCACCGCCTGGCAGGGCCTCGCCGACCCGCTGCCCGAGCCGCTGCGGGCGCAGCGCGGCCTCCTCCCGCTGGCCGAGGCGCTGGAGAAGATCCACCGGCCGCAAGGCCGGACGGACATCGCCGAGGCCCGCTCCCGGCTCAAGTGGGACGAGGCGTTCGTCCTGCAGGTCGCCCTCGCCCGGCGCCGCGCCAAGGAGACCGAACTGCCCGCCGTGCCGCGCCGGCCGGCCGCCGGCGGGCTGCTGGACGCCTTCGACGCGCGGCTGCCGTTCACGCTCACCGACGGACAGCACGAGGTCAGCCGGGAGATCTTCGCCGATCTGGCCACCGCGCATCCCATGCACCGGCTCCTGCAGGGCGAGGTCGGCTCCGGCAAGACGCTGGTGGCGCTGCGGGCGATGCTCGCCACCGTCGACGCGGGCGGCCAGGCGGCGATGCTGGCGCCCACCGAGGTGCTGGCCCAGCAGCACCATCGGTCCATCACCGGGATGATGGGAGAACTCGCGGAGGGCGGCCTGCTCGGCGGCGCCGAGCAGGGCACCAAGGTGGTGCTGCTGACCGGCTCGATGGGGGCCGCGGCCCGGCGCCGGGCCCTGCTGGACCTGACGACCGGCGAGGCGGGCATTGTGGTGGGCACCCACGCACTGATCGAGGACAAGGTCGCCTTCCACGATCTGGGGCTGGTGGTGGTGGACGAACAGCACCGCTTCGGCGTCGAGCAGCGGGACGCGCTGCGCTCCAAGGGCGGCCACTTCCAGGGGGAGAAGCGCACTCCGCATCTGCTGGTCATGACGGCGACCCCCATCCCCCGGACCGTCGCCATGACCGTCTTCGGCGACCTGGAGACCTCCGTACTGGACCAACTCCCCGCCGGGCGGTCCCCGATCGCCACCCACGTCGTCCCGGTCCGGGACAAGCCGCACTTCCTCGCCCGGGCCTGGGAACGGGTGCGCGAGGAGGCGGAGGCGGGTCACCAGACCTATGTGGTCTGCCCCCGGATCGGCGACGACGAGGACGCGGGAGGCAAGGGCGGCGGCCGCAGGCGGGCCGCCGACGAGGAGGAGCCGGACGGCCCCGCGGAGGACGAGGGCGTCGGCAGCGAGGAGAAACGCCCGCCGCTGGCCGTCCTGGACGTCGCCGGACAGCTCGCCTCCGGCCCGCTGGCCGGACTCCGGGTGGCGGCCCTGCACGGGCGGATGCAGCCGGAGGCCAAGGACGAGGTGATGCGGCGGTTCGCCGCAGGCGAGGTCGACGTGCTGGTCGCCACCACCGTCATCGAGGTCGGGGTCAACGTGCCCAACGCGACCGGCATGGTGGTCATGGACGCCGACCGGTTCGGCGTCTCACAACTGCACCAGTTGCGCGGCCGGGTCGGCCGGGGCAGCGCGCCGGGGCTGTGCCTGCTGGTGACGGACATGCCGCAGGAGTCCCCCGCACGGACCCGGCTGGAGGCCGTCGCGGCCACCCTCGACGGCTTCGAGCTCTCCCGCATCGACCTCGAACAGCGCCGCGAGGGCGACGTCCTGGGCCAGGCGCAGTCCGGCGTGCGCTCCTCGCTGCGGATGCTCGCCGTCATCGACGACGAGGACATCATCGCCGCGGCCCGCGACGAGGCCGGCGCGCTGGTCGCGGCCGACCCCGAGCTGGAACACCACCCCGAGCTGCGCACAGCGCTGGACGCGCTGCTGGACGAGGAGCGCGAGGAGTACCTCGACAAGGGCTGACCGAGGCCACGCGGTGCCGGACCCCGCATGGGATCCTGATGCCGAGCACGCACCCCACACAGAGGATCCGCACCCATGACCCGCGTCATCGCCGGAGCCGCAGGCGGGCGACGGCTGGCCGTCCCGCCGGGCACCGGCACCCGCCCCACCTCCGACCGGGCCCGCGAGGGCCTGTTCTCCAGTTGGGAATCCCAGCTCGGGGGCGCCGCGGGCTGGCGGGGCCTGCGGGTGCTGGACCTGTTCGCCGGCTCCGGTGCCGTCGGCTTGGAGGCGCTGTCCCGGGGCGCCGGGCAGGTGCTGCTCGTCGAGGCGGATCCGCGTGCCGTACGCACCGTCCGGGAGAACGTGCGGGCGCTGGGGCTGGCCGGAGCGGAGGTGCGCTCCGGCAAGGCAGCCCAGGTGCTCGCCGGTGAACCGCCTTCGACCCCGTTCGACCTGGTCTTTCTCGATCCGCCGTATGCGATGGCCGATGACGAGCTGCGGGAGACACTCCTCACACTCCGGGTCAGGGGCTGGCTGGCGCCCGCCGCGCTGGCCACCGTGGAGCGCAGCACCAGGGGCGGCGATTTCCGCTGGCCGGAGGGTTTCGAGGGACTCAGGTCCCGTCGCTACGGCGAGGGAACGCTTTGGTACGGTCGCGCCGCTGCGCGGGAAGTTACTCCCGCGTCATGCTGAGATCACCTGAGGCAGGGCCGCGCGCCCGCCGTGAGGAGAGCGAGGAAGTGCCAGTGCGCCGCGCAGTCTGCCCGGGGTCGTTCGATCCCATCACCAATGGCCACCTCGACATCATCGAGCGCGCTTCCCGGCTGTACGACACGGTGCACGTCGCCGTGATGATCAACAAGTCCAAGAAGGGGCTCTTCGCGGTCGACGAGCGTATCGACCTGATCCGCCAGGTCACCGAAGGCTTCGGGAATGTCGAGGTCGAGGCGTTCCACGGGCTGCTGGTCGACTTCTGCAAGGAGCGGGACATCCCGGCCATCGTCAAGGGGCTGCGCGCGGTCAGCGACTTCGACTACGAGCTGCAGATGGCCCAGATGAACAACGGCCTCTCCGGGGTCGAGACGCTGTTCGTCCCGACCAACCCCACCTACAGCTTCCTCTCCTCC
The DNA here is from genome assembly GCF_029351045.1 of Streptomyces sp. WMMB303. Classification (NCBI taxonomy): domain Bacteria; kingdom Bacillati; phylum Actinomycetota; class Actinomycetes; order Kitasatosporales; family Streptomycetaceae; genus Streptomyces; species Streptomyces sp. WMMB303. The sequence continues at coordinate 5,245,186 of NZ_JARKIN010000001.1, read as the reverse complement.
AGTCTCGTCAAGGAGGTCGCCACCTGGGGCGGCGACGTCTCCCACCTGGTCCCCGAGGCCGTCGGCCGGGCGCTGGCCGAACGCCTCACCAAGCCCTGACGATCCCGACCGCGGCCCCCGGGTCGCGGCCCGGCCGCCCGGCGAGGGCGGGCCGGTCCCGGGCGGACGGCGCTGACCTGCCCGGATCGGCCGGCTTCCGGGAAGGAGTAACAGGCCCGCGTCCACGGGTCGTACAGTCACCTGCGTGGACGTACAGCAGAAACTCGACGAGATCGTGGCGACCGTCGACGGCGCGCGCTCGATGCCCATGTCCGCCTCCTGCGTGGTCAACCGGGCCGAGTTGCTCGCCATGCTCGAGGAAGTGCGCCAGGCGCTGCCCGGCTCCCTGGCCGAGGCGCGCGAGGTGATCGGCGGACGCGAACAGGTGGTGGCCGAGGCCCATCAGGAGGCCCAGCGCGTCATCGAGGCGGCCCAGGGCGAGCGCGCGGCGCTGGTCGCCGGTACGGAAGTGGCCCGGCGAGCGCAGGAGGAGGCCGACCGCATCCTGGCCGAGGCCCGCCGCGAGGCGGGCGAGATCCGGATCGAGGCCGACGACTACGTCGACAGCAAGCTCGCCAACTTCGAAGCCGTGCTCTCCAAGACCATCGGCTCCGTCGACCGGGGCCGGGAGAAGCTGCTGGGCAGCGGGCCCGGCGCCGAGGAGTGGCACGAGGAGTACGCGCACGAGGCGCCCGAGCGCACCGGCGACCCCCGCGAGCTGCAGCGCCGGGCGGACAGCTATGTGGAGGCGCGGCTCGGTTCGGTCTCGGCGGTGCTCACCAAGACGCTGGAGGCCGTGGGGCGCGGCCGGCTCAAGCTGCACGGCCACGAGCCCATCGACGAGCTGGCGGCGCACATGGCGGCGCAGGACGGGGCCGAGGGCTTCGCGCAGCACACCAGCGACGCCGACTACCTGGCCGGGCTCGCGCACACCGACCCGGCGGCGCAGGACGAGCAGCCCCAGCAGCAGCCGCCCGCGCAGCCGCCGCAGCCCCCCTACAGCCCGGGGCAGCCGCAGGACCCGTACTACGCGCCGCAGCAGATGCCCTACGACGGCGGACAGCAGCACGACCCCTACGCCTACGCGCAGCAGGCGCCGCAGGATCCCTACTACGCGCAGCAGCACGATCCCTACGGCTACGGTCAGCAGCAGAACGGCTACTACCAGCAGCCCCAGCAGCAGCACTACCAGCAGCCGCAACAGCAACTCGACGAGACCAGTCTCTTCGACACCAGTATGATCGACATCGATCAGCTCCGGGCCTACGAGCAGCGGCACGGTCACGGAGGCTGATCCCGGGCGGCCCGCGGAACCCGGCGCCACCGGGATGCGGATTGGGTCATGGGGGACCCGGCAGGTATCCTGTCTCTTCGGCCGTGAGTACGTGCGCGGCCCCAGCTCCACCCGTAGAAAGCAGGAAGCCCTGAACTCCCCCCTCGACCACCGCGCGCCCCTCGTGTTCGACACACGCGAGCTGGGGCGGCGACCTGGTGCGATGAAGCGGCTCTCCCGCGAGGTGGAGTCCCCCGGTGATCTGGGTGTCGAGTTCATCAAGGTTCCCGACGGGGCGACGATCGAGCTGGACCTCCGCCTGGAGTCGGTCATGGAGGGGGTACTCGTCACGGGTACCGCCCGTGCGCCGCTGACGGGGGAGTGCGTAAAGTGTCTGGAGCCGCTCGACCAACGGGTCGAAGCGGACTTCCAGGAGATGTTCTCCTATCCCGACGCCGACGACCGGGGCCGCCCCGTTGCGGAGCCCGGCGAGGACGAGGAGAACGAGGACACACTCTTTCTCGAGGGCGATCTGTTCGACCTCGAACCCGTGCTGCGGGACGCGGTGGTGCTCGCACTGCCGCTGCAGCCGGTGTGCCGCGAGGACTGCCCCGGCCTGTGCCCCGAGTGCGGGGCCCGGCTGGCGGACGACCCCGACCACGGGCACGAAGAAGCCGTCGACATCAGGTGGGCGGCACTGCAGGAACTCGCCGAGACCATGCCGGACGGCGAGAAGGACAACGAGCCCCGCACCGACGGGGATGACTCACAGGAGAAGTAGCCGTGGCTGTTCCGAAGCGGAAGATGTCGCGCAGCAACACGCGCCACCGCCGGTCGCAGTGGAAGGCTGCGGTCCCCACCCTGGTGAAGTGCGAGCGCTGCCGCGAGCCCAAGCAGCAGCACATCGCGTGCCCGAGCTGCGGCACCTACAACAAGCGTCAGGTCCTCGAGGTCTGATCGGCGGGTGACAGGCTCCATGTCCGACGCCGGAACTCCGCAGAGTCCCGTCCCCGGGAAGGGGGGAGACTCCGCGGAGCTGGTGGACTCGGCCTCGTCGCACGCGATTCTGGAAGGGCGGCTCGGTTACCGACTGGAGTCCGCCCTTCTGGTGCGTGCGCTGACGCACCGCAGCTACGCCTACGAGAACGGCGGGCTGCCCACCAACGAGCGCTTGGAATTCCTCGGTGACTCCGTCCTCGGACTCGTGGTCACCGACACCCTCTACCGCATGCATCCGGACCTTCCGGAGGGCCAGCTCGCCAAGCTGCGGGCCGCGGTGGTCAACTCGCGTGCCCTCGCGGGGGTCGCCCGCGGACTCGACCTGGGCGCTTTCATCCGCCTCGGCAGGGGCGAGGAGGGCACCGGGGGCCGGGACAAGGCGTCGATCCTCGCGGACACGTTGGAAGCGGTCATCGGCGCCGTCTACCTCGACCAGGAGCTGGAAGCGGCCTCCGAACTGGTGCACCGCCTCTTCGACCCGCTCATCGAGCGGTCCTCCAATCTGGGCGCCGGGCTCGACTGGAAGACCAGCCTGCAGGAGCTGACGGCCGCCGAGGGACTCGGCGTCCCGGAGTACCTGGTCTCCGAGACGGGCCCCGACCACGAGAAGACCTTCACGGCTGCTGCCCGCGTCGGTGGTGTCGCGTACGGCACCGGCACAGGACGCAGCAAGAAGGAGGCCGAGCAGCAGGCCGCCGAGGCTGCCTGGCGCGCCATCTCGGCCCGCGCCGAGGCCGCCGCGGAAGGCGACGGCCCGCGGGCCGGCAAGGCCGCAGCCGTCGGCAAGGGCACCGCGGCGCCGTCCGTCCCGGACGGGCAGCGCAACGATCCCACCGAACCCACGGACAGTGCCGCGTCGCGCTGATCCCGCGCACACCGCACCGTCCGCCACGGCCGCCCCGCTCGGGGCGGCCGTGGCGTTTCCGGCCCCGAGCAGGCGGGGCCCTGTCCTCTGAGGAGTCCCGTGCCCGAGCTGCCGGAAGTCGAGGTCGTCCGCCGCGGCCTGGAACGCTGGACGGGCGGCCGCACCATCAGCACCACCGAAGTGCTGCACCCGCGGGCCGTCCGGCGCCACCCGGCCGGTGCCCCGGACTTCACCGCGCGGCTGGCCGGCCGGCGTCTCGGACCGGCGCAGCGCCGGGGCAAGTACCTGTGGCTGCCTGTCGACGACGGTTCCCACGCGCTCCTTGCCCACCTGGGGATGAGCGGCCAGCTCCTCATCCAGCCGCCGGACATCCCCGACGAGCGACATCTGCGCGTTCGCCTCACCTTCACCGACGCCGCGGCCGGTGAGCTGCGCTTCGTCGACCAGCGCACTTTCGGCGGGCTCTCGCTCCACGCAACCGCCGAGGACGGGCTGCCCGACGTCATCGCGCACATCGCCCGCGACCCGCTGGACCCCGCCTTCGACGAGACGGCCCTGCACACGGCCCTGCGCCGGCGCCGTACCACCGTCAAGCGCGCCCTGCTGGACCAGTCGCTGATCAGCGGCGTCGGCAACATCTACGCCGACGAGGCGCTGTGGCGCTCCCGGCTGCACTACGACCGCCCCACGGCCACCCTGACCCGGGCGCAGACCGCCGAGCTGATCGGACATGTGCGGGAGGTGATGACGGCCGCGCTGGCCCAGGGCGGCACCAGCTTCGACAGCCTCTATGTGAATGTCAACGGCGAGTCCGGCTACTTCGACCGCTCGCTGGACGCCTATGGCCGCGAGGACGAGCCCTGCCGCCGCTGCGGCACCCCGATGCGGCGCAGTGCCTGGATGAACCGCTCCAGCTACTTCTGCCCCCGCTGCCAGCGCCCCCCGCGCCCGCGCGCCGCCGGCCGCCCGCGTCCGGCCGGGGCCTAGCCCTGCCGTTGGCGCGGGTGTCGCGCTGGTGTTCCGCGTCCCGGGCATGGGCCCGCGCGGCGGCAGGTGTCAGAAGCCGAAGTCCTGGGTCCACCAGGGGCCGCCCTCGGCGAAGTGCGCGCCGACGCCCAGGGTGCGGTAGTCGCAGTTGAGGATGTTGGCCCGGTGGCCGGGGCTGTTCATCCAGGAGTCCATCACCGAGCGGGCGTTGGCCTGGCCGCGGGCGATGTTCTCGCCGCCCAGGTCGCTGACCCCGGCGGCCTCGGCCCGGTCCCAGGGGCTCCTGCCGTCGGGCGAGGTGTGCGAGAAGAACCCGCGGCGCGCCATGTCCGCGCTGTAGTCCCCGGCCAGTGCGGCCAGCTTGGCGTCCGCCGTCAGCGGCTTGCAGCCCGCCTTGGCCCGCTCCTGGTTGACGAGTGTGAGGATCTCGCTCTCCGCGGCGGACTCCTGGTCGGCTGCGGCGGTGCTGCCGCCGCCCGCCCCTCCGGGGTCCGGCCTGGAGCTGCCGCGGGAGCCGTGCTCCTCCTCGCGGGTGGGCCGGGGTGTCTTCGACGCCTGCTTCGAGGGGGAGGCGTCCGGCTTCTCGGTGGGGCGCTCGCTCTTCCGCGAGGGGGTGGGAGTGGGGCTGGGGCTCTTGTCCCCGTCGCCGGGGGGCGCCGTGGTGGAGTCGTGGTCGGAGGGGGTGGCGGAGACCGGTGGGGCCGCGGGGCCGGTGCCGTCGGCCTGCACCCGGCTGTCCCGCGGCCCGCCGAGCCCGCCGGGTGCGGGTATCAGCCCGGAGGCCACGGCGACGGTGCCCATCGCGAGCGCGGCCGAGGCACCCAGCACCCCGGTCCGGACGGGGGTGCCCGCGCGTCTGCGGCGCCTGCCGCCCCGGTGGGGGCGTACGGCCGGCGGCTCGGAGGACTCCGGCGGGACGGCTGGAGTGGGGGTAGCGCGTCGATGGCGGCCCATCTGTGCTGTCCTCACATTGCTCGGCGATACGGCGTCAAGGTTCCGTCTCTCTTTGCTCCCAGGTGTGAGTGGAGAGTGAAGAGAGTTGCCGGGCAATGTACGGCATCCCCACGGGGGCTGATGTATCCGCTCGGGAATTGTCCGGATAGCGTGCACCCCATGGCTGCCATCAATCCGACCGACGACGCGGACGGAACGCCGCGCGAACAGCTGAGTGAACAGATGAGCGAGCAGTTCGCCGAGCAGTTCGCCGAAGAACCCGAGAAGGTACGGCCCGAGGAGCCCGCGCGGCTGACCGCCTGGGTGCGCGGGGAGGTGCAGGGCGTCGGCTTCCGCTGGTTCACCCGCGCGGCGGCGCTGCGGATCGGCCGGCTCGTCGGTTTCGCGCTGAACCTCGGTGACGGCCGGGTCCAGATCGTCGCGGAGGGCACCCGCGCCGACTGCGGACACCTGCTGGAGTGGCTGCGGAGCGGGGACACGCCCGGGCGCGTCGACGGGGTCACCGAGATCTGGGACACACCACGCGGGGGGTACCGCGGCTTCGCGATCCGGTGATCCACAACAGTTGCCAATCGCGCTTCACCATGCAAAGCTGCCGCAACGAGTGAGCGACGTGGATCTTCCATCCGCCCCCGCGGGACAGCCGCCTCCGGCGCCGGACGCCGTCGAGCCGAAGCAGGCCCGGGGGTAGCTACGTGTGATCGTGTTGACCGTCAAACCATTTGGTGAGATCCTGAGACCCCGCGCACCTGAGCTGTTTGATCCAGAGAACCTTTAGTAAAAGTCCAGAGCAGACCCTCAACGGTGCGATTCCCTCACGACCCACCACATCCACGGTCGGTCACTCAGTGTGGAGGACCATCCATCATGGCAAAGGCGCTTCTCGGTCACGTCGGCGGCTACGACCCCCGGGTGCTCGCCGAGATGCGACGGCTGCAGCAGCGTGTCCAGGACCTGGAATCCGAGCTTGTCCGGATGCAGGCTGAGAACGACGCTCTGTCCGCCGCCGCTCGGCACCACGACTCGGTGTTCGAAGACCTCGACGTGAAGACGGCCGAGCCTGCGCTGACCTGATCCTCGCCCGCCGGGCAGGACGGGCTGAGCAGGACAGCCGTAGTCGGAAATTCTCAAGGGACGCTTCGGCGTCCCTTAGTTTTTGTCTCCTGGTGATCCGCTGGGGTGTGGGATGTGTGCTCATCGTGGCGCGATGCGTTACGTCTGATCTGCCCCCGCCTCCTCCAGGCGAAACCCCCGCGCGAAACCCTTCCCGCCGCTTCGGCGCCGTCGGCGCGACATCTCCCGGCCTCCCTCGGTAGTGTCCGGACGCGTGCACCTCAAGAGCCTGACACTGCGGGGATTCAAGTCCTTCGCCTCCGCCACGACGCTGCGCTTCGAGCCCGGCATCACCTGCGTCGTCGGCCCGAACGGCTCGGGCAAGTCCAACGTGGTCGACGCCCTCTCCTGGGTGATGGGGGAGCAGGGCGCCAAGTCGCTGCGCGGCGGCAAGATGGAGGACGTCATCTTCGCCGGGACCACGGGCCGCCCACCGCTGGGCCGCGCCGAGGTCTCGCTGACCATCGACAACGCCGACGGCGCGCTGCCCATCGACTACTCCGAAGTCACCCTCACCCGGATCATGTTCCGCAACGGGGGCAGCGAGTACCAGATCAACGGCGACACCTGCCGGCTTCTGGACATGCAGGAGCTGCTCTCCGACTCCGGCATCGGCCGCGAGATGCACGTCATCGTCGGCCAGGGCCAGCTCGACGGGGTGCTGCACGCCGACCCGACCGGGCGGCGCGCCTTCATCGAGGAAGCGGCCGGCGTCCTCAAGCACCGCAAGCGCAAGGAGAAGGCGCTGCGGAAGCTGGACGCCATGCAGGCGAACCTCTCCCGCGTCCAGGACCTCACCGACGAGCTGCGCCGCCAGCTCAAGCCGCTCGGGCGGCAGGCGGCCGTGGCCCGCAGAGCCCAGGTCATCCAGGCTGATCTGCGCGACGCACGGCTGCGGCTGCTGGCCGACGACCTGGTCGCACTGCGCGAGGCGCTGCGGACGGAGGTCGCCGACGAGGCCGAGCTCAAGCAGCGCAAGCAGGCCGCGGAGGCCGAGCTGAGGGAGGCCCAGCGCCGCGAGGCCGACCTGGAGCAGCAGGTCCGCACCCTGGCGCCCCGGTTGGAGCGGGCCCAGCAGACCTGGTACGAACTCTCCCGGCTGGCCGAGCGGGTGCGGGGCACCATCGGTCTGGCCGATCAGCGCGTCCAGCACGCGGCCGCGCCCCAGGCGGAGGAGCGCAGGGGCCGGGATCCGGAGGAGATGGAGCGCGAGGCGGCCCGGATCCGGGAGCAGGAGGCCGAACTGGAGGCCGCGTTGGAGGCCGCGAGCACCGCGCTGGAGGACACGGTCTCGCACCGCGCCGAGTTGGAGCGGCGGCTGGAGCAGGAGGAGCGTCGACTCCGGGACGCGGCACGCGCGCTCGCCGACCGCCGGGAGAGCCTTGAGCGGCTGCGCGGGAAGGCGGGGGCCGCGCGCAGCCGCGCCGCCTCGGCCGAGTCCGAGATCGAGCGCCTGGCCGCCGCGCGCGACGAGGCCCTCCACCGCGCCGAGCAGGCCCGGACCGAGTACGAGGAGCTGCGTGGCGAGGCCGACGGCCTCGATGAGGGTGACGTGCAGCTGACGGACCGGCACGAGGAGGCCAAGCGCGCGCTGGCCGAGGCCGAGCGGGCCCTCGGCGCGGCCCGCGACGCGCTGACCACGGCGGAGCGCGAACGCGCGGCGACCGCCGCCCGCCACGACACGCTCGCGCTGAATCTGCGCCGCAAGGACGGCACCGCGGCGCTCCTGGCCGCCAAGGACCGGCTCACCGGCCTGCTGGGTCCGGCGGCCGAGCTGCTGGCCGTGACCGCGGGTCACGAGTTGCCCATAGCGGCCGCCCTCGGCGCGGCCGCCGACGCCGTGGCCGTGGCGGACGTGTCGACGGCGGCCGAGGCCTTGCGGCTGCTGCGCAAGGAGGACGCCGGACGCGCGTCGCTGCTGGTGGCCGACGACCGGGCGCCGGGCACCGACGGCACCCGGGGACATCCCGGCACCCGCTCCGTGGGCATCCCGGCCGTCTCCCTGGTGACGGCACCGGAGCGGCTCCGCCCGGCCGTGGAGCGACTCCTCGACCGCACCGTCGTGGTCGACACCCTGGAGGCGGCGGAGGCGGTCGTCAGAGCGCACCCGGACCACACCGCCGTCACCGCGCAGGGAGACCTCCTCTCCGCCCACCGCGCCGGCGGCGGATCGGAGGGAGCGCCCTCCCTGCTGGAGGCCCAGGCCGCGGTGGACGAGGCGGCCGCACAGCTCACCGAGCTCGAGGAGCGCTGCGAGCGGCTCGCCCAAGAGCAGGACAGGGCTGCCGTGGAGCGCCGGAGGCGCGCGGCGGAACTGGAGGAGATCGCAGCGCGCAGGAGCAGCGCGGAGCGGGAGAAGGCGCGGGTCGCCGGCCGGGTGGGCACCCTCGCGGGGCAGGCCAGGGCGGCTCAGGGCGAGGCCGAGCGCGCCGCGGCCGCGGTGGCCAAGGCGCAGGAGGCGCTGGCCGCGGCCCGGCAGGAGGCCGAGGAACTGGCCGAGAGCCTGGCCTCGGCCGAGGAGGCGCAGGAGGCGGAGGGCGCCGAGGACCCCGACACCTCGGTCCGCGACCGGCTCGCGGCCGACGGCGCCAACGCGCGGCAGACCGAGATGGAGGCCCGGCTCCAGGTCCGTACACACGAGGAGCGGGTCAAGGCGATCGCCGGCCGGGCCGACTCCCTGGACCGGGGCGCCCGCGCCGAACGTGAGGCCCGGGCCCGGGCCGAGGAGCGTCGGGCGCGGCTGCGCCACGAGGCGGAGGTCGCACGGGCCGTCGCGGACGGCGCCCGGCAGTTGCTCGCCCATGTCGAGGCGTCGCTGGAGCGGGCCGGACAGGAGCGCGAGGACGTCGAGCGGACCAAGGCGGAGCGCGAACGTACGCTGGCCGATGAGCGGGGCCGGGGCCGGGGGCTCAAGGAGGAGCTGGACAAGCTCACCGACTCGGTGCACCGCGGCGAGGTGCTCGGCGCCGAGAAGCGGATGCGCATCGAGCAGTTGGAGACCAAGGCGCTGGAGGAGCTGGGCGTCGAGCCTGCGGGGCTGGTCCGCGACTACGGCCCCGACCAGCCGGTGCCGCCCTCCCCGCCCGCGGAGGGCGAGGAGCTGCCCGAGGACCCGGAGCATCCGCGGAACACGCCGGTGCCGTTCGTCCGGGCCGAGCAGGAGAAGCGGCTCAAGGCGGCCGAGCGGGCCTACCAGAAGCTGGGGAAGGTCAACCCGCTGGCGCTGGAGGAGTTCGCGGCGCTCGAGGAGCGGCACCAGTTTCTGAGTGAGCAGCTGGAGGACCTGAAGAAGACCCGCGCCGACCTGCTGCAGGTCGTCAAGGAGGTGGACGAGCGGGTCGAGCAGGTCTTCACGGAGGCTTACCATGACACCGCGCGCGAGTTCGAGGGTGTCTTCGCGCGGCTGTTTCCCGGCGGCGAGGGCCGGCTGGTGCTCACCGACCCGGGCGACATGCTGTCCACGGGCGTGGACGTGGAGGCCCGGCCGCCGGGCAAGAAGGTCAAGCGGCTCTCGCTGCTCTCGGGTGGCGAGCGGTCCCTGACGGCGGTCGCGCTGCTGGTCTCGATCTTCAAGGCCCGGCCCAGCCCGTTCTATGTGATGGACGAGGTCGAGGCGGCGCTGGACGACACCAATCTGCAGCGGCTGATCCGGATCATGGAAGAGCTCAAGGACAGCTCCCAGCTGATCGTGATCACCCATCAGAAGCGCACGATGGAGGTCGCCGACGCGCTCTACGGGGTTTCCATGCAGGGTGACGGCGTCTCCAAGGTGATCAGTCAGCGGCTGTCCTGAGCGGACGCTGAGCTGATCGGAGGCGACTTCTTCTCTTCATAAGTCGAACGATGATCTCGCTTCGTGTGCTCTGATTCGCAGAAGCTGACCTATTGACTTCATGAATTGAACATTTACAGTCTGAGAAGCCGCCGTTAGCCGGAGGCCGGCGCGATCCCCCGCGCAGGCCCGTCTTCGTTCCTTGCACGGTGGCATCCCCACCCGGCACCGGCGCCGGGGAACCTCAGGAGAAGAACGTGACCAGCACAGCGCAGGAAGCGCAGACGCCACAGCCGCGGCCAGGCACCGGAGCGCACACCGCGCCCCTCGGCCGTGTCGTCTTCATCACCGCAGCAGCCGCCATGGGCGGCTTCCTCTTCGGCTACGACAGCTCAGTGATCAACGGGGCGGTGGAGGCGATCCGCGGCCGCTTCGACGTCGGCTCCGCGATGCTCGCGCAGGTCATCGCCGCCGCCCTGATCGGCAGCGCGATCGGCGCCGCCGTCGCCGGACGGACCGCCGACCGAATAGGCCGCATCAAGGTCATGCGGCTGGCCGCCGTCCTCTTCGTCGTCAGCGCCGTCGGCTCGGCGCTGCCCTTCGCCCTGTGGGACCTGGCCATGTGGCGGGTGCTGGGCGGTATCGCCATCGGTATGGCCTCCGTCATCGGCCCGGCCTACATCGCCGAGGTCTCCCCGCCCGCCTACCGCGGCCGCCTCGCCTCCTTCCAGCAGGGCGCGATCGTGCTCGGCATCGCCGTGTCGCAGCTCGTCAACTGGGGCATCCTCAACCTCGCCGACGGCAAGCAGCGCGGGGACGTCGCCGGGCTGGAAGCCTGGCAGTGGATGCTCGGCATCATGGTGATCCCCGCCGTCGGCTACTTCCTGCTCTCCTTCGCCATCCCGGAGTCCCCGCGCTTCCTGATCTCCGTCGGCCGCCGGGACAAGGCCCGTGAGGTGCTGGCCGGCGTCGAGGGCGAGCACGGCAGCCTCGACACCCGGATCGGCGAGATCGAGACCGCGATGCGCAGCGAGCACAAGTCCACCTTCCGGGACCTGCTCGGCGGGCGCTTCGGCCTGCTGCCCATCGTCTGGGTCGGTATCGGACTCTCCGTCTTCCAGCAGCTCGTCGGCATCAATGTCGTCTTCTACTACTCCTCGACGCTGTGGCAGTCGGTCGGCATCAACCCGGAGAGCTCGTTCTTCTACTCCTTCACGACCTCGATCGTGAACATCGTCGGCACCGCCATCGCCATGGTCTTCGTCGACCGGATCGGCCGGAAGCCGCTCGCGCTGATCGGCTCCGTCGGCATGGCCCTCTCGCTGGGCTCGGTCGCCTGGGCGTTCTCCGCCAAGACCGGCTCCGGTGACAACGTCTCGCTGCCGGACGCGCAGGGCGTCGTCGCGCTGGTCGGCGCACACACCTTCACGCTGTTCTTCGCCCTCTCCTGGGGCGTGGTCGTCTGGGTGCTGCTCGGCGAGATCTTCCCGAACAAGATCCGCGCCGCCGGGCTCGGTATCGCAGCGTCCGCGCAGTGGGTGGCCAACTGGGCCATCACCGCGAGCTTCCCGAGCCTCTCGGAGTGGAACCTGTCCGCCACCTACGTCGGCTACACGGTCTTCGCCCTGCTCTCGATCCCGTTCATCCTCAAGTGGGTGCCGGAGCCGAAGGGCAAGGCGTTGGAGGAGATGGGCTAGCCCCCCCGCCGCCCACTCCTCGCACGGCGCTGCCCCGGTTCCTTCGCCAGGAGCCGGGGCAGCGGGCTGTCCGGGGCCGCTGCCCGCCACCCCGGCAGACCCTCAGCTCCCGCTCTCCGGCAGCCGGGGCATGACCTCTGCCACCAGTAGCCGCAGCGGGTCGTACAGCGGCGCCGGAATCGCGCAGGCCGTCACCAGCGGGTGCCGTGTCAGCGCCGATAGCGCGCCCGCCGGGGGAGAAGGGCACCGGGAGCCGGCCGCCGCGAGCCGTGGTGCTCCCCGACGACCACGGGGTACCCCCACCCGGTGGACGGCGATGCGCGTGCTGGACCGTGGTGGAGCACGCGCGAAGAGGGAATGGCCGTGCAGCCTTGCCGGTGGTCGATACTGGAGCCGCTATGGAAATCGTCATCCTTGTAGTAGTCATCGCCGTGGTCGCGCTCGCCGCGGTCAGCGGGCTCGTGGTCAGCGGCCGGAAGAAGAAGGCGGCCGAGGCCCAGCAGCCCGACACCGCCGGGAGCACCACCCGGACCCCCGCCCGCACAGCCGAACCCAAGGTCGGAGAGGAGGCGGAGGCCCCGCCCGAAGGCGCCCGCCGCACCGTCGAAGAGGTCGGTCTTCCCGAGGCCGAGGAGGCGGCCGAGGCGCCCGCCACCGCCGCGGAGGCCGCCGCTCCGCTCGAGGTCGAGACCCCGGCCCCGACGGCCGGACGGCTGGTGCGGCTGCGCGACCGGCTCTCCCGCTCCCAGAACTCCCTCGGCAAGGGGCTGCTGACCCTGCTGTCCCGGGAGCATCTGGACGAGGACACCTGGGAGGAGGTCGAGGACACCCTGCTGACCGCCGATGTCGGGGTCGGCCCCACCCAGGAGCTGGTGGAGCGGCTGCGGGAACGCGTCAAGGTGCTCGGCACCCGCACCCCCGAGGAACTGCGCGGCCTGCTGCGTGAGGAGCTCCTCACGCTGGTCGGCACCGACCTGGACCGCACGGTGCACACGGAGGTGGAGGGCGCCGTCGACCGCCCGGGCGTGGTGCTCGTCGTCGGCGTCAACGGCACCGGCAAGACCACCACCACCGGCAAGCTCGCCCGGGTGCTGGTGGCGGACGGCAAGTCCGTTGTGCTCGGCGCGGCCGACACCTTCCGCGCCGCCGCGGCCGACCAGCTCGAGACCTGGGGCACCCGGGTGGGTGCCCGTACCGTCCGGGGCCCGGAGAGCGGCGATCCCGCCTCGGTCGCGTTCGACGCGGTCAAGCAGGGCACCGAGGCGAGCGCCGATGTGGTGCTGATCGACACGGCGGGCCGACTGCACACCAAGACCGGGCTCATGGACGAACTCGGCAAGGTCAAGCGCGTCGTGGAGAAGCAGGCCCCGGTGGACGAGGTGCTGCTGGTGCTGGACGCCACGACGGGCCAGAACGGCCTGGTACAGGCGCGGGTGTTCGCCGAGGTCGTGGACATCACCGGCATCGTCCTCACCAAGCTGGACGGTACGGCCAAGGGCGGCATCGTGGTGGCCGTCCAGCGCGAGCTCGGCGTCCCGGTCAAGCTCGTCGGCCTCGGTGAGGGCGCCGACGACCTGGCGCCCTTCGAGCCGGAGGCGTTCGTGGACGCCCTGGTCCAGGAGGGCTGACGGGCCGGTATCAGCGTGCGTACCGTCGACCGAGCGGCTCCGCCGCGGCGTCCCCCGAGGCGTCGCGGCGGAGCCGCTCGCATCCCGGGGGACGATCGGGCGCCGTGCGCCGCGGTGGTGCGTCGCGAGCGGAGGGGGCTACCGCACTGCCGCGGCCCCGTCCGGGGTGCGCGGCCGCACCACGGATGAGCGGTGGCAGACGTAGGCGAGCGTGCCCAGCAGCAGACGCGCCTGCGGCGGGCGGCCGGCGCGTTCCAGCGTGGGCGGCCGGAGCCAGCGGACGGGGCCGCGGCCGGCCAGATCGGAGGGCGGTGCCGTGATGTGCTGGCCCTCCCCTCTGCCGCGCAGGTCGAGATCGGCGTCGTCCCAGCCCATCCGGTAGAGGAGTTCGGGCAGTTCGGCAGCCGCGCCCGGCGCGACCAGGAACCAGGCACGTCCGGCCGGGGTCGCGGCCACCGGACCCAGCGGGACGCCCATCCGCTCCAGCCGCGCCAGTGCGCACAGCGCGGCATGCTCGGCGACCTCGATCACGTCGAAGGAACGGCCCGTCGGCAGCAGCATGGCGGCGCCCGGAACCGCCGCCCAGGCGCGGGACGCCTCCTCCACGGTGGCGCCCGCCGGTACCTCCAGCGAGGCGTCGAGCGGATGGTCGCCTGGGGAGGGGCAGGCCCGCGCGCCGCAGGAACAGGCGACCCGGCCGCCCGAGCGGGTGGCGCGGGCGCCGGGGACCAGGTCCCAGCCCCACAGGCTCGTGTACTCCGCGACACGGGTGCACACCTGGGCGCGTTCACGCCTGCGTGCGCCGGGCCGCAGTTCGCGGATCTCGCGGATGCCGCTGAGACCGCTGATGGCACCGATCGTGAAGCCCATGCTCACTCCAACGGATCCTGAATGCTTATGGTTACGAGTTCACTGCGTACAGTGATGGTGGAACTCCTGTGAAGCTCCTGTGGGGCTCCTGGGGGTCTTCAGGGGTGAGAGCAGGGCGCGGTGGGGGCGGCTTCCCCGTGGAGTTGTTTCCCCGGTGTCAAGTCAAGCGCCTCCGTGCGCCTCCGGGTTCATTCGAAGGGGTGGCGAATGGTGGCGATTCTGCAATTACACTCGCCTCGTTCGTGATCGTAGGATTACTTTCGGTACACACAGTGGAGAGCGAGCGCGGCGACCGACTATGCCGGAGGCATCGGGGGCCGAGGGCGCGGCGGGTGCGGAGGAGCGCGGACCGGTCCGGTCGGGAGCGCGTCACCGAAGCGGGATGGGGGCGTTACCAGTGGCTGAGCGAGGCCAGACGGGCAAGAGCCCGAACGAGCGGCTGGGCTCGTGGTTCATGCGCAGTGGCTGGTCCAAGGGCGAACTGGCACGGCAGGTCAACCGCCGCGCACGGCGGATGGGCGCGCACCACATCAGCACCGACACCTCACGGGTGCGCCGGTGGCTGGACGGCGAGCAGCCCCGGGAGCCCATCCCCCGCATCCTCTCCGAACTGTTCTCCGAGCGGTTCGGCTGCGTCGTCGCCATCGAGGACCTCGGGCTGCGCCCCGCCCGGCAGTCCCCCGCCGCCTCCGGCGTGGACCTGCCCTGGGCCGGACCGCAGACCGTGGCGCTGATCAGCGACTTCACCCGCAGCGACCTGATGCTGGCCCACCGCGGCTTCCTCGGTGCCTCACTCTCCGTGTCCGCGGGCCCCGCGCTGATCGAGCCCATGCAGCGCTGGCTGGTGCCGGGCACCGGAGCCGAGGCCGGACCGCCGGGGGAGCCGACGGTCCCCGGGCTCACCGTCCCCGCGCCCCGCGACGGGCAGCGCCGCCGGGCCGACGACGGCGAGGACGGCACGCGACGCGGGCCGCAGCTGTCCGCACCCGAACTGGAGCTGCTGGAGCAGACGACCGAGATGTTCCGCGGCTGGGACGCCCAGTGCGGAGGAGGGCTGCGCCGCAAGGCCGTCGTCGGCCAGCTCCACGAGGTCACCGACCTGCTCCAGGAGCGGCACTCCGAACCCGTCCGCCGCCGGCTCTTCCGGGTCACCGCCGAACTCTCCGAGCTCGCCGGCTGGATGAGCTACGACGTCGGGCTCCAGCCCACCGCGCAGAAGTACTTCGTGCTGGCGCTGCACGCGGCCAAGGAGGCCGGCGACCGGCCCCTGGGGTCGTATGTCCTGAGCAAGATGAGCCGCCAGATGATCCATCTGGGCCGCCCCGCGGACGCCCTGGAGCTGGTGCACCTCGCGCAGTACGGCAGCCGGGAGGGTGCCACTGCACGCACCCAGGCCATGCTGCACGCCATGGAGGCCCGCGCCTACGCGAACATGGGGCAGCCCGGGAAGTGCAAGCGCGCGGTCCGGATGGCGGAAGAAACGTTCACGGACATCGACCGCTCGGACCCGGACCCCGACTGGATCCGGTTCTTCTCCGAGGCCGAGTTGTGTGCGGAGACCGCGCACTCCTTCCGGGATCTGGCCTACTCCTCCGGCCGCAGCCCCACCTACGCCTCGCTCGCACGCCCCGCGATGGAGCGGGCCGTCGAGCTGTTCGCCAGGGAGGCCCGGGAGACGCAGGGCGGCGGCCACCGGCGCTCCTTCGCGCTCAACCTGATCGGCATGGCCAGCGTGCACCTGCTCCAGCGGGAGCCCGAAGGGTGTGTGGCCCGGGCCAGTGAGGCCCTCGGCGTCGCCAAGCGGCTGCGCTCCGAGCGGGTCAACAACCGGTTGCGCCGCACCACGGCCGGGGCCGTCCGGGAGTTCGGGGAACTCGCGGACGTGGTACAGCTCAGCGAGCGGCTCCAGGCGGAGCTGGCAGAGAGCGAGGCCGCCGCGGGCTGACCCTCCCGAGCGGCGACAGCATCCACGGCGGACAGCCATCGGGCAGCGCAGCGTAGACGCGTTCCCGCGCGGAAAGCCGCGCTTCATCTCCTCGTAACAGCGGCGGGCCGGTTTTCACGGCCTGGAAACACTCGGGGGCGACGGCGGAAACCGGGCTTCGGAAACCTGGCATTCAGTCCGCCCTCCCTCCTTCTTCGGCCGGGAGGCGCCCCTACGATCCGGCCCCCGGCAGGACCGCGACCCCGAGGAGACGCCCACAGTGAACGGCGCGGATACCACTTTCGTCTTGGTCAGTGCGTTCTTGGTGATGGTCATGACGCCTGGCCTCGCCTTCTTCTACGGCGGCATGGTCCGGGTGAAAAGCGCCCTGAACATGCTGATGATGTCCTTCATCTCGCTGGCGATCGTCAGCGTGCTGTGGGTGCTCTACGGCTATTCGCTGGCTTTCGGCCCGGACACCGGCGGAGTCGTCGGCAATCTGGACTTCGTCGGCCTCAAGGGCATCTCAGCCGACTCCCTCACCGGGAAAGGCGGCATTCCTGTCTTCGCCTTCGTCCTCTTCCAGATGATGTTCGCGATCATCACGCCCGCACTGATGAGCGGTGCCCTCGCCGATCGGGTGAAATTCAGCGCCTGGGCGGTGTTCCTCACCCTCTGGGTGACGGTCGTCTACTTCCCCGTCGCGCACTGGGTGTGGGCCGAGGGCGGCTGGCTCTACGACCTCGAGGTCATCGACTTCGCGGGCGGTACCGCCGTGCACATCAACGCCGGTGTCGGCGCGCTGGCCGCCGTGCTCGTCGTCGGCAGGCGCATCGGCTTCAAGAAGGACCCGATGCGTCCGCACAGCCTGCCCCTGGTGATGCTCGGTGCCGCACTGCTGTGGTTCGGCTGGTTCGGCTTCAACGCCGGTTCGGAGCTCGCCGCCGACGGCACCGCCGCCAACATGGCGCTCAACACCCAGCTCGCCACCGCGGCCGCCATGCTCGGCTGGCTGGTCTACGAGCGGGTGAAGCACGGCGCGTTCACCACGCTGGGCGCCGCCTCCGGTGCCGTGGCCGGGCTGGTGGCGATCACCCCCTCCGGCGCCGCGGTCAACGCCATGGGCGCGCTGCTGATCGGCGTCGTCGCGGGCGCGGTCTGCTCGTGGGCGGTCAGCCTCAAGTACAAGCTCGGCTTCGACGACTCGCTGGACGTGGTCGGCGTGCACCTGGTCGGCGGCGTCATCGGCACCCTGCTGGTCGGCTTCCTGGCCGTGGACGGCGTGGGCGGCCTCACCCAGTTCGGCAAGCAGGCGCTCGGCGCCGGCTCGGTGATGGCCTTCTCCTTCGTGGTCTCCTGGCTGCTGGCCAAGCTCGTGCACGCCACGATGGGCTTCCGCGCCGACCCGGACGACGAGGCGGCCGGGGTCGACCAGGCGTTCCACGCCGAGACGGCGTACGACTTCAGCGCCGTCGGCGGCTCCTCGGTCCGCGACCGGAGCGGCCCCGCGGCCGCCGGATCCGCCGCCGGTGGGACCACGGCCGCGCAGGGCCCGCGGGCGGACAGCGCCCGTCACGACAGCCACGACAGCAAGGTGGACGCATGAAGCTCATCACCGCCGTGATCAAGCCCTACCAGCTCGACGAGGTGAAGGAGGCGCTGCGGGCCTTCGGCGTCCAGGGCCTCACCGTCACCGAGGCCAGCGGCTACGGGCGGCAGCGCGGGCACACCGAGGTCTACCGGGGCGCCGAGTACACCGTCGACCTCGTCCCCAAGATCCGCATCGAGGTGCTGGCCGAGGACGAGGACGCCGAACAGCTCCTGGAGCTCGTCGTCAAGGCCGCACGCACCGGAAAGATCGGCGACGGGAAGGTGTGGACCGTCCCCGTCGAGACCGCCGTCCGGGTGCGCACGGGCGAGCGGGGACCGGACGCGCTGTGAGGGACGCGGCGACGGCCCCTGCGGGAGCACCGGTACCGGACGGCACCGGACGGTCCGCGGGGGGCGGCCTCCCGGGCACGCGCGCGTGCCCGGGAGCGGACCCCCGCGACGCGGACGAGGGCTACGCGGCAGCCCGGGTGCGGCTCCTGCAGGACACCGAACTCTCCGGCCCCGAGCGGCGCCGCGCCCTGTCCGCACTGACCGACCAGTGGCTCGCCGAGCTCTTCGGCTCCGACGCGCCCGCCGGGACCTCACTGGTGGCCGTCGGCGGATACGGGCACGGCGAACTCTCCCCGCGCAGCGACCTCGATCTGCTCCTGCTGCACGACGGCAGCACCGACGCCGCCGCCCTGGCCGCCCTCGCCGACCGCCTCTGGTACCCCGTCTGGGACCTCGGCCTCGCCCTCGACCACTCCGTCCGCACCCCGGATCAGGCGCGCACCGCCGCGGCCGACGACCTCAAGGTGCAGCTCGGACTGCTGGAGGCCCGCCACCTGGCCGGGGACGCGGACCTCACGGCGCAGTTGCGCACCGCCGCGCTCGGCAGGTGGCGTGCCCAGGCCCGCACCAGGCTGCCGGAGCTGCGTGACTACGCCACCGAGCGGGCCCGGCGCCACGGCGAGCTGCGATTCCTGCTGGAGCCCGACCTGAAGGAGGCCCGCGGCGGACTGCGCGACCTGACCGCACTGCGCGCCGTGGCCGCCTCCTGGCTCGCCGACGCCCCTCGGGAGGGGCTCCAGCAGGCCCGGGACACCCTCCTCGACGCGCGCGACGCGCTGCATCTGACCACCGGGCGCGCCACCGACCGGCTCGCGCTCCAGGACCAGGACCAGGTGGCCGACGCGCTCGGCCTGCTGGACGCCGACACGCTGCTGCGCCGCGTCTACGAGGCGGCCGGCGCGGTCTCCTACGCCGGCGACGTCACCTGGCGCGAGGTCGAGCGCGTCCTGCGGCCGCGCACCGCGGCCCCGCGCGGTGCGCGGCTGCGCGGCCTGCTGGGCGGCGGCAGGCGCTCCGCGGTGCGCCCCTCGGGTCAACCCGCGCCGGAGCGGACCCCGCTGGCCGAGGGCGTCGTGGAGCACGAGGGCGAGGCGGCACTGGCCCTGCACGCCCGGCCCGACCGCGACCCCGTGCTGCCGCTGCGCGCCGCCGCGGCGGCAGCCCAGGCCGGTCTCCCGCTGGCGCTGCCCGCCGTCCGCAAGCTCGCGCGCACCGCACCGGACCTTCCCGTGCCGTGGCCCGCCGAGGCCCGCGAGGCGTTCGTCACCCTGCTCGGCGCCGGGGGGGCCACCGTTCCGGTGTGGGAGGCCATGGACGCGGCCGGTCTGATCGCCCGCCTGCTGCCCGACTGGGAGCGGGTCCGCTGCCGCCCCCAGCGCAATCCCGTGCACCGCTACACGGTCGACCGGCATCTGGTCGAGACCGCCGTACGGGCGGCGGCGCTCACCCGCCGCGTGCACCGCCCCGACCTGCTGCTGACCGGTGCGCTGCTGCACGACATCGGCAAGGGATGGCCCGGTGACCACTCGCTCACCGGCGAGACCATCACCCGCGACCTGGCGGCCCGCATCGGCTTCGACGCCGCCGACGCCCGGACGCTGGCCGACCTGGTACGCCACCACCTGCTGCTGGTCGAGACGGCGACCCGGCGCAACCTGGACGACCCCGCCACCATCCGGTCCGTCGCCGACGCGGTGGGCTCCCACGGCACCCTGGAGCTGCTGCGCGCCCTGACGGAGGCCGACGCGCTGGCCAGCGGCCCGGCCGCCTGGTCGGCCTGGCGCGCTGCGCTCGTCGACGACCTGGTCTCCCGGGTGGCGGCGGTGCTCTCCGGCGCCGCCGTCGCCGAACAGACCGGCGGGCAGGAGCTGACGGCGGAGGGGGAGCGCCTGGCGATGGAGGCCTGGCGCACCGGCGGTCCCGTCCTCGCCCTGCGGCCCCAGCAGGGGGCCGGCCCCGGCGGCGGCCGGGCGGCGGCGGAATCCCGTACGGACGGGGAAGCGGCGTCCGCCGGCGCCGGACCCGAACCCGTCGGCGTGGAGCTGCGTGTGGCGCTGCCCGAGCAGCCCGGGGTGCTGCCCGCGGTCGCCGGGGTGCTGGCGCTGCACAAGCTGACCGTCCGGGCCGCCGATCTGCGGCTGGTGGAGCTGGCGGCCCTGGCCGGGAGCGCACCGGACGGCCGCGCGGACGGTCCGGGCGGTGACGCCCCGGAAGACCCGGGCCGAGGAGGCGACGGCCCGGACGGGGGTGGCGGGACGGCCCCGGCCGGTGGGACGGCATCCGGGGAGACCCCGCGGGTGCTGCTGCTCACCTGGCGCGTCGCCGTGCAGTACGGCTCGCTGCCGCAGCCGGCCAGGCTGCGCGAGGATCTGGTGCGCGCGCTCGGCGGCTCTCTGCGGCTGGCCGCCCGGCTGGCCGAGCGGGAGGCCGCCTACCTGCCGCGCCGCAGCGCCGCCGTGCAGCCCCCGCCGCGCGCCACTGTCGCCCCGGCCGACTCCGCGGCCGCGACCGTCCTGGAGGTGCGGGCCCAGGACGCCCCCGGCCTGTTGCACCGCATCGGCAGGGCATTGGAGGATGCCGGGGTGCTGGTCCGCAGCGCCCATGTGAGCACCCTGGGCGCCAATGCCGTCGACGCGTTCTATGTGACGGACGCCGCCGGATCCCCGCTCTCCGAGGTCGCGGCCGCCCGGCTCGCCCGGCGGCTGGAGGCCGAGCTGCGCTGAGCCCGAGTGCCCGGCGCGGGCCGGGAGGAGTCCCGGATCCGGACAGGCGGGCCGGTCCCGCCCGCGAGGCGGCTACCCTTGGCAGAGATTGCCTCCGCCACCGACCCGAGGACCGACGAGCGCTGTGTTCGATACTCTTTCCGACCGCCTGAGTGCGACGTTCAAGAACCTCCGGGGCAAAGGGCGCCTCAGCGAGGCGGACATCGACGCCACCGCCCGCGAGATCCGTATCGCCCTGCTCGAGGCGGATGTCGCGCTCACCGTGGTGCGCGCCTTCATCAAGCAGGTCAAGGAGCGCGCGCTGGGGGCCGAGGTCTCCCAGGCGCTGAATCCCGCCCAGCAGGTCATCAAGATCGTCAACGAGGAGCTGATCGGCATCCTCGGCGGCGAGACGCGTCGGCTCAGGTTCGCCAAGAATCCACCGACCGTCATCATGCTCGCCGGTCTCCAGGGCGCGGGCAAGACCACCCTGGCGGGCAAGCTGGGCCGCTGGCTGCAGCAGCAGGGGCACACGCCGATGCTCGTCGCGGCCGACCTCCAGCGCCCCAACGCGGTCAACCAGCTCTCCGTCGTCGCCGAACGCGCGGGCGTGGCCGTCTTCGCGCCCGAGCCGGGCAACGGCGTCGGGGACCCGGTCAAGGTCGCCGACGACTCGATCACCTACGCGCGTGACAAGCAGCACGACGTGGTCATCGTGGACACCGCCGGACGCCTGGGCATCGACCAGGAACTGATGCAGCAGGCGGCCGACATCCGGGACGCGGTCAGCCCGGACGAGGTCCTCTTCGTCGTCGACGCCATGATCGGTCAGGACGCGGTCACCACGGCGGAGGCGTTCCAGGAGGGTGTCGGCTTCGACGGCGTCGTGCTCTCCAAGCTCGACGGCGACGCGCGCGGCGGTGCGGCCCTCTCGGTCGCCCAGGTCACCGGCAAACAGATCATGTTCGCCTCGAACGGCGAGAAGCTCGACGACTTCGACGCCTTCCATCCCGACCGGATGGCCTCCCGCATCCTCGGCATGGGCGACATGCTCACGCTGATCGAGAAGGCGGAGCAGACCTTCAGCCAGCAAGAGGCCGAGAAGATGGCCGCCAAGCTGGCGAAGGGGCCCAAGGAGTTCACGCTCGACGACTTCCTGGCCCAGATGGAACAGGTCCGCAAGATGGGCTCGATCTCCAAGCTGCTCGGCATGATGCCGGGCATGGGCCAGATGAAGGACCAGATCAACAACCTGGACGAGCGCGAGGTGGACCGCACCGCCGCCATCATCAAGTCGATGACCCCGGCGGAGCGGGCCGAGCCGACGATCATCAACGGCTCGCGGCGTGCCCGTATCGCACGCGGCTCCGGAGTGGACGTCAGCGCGGTCAAGGGCCTGGTGGAGCGCTTCTTCGACGCTCGCAAGATGATGTCCCGCATGGCCCAGGGCGGCGGCATGCCCGGGATGCCGGGTATGCCGGGCATGCCCGGTGGCGGCGGGAGCAAGAAGAAGGGCAAGCAGAAGAAGGCCAAGGGCAAGCGTCAGTCGGGCAACCCGATGAAGCGCCGGCAGGAGGAGCAGGCCGCCGCCGCGCGCCGGGCCCAGGGCGGCCAGGGCGACGCCCTCGGCATCCCGGGCCCCGGCCAGGACCCCGGCGACTTCGAGCTCCCGCAGGAGTTCAAGGACATGCTGCCCCCGAAGTGAGGGTGCCGCGGCAAAGGCGGATGATGTCGTCCATGCGCGTATACATCCGCCCCCCGCGGCCCGCCGACGAGCAGCTCTACAGCGAGGCCGTCGTCCGCTCGGCAGACCACCTCCACCCGTGGAATCCCGTCGAGCCGGACGGCTTCCCCGATCTGCTCCGCCGCCAGGGGCCCGCGCTGCGCACCTTCCTCATCCTCGACCGCGAGGACGAGGGGCTCGTCGGCCGGGTGAACGTGGCCAACATCGTCCGCGCGCGCTTCCGCAACGGCTCCCTCGGCTACGACAGTTACGTCCCCTACGCGGGTACCGGCCGGATGACCGAGGGCATGCGGCTGGTCGTGGACCGCTGCTTCCAGTCGGGTCCCGACGGGCTCGGGCTGCACCGGCTGGAGATCAACGTCCAGCCGGAGAACGACCGCTCCCTGGCCCTGGCCAAGCGGCTCGGCTTCCGGCACGAGGGCTTCTCGCCGCGGATGCTCTACATCGACGACGCCTGGCGGGACCACGAGCGCTTCGCGCTCACCGTCGAGGAGTGGCCCGGCCTGGAGGGCTGAGCCCGCCGCGGGAGCGCCCCCACCGGGACGACCCGGGCGGGCGGCGGTCGCACGCGGATCGCCGGTGATACGTCCGGCTTGCGGGGGGTGTGCGGCTTGGGGGTACATCTGCGCACCCGCACCCATCTCCCCGGGCATCACCGAGAACTGACTGGTACGTGCAAAATATTTGCGATGCCCCGTAATCGGAACACCGGGGCACTCCCGCTCGTTGGGCACGACGTGAGCACGACACCACCAGTTCTCGCCGCCGAACTGGCAGCCGCCTGGGCCGACATTCAACGGCACCACCCCGAGCTGCCGGATCTGGCCGCGCCCGAATCACTCATCGGAGAGTCCTCGTCCGCCTGCGGTACCGGGCTCTCCTTCGAACGGCTGCTCCACGAGGCGGTCCACGGCATCGCGGCGGCCCGCGGTGTCCGGGACACCTCGCGGGCCGGCCGCTACCACAACCGCCGCTTCCTGGCGATCGCCGTGGAGCTCGGTCTCGACCACCCCGAGGAACCGCATCCCAGCAGCGGCTTCTCCCTCGTGGTACTCACGCCCGAGACACGACGGCGCTACCGCCCCACCGCCGACCGCCTGCAGCGGGCACTGAAGGCGTACAGCGCGGCCACCGAGACGGACACCGGGCGCAGCTTCCGCGGCCCGGCGGCCCGGCACGGCTCCTCCGGAGGCGGGGTCCGTGTCAAGGCCGTCTGTGACTGCGGGCGCAACGTCCGGGTCGTCCCCTCCGTGCTGGCGCAGGCCCCGATCATGTGCGGGGCCTGCGGCAAGCAGTTCCGCATCCCCGTCGATACGGCCCCGGTCCCGGAGCCGGAACCGATGGCGGCCGTGGGCTGACCGCCCGCGGTGCCGCGCGCCACACCGCCCCCTTCCCGGCCGCGGGCCCAGGGGGCGGGCCGCGGCCGGGAAGGGGGCGGTTTCTGCCGGGCTCCGCGGTGTGGCATCATGGTCGGCTGAACTCGACAGTCGCACAGGACCCCTCTCTCCTCCGGCTGACGCGTCCATTCGGGCACCCGGCGCTACAACCCCACGTGGCAGTCCGCCGTGTCCACCCACGTCAAGACCAGGAGACACCACACCCGTGGCAGTCAAGATCAAGCTGAAGCGTCTGGGCAAGATCCGTTCGCCTCACTACCGCATCATCGTCGCCGACTCCCGCACCCGCCGCGACGGCCGGGCCATCGAGGAGATCGGCCTGTACCACCCGGTGCAGAACCCCTCGCGCATCGAGGTCGACTCGGAGCGTGCGCAGTACTGGCTCAGCGTCGGCGCCCAGCCGACCGAGCCCGTCGAGGCCATCCTCAAGGTCACCGGCGACTGGCAGAAGTTCAAGGGGCTGCCCGCCCCGGAGCCGATGAAGGTCGCCGAGCCCAAGGCCGACAAGCGCGCCCTGTTCGAGGCCGCCGCCAAGGAGTCCGCCGACGAGCCCAAGGGTGAGGCCATCACCCCCAAGGCCAAGAAGGCTGACAAGGCCGACAAGAAGGCGGACGGGGCCGACGCTTCGGCCACCGCCACCGAGTCGACCGAGGCCTGAGGATGCTCGAGGAGGCCCTCGAGCACCTGGTGAAGGGCATCGTCGACCACCCCGACGAGGTGCAGATCGCGTCCCGCAACCTCCGTCGCGGACGTGTGCTCGAGGTCCGGGTGCACCCCGACGATCTCGGCAAGGTGATCGGCCGCAACGGCCGCACCGCGCGTGCTCTGCGCACCGTCGTGGGAGCGCTCGGCGGCCGGGGCATCCGCGTCGACCTCGTCGACGTGGACCAGGTCCACTGAAGCGCAGCATGCAGCACCGGCACGGGCCGGGGACGGCAGCCAAGCCGTCCCCGGCCCGTTGTCGCGCCCGGACCCCCGGTCCACACACCGCCCCGGGACCGCGGACACCCACCGAGTACCGAACCGAGCACGGAGAAGCACAGTGCAGCTAGTCGTCGCGCGGATCGGCCGCGCCCACGGCATCAAGGGCGAGGTCACGGTCGAGGTCAGGACCGACGAGCCGGAACTGCGGCTCGGCCCCGGCGCGGTGCTGGCCACCGAACCGGCCGCCGTCGGGCCGCTCACCGTGGCCACCGGGCGGGTGCACAGCGGACGGCTGCTGCTGCGCTTCGAGGGCGTGGGGGACCGCACCGCCGCCGAGGCCCTGCGCAACACGCTGCTCGTCGCCGAGGTCGACCCGGACGAGACCCCCGAGGACCCGGAGGAGTTCTACGACCACCAGTTGGTCGACCTGGAGGTCGTCACCGGGGACGGGACGGTCGTCGGGCGGATCGAGAGCGTCGCGCATCTGCCGGCCCAGGACCTGCTCGTGGTGCGGCGCGCGGACGGCGGTGAGGCCCTGATCCCGTTCGTCTCCGAGATCGTCCCGGAGATCGACCTGGAGGCCCAGCGCGCGCTCGTCGACCCGCCTCCCGGGCTGCTCGGCGAGGAGCCCGCGGACGCGGAGCCGGAGAAGGGGGAACCCGCGTCCGGGGAGCCGTCCGGGGGTCCGGCCACCCCCTCGGCGCCGGACGCCGAGGACCCCGGCCAGGGGAGCACCCGGTGAGGCTCGACGTCGTCACGATCTTCCCCGAGTACCTGGAGCCGCTGAACGTCTCCCTGGTCGGCAAGGCGCGGGCGCGCGGAGTGCTGGACGTGCGCGTCCACGACCTGCGCGCCTGGACGCACGACCGGCACCACACCGTCGACGACACCCCGTACGGCGGCGGCCCCGGCATGGTCATGAAGCCCGAGCCCTGGGGCGAGGCACTGGACGAGGTGCTGGCCACAGGCCGGCCGGACCAGGACTCCCCGGTGCTCGTCGTCCCCACCCCCAGCGGGCAGCCGTTCACCCAGGAGCTGGCGGTCGAGCTGGCGGGCAAGCCCTGGCTCGTCTTCACGCCCGCGCGGTACGAGGGCATCGACCGCCGCGTCATCGAGGAGTACGCGGAACGGTTCGACGTGCGCGAGGTCTCCATCGGGGACTACGTCCTCGCCGGTGGCGAGGCACCCGTCCTCGTCATGGTCGAAGCGGTCGCGCGGCTGCTGCCCGGTGTGCTCGGCAACGCCGCCTCCCACCAGGACGACTCCTTCGCACCCGGCACGATGGCGAATCTGCTGGAGGGACCCGTCTACACCAAGCCGCCCGAGTGGCGCGGACGGGGCATTCCGGAGGTGCTGCTGAGCGGTCACCACGGCAGGATCGCGCGCTGGCGCCGCGACCAGGCCTTCGAACGGACGGTCGGCAACCGCCCCGACCTGGTCGAACGCTGCGCCCCCGAAGCTCTCGACAAGCACGACAGAGCCGCCCTGGCGGCTCTGGGCTGGGAGCCGGGCGCGGACGGCCACTGGCGGCCGGGCCCCGGGGCGGCGCCGCACGACGGAGTCGGGCAGCGCGGCGCCGAGGAGCAAGTGGCCCCCGACCGGCAGCACGGCCTCGAGCAGGACGGGACCGGGTCGTAGCCCGGGCCGTAGCCGCCGGGTGCGGAGCGGGCGCCGATTTGGGCCGGGTGGGGAGCCCGTGGAAGAATGGGCCGACCCCGGCCTCGGGCTGGGATCTCCCGCTTCGTCTCCGGCGCGCGACCCTGCCACAGGGGGACCGACGCCCGCCGAGGACGCGGCCTTCGGACCATCACCACGATTCCGCTGATGACCTGTGGCATCGGCGAAGAAAGCAGACGGACATGTCCCACCTCCTCGACAGCGTCGACTCCGCCTCCCTGCGTACGGACGTACCGGCCTTCCGCCCCGGCGACACGGTCAACGTGCACGTCCGCGTCATCGAGGGCAACCGCTCCCGTGTCCAGCAGTTCAAGGGCGTCTGCATCCGCCGCCAGGGCTCGGGCGTGCGGGAGACCTTCACCGTCCGCAAGGTCAGCTTCAGTGTCGGCGTCGAGCGCACCTTCCCGGTGCACACCCCGATCGTCGAGAAGATCGAGGTCGTGACCCGCGGTGACGTCCGCCGCGCCAAGCTGTACTACCTGCGCGAGCTGCGCGGCAAGGCCGCCAAGATCAAGGAGAAGCGCGCGAGCTGAGCGCGCGTCCTCGGCGCCCGGCGGGCCGGTTAGGCTTCCGCTCGATGGAGACCGAGGAACAGCACGAACCACCGGAGCGCGGCCGCTCTTCGGTTCCCGAGCAGGGGACGAAGGGCAGGTCGCGCTCCGTGCGTCTGGGCCTGGCCGCGGCATCGGTGCCGGCGGTGCTCTTGCTGACAAGTGCATTCATCGTGCAACCTTTTCTGATCCCGAGTTCCTCGATGGATCCGACCCTGCGCGTCGGGGACCGGGTACTGGTGAACAAGCTGGTCTATCGTTTCGGAGACGGTCCACGACGCGGGGACGTCGTGGTCTTCGACGGCACCGGCTCCTTCTCGAGGGAGGCCGATCCCGACGCGAACCCGGTGGTGGCCGCACTGCGCGAGGCGGGCGCTGCGACCGGACTGGCACGGCCCGCCGAGACGGACTACGTGAAGCGGGTGATCGGGGTCGGCGGCGATCGGGTGCGCTGCTGCGACAGGCGGGGGAGGATCGAGGTGAACGGCCGGCCCGTGGACGAGGAGTATCTGCACTCCGGAAACGCCCCTTCCGCCGTACCCTTCGACATCCGGGTGCCCGAGGGGCGCCTGTGGGTGATGGGGGACTACCGTTCCCGCTCCAGCGACTCCCGCGACCACCTCGGCGAACCCGGTGGCGGCACGGTTCCGGTCGAGCGCGTGATCGGGCGGGCCGACTGGCTCGGCTGGCCGCCGAGCCGCATCGGATCGGTGCCGTCCGGCACGGGCAGTGGCCATGACTGATCCCGAGGGCTCCCCGGGCGACGCCGGATTCGGTGCGCCGGGCGCCGGAGCGCGTGGCGCCGACGGGGCCTGCGACCAGCACGGCGGCCATGGCGCGCCCGCCGGTCACGGTGCGTACGGCGGACCCGGCGGGAGGCCCGGCCGACCGCACGGCCCGGGGCCCGGTGCCATCGGCGGCGCGTCGCCGCCCGGCGCCGACTACCCGTACACGGAGCCCTACGACTACACGGGCCCCGACGCCCGGGCGGAGCCCTGGGGCCGCTCCCAGCCGTTCGGCGCCCCGGGCCCCGCCCCGCCCCCGCCCCCGGCCGGTCAGGGCCTGCCCGGTGAACCGGCGCCCGGGCCCCGGAACGCCGGGGCCGCCGATGCCGAGGGACTCGCTGACGCCACACTCCGCGAAGAGCCCGCTCACGCCGCCGAGCCGGCGGATCCGGCCTCCGAGGCGCCGCCGCTACGCCGCCCCGGTCAGGGCAGGGCCGATCGCAGGCGCGCCGCCAAGCGCATCCAGCGTCGGCGCAGGCTCTCCGCGACCAAGGAATTCCCGCTCCTCGTCTGCGTCGCGCTGCTGATCGCGTGGGTGCTGAAGACCTTTCTCGTGCAGGCGTTCGTGATCCCGTCGGGTTCCATGGAGCAGACCATCCGGATCGGGGACCGGGTGCTGGTGGACAAGTTCACACCGTGGTTCGGTGCCGAGCCGCACCGTGGGGACGTGGTCGTGTTCCAGGACCCGGGCGGCTGGCTGGAGAACGAGAAGAAGAAGCCGGATGGCGCGCCAGTCGGGATCAAGCAGGGCAAGGAACTGCTCACGTTCATCGGACTGCTGCCCTCGGACGACGAGCAGGATCTGATCAAACGGGTCGTCGCCGTCGGTGGGGACACGGTGCGTTGCTGCGACAAGCAGGGGCGCGTCACCGTCAACGGCACGCCGCTGAACGAGCCCTATCTTCACCCGGGCAACAAGCCCTCCCGGATGAAGTTCACGGTCAACGTCCCCGCAGGACGTGTCTTCGTGATGGGTGACCATCGCGCCAACTCCGCCGACTCGCGTTATCACCTGAAGGATTCGAATCGAGGAACGATCGGAGAAGACCGAATCGTTGGTAAGGCTGTCGTCATCGCGTGGCCGTTCGACCACTGGAGACGGTTGGAAGAGCCCGGAGTGTACGCCTCCGTCCCCGACCCCGGTGGCGGAGCCGTCTCCCTGCAGATGAACCGGGACAATCGGGTGGCGCAACTGCCGTTCTCCGCGGAACTTCCGCTCGTTATGGGAATGGTGGGCCTGTACCGCTGGCGGGACAGGCGAATGCGCGGCGTGAGGAGTGGATGTGGGGGATTTGGCGGTCGGTACGCGGTCCGGATCCGGGTACCCGGAGGACGGAGGTCCGGGTGCGGACGGCAGGACGGGCGACGCAGAAGCACCGGCCGTGGAAAGAGGGAGTGACAGCGTGACGGCGGAGACCGACGGGACGGCGGCCGGCTCAGGGGCGGACGGGGACGGCCCGTGGACCTCCGGGGCGAAGCCGCAGCACGAGGCACCGGACCCGGACGGAACGGCCGAGGCGGCGGACCCGTCCGGAGAAGCCGGGGAGCCGGACGACAAGAAGGCCGCGAAGAAGCAGCGCCCGTTCTGGAAAGAGCTGCCGATGCTCATCGGTATCGCGCTCATCCTCGCCCTGATCATCAAGACATTCCTGGTCCAAGCGTTCTCCATCCCCTCCGACTCGATGCAGGACACGCTTCAGCGCGGTGACCGGGTGCTGGTGGACAAGCTGACGCCGTGGTTCGGAGCGACCCCGGAGCGCGGCGAGGTCGTCGTCTTCCACGACCCGGGCGGCTGGCTCCCCGAGGCGCACGTCGAGGAGAACTTCCTGCAGACCGCGCTCAGCTTCATCGGCCTGATGCCCTCGGCCAACGAGAAGGACCTGATCAAGCGGGTCATCGCGGTCGGCGGGGACACGGTGGAGTGCAAGAAGGGCGGCAAGATCCGGGTCAACGGCACGGCGCTGGACGAGTCCTCGTACGTCTACCCGGGCAACACCCCGTGCGACGACAAGCCGTTCGGGCCGCTGAAGGTCCCGAAGGGCAAGCTGTGGGTGATGGGCGACCACCGCCAGGACTCCCTCGACTCCCGCTACCACCAGAACCAGCCAGGAGACGGCTTCGTCCCCGAGAAGCAGGTGGTGGGACGGGCCATCGTCAAGGCGTGGCCGATCAACCGCTGGGGCACGCTGCCGGTCCCCGAGACCTACGACCAGAAGGGCGTGCAGTCGCGCGCGCTGAGCGCCGCGCCGGGCGCTGTCGGCCTCGCGGGCGCTGTTCCGCTGGTGCTCTGGCGGCGTCGGCGGACGCAACTGCGGCATGCGCGCCCTGTCGCGCAGTCCGCATCCCGCGAGGGCTGACGACCTCGAGTACCGCCCGGTAGGGTCAGCGGTCTGCGCCGATGCAGGCTGTCGGGTCCGTTGCGCAAGAGCCGGGAGTACGGAAGTGAGCAAGGCAGAACGTGCCGACGAGGGCCGCGGCCGCCTGGGTGACCGAATCTCCGGAGCGGCTGTGGCCCTCGGGTGTGTGCTCTTCCTCGGCGGCTTCGTCTGGGGCGCCGTCCTCTACAAGCCCTACACGGTGCCCACCGACTCCATGGACCCCACGGTGCAGGCCGGTGCCCGGGTGCTCGCCGAGCGGGTGGACGGCGACGAGGTGCGGCGGGGGGACGTCGTCGTCTTCCAGGACTCGGTCTGGGGCACGGTGCCCATGGTCAAGCGCGTCGTGGGCGTCGGCGGGGACAAGGTCGCGTGCTGCGACCGGGAGGGCCGGCTCACCGTCAACGGCCGGCCCGTCGACGAGTCGTATCTGCATACCCGGGGTGACGACTCCCAGCGGGCGTTCGAACCCACCCGGGTGCCTGAGGGAAAACTCTTCCTGCTGGGGGACAACAGGCAGGCATCCCTCGACTCGCGGGTGCACCTTGAGGACGCCGACCACGGTGCCGTGCCACGCTCCGCCGTCCAGGCCCGGGTCGCCGCCATAGCCTGGCCCGGGAGCGCGGCCGGAATGCTTCCGGAGCCGAGCGGCTTCGCCGACATGCCCGGGGGCACCTCCGATCGTGGTCCGCTTCCGCTGGCACTGACCGCCGTGCTTGTGGGGGCCGTCCTGGTGCTGGGCGGGGCGGCGTACGGACCACTTGCGCGGCGCCGCGCGACTTCGGCCCGACGCCGCTCGGGGTGACGCACAATGGGGGGACGCACGGCTGAAGGGGAACATGCCATGAGCGCCGAGGACCTCGAGAAGTACGAGACCGAGATGGAGCTCAAGCTCTACAGGGAGTACAGAGACGTCGTCGGACTGTTCAAATACGTGATCGAGACCGACCGGCGCTTCTACCTCACCAACGACTACGAGATGCAGGTCCACTCGGTGCAGGGGGAGGTCTTCTTCGAGGTGTCGATGGCGGACGCCTGGGTCTGGGACATGTACAGACCGGCCCGCTTCGTCAAGCAGGTACGCGTCCTGACGTTCAAGGACGTCAACATCGAGGAGCTCAACAAGAGCGAACTCGATCTGCCGGAGGACTCCGGGTTCAAGAGCTGAACCGCTCCGTGCCCTTGCGGCATCCGGCCCGGCGACGCGTCCCCGCGTCCCATGGCGTCCCCGTGGCACGCGACCCGGCAACGGGTCCGGTGCCACGGGGACGCTTTGCTGAGGGCTCCGCTGAGCACTCACTCGTGAAGGTGACGGGGATATCCACATTTGCCGGGTTCTCCACAGAAAACGAGCAAGATCCCCGAACTGCCTCAGGCGCCGTCACAGTCGGTGTCCGGAGGTGGTGCCGTGATGAACACCGGCGAAACACACAACGGAGCTGACACCGCACGTCCCCGCACCCCGCAGCCGGCAGGGGAACGCCCGGGCGGCCGGAGCCCGCGGGGCGGCCCGGACCCGGGTCGGCGTGAGGACCGGCGCAGGCCCGCCTGCGCGAGGGGCGCCCTGGGCCGGTACGGAGAGGACCTGGCGGCGCGCCGGTTGCGCGAAGCGGGCATGGCGGTCCTGGAACGCAACTGGCGCTGCGCCGAGGGCGAGATCGACATCGTCGCGCGGGACGCCGATGCGATTGTGATCTGCGAGGTCAAGACCCGCAGGGCCGTACCGTTCCAGACCCCTATGGGCAGCCTGCCGCCGGCGCGGACGGCCCGGCTGCGGCGGCTGGCGGGGCGCTGGCTCTCCGAGCGCTGGATCGCGCGCTACGGCCGCCCGCCCACCGGTGGAGTGCGCATCGACCTGGTCGGCATCGTCCTGCCCGGCCGAGGCGCGCCCGTCGTGGAGCATGTCCGGGGGATCGGCTGATGGCCTTCGCCCGCACCTGCGCCGTCGCACTCGTCGGGGTCGAAGGCGTGCTGGTCGAGGTCCAGGCCGACCTGGAACCGGGTGTCGCGGCCTTCACCCTGGTGGGGCTGCCCGACAAGAGCCTCACCGAGAGCCGGGACCGGGTCCGGGCCGCGGTGGTGAACTCCGGAGTGCCCTGGCCGCAGAAGAAGCTCACCGTCGGCCTCAGCCCCGCCTCGGTGCCCAAGGGCGGCAGCGGCTTCGACATCGCCGTCGCCTGCGCCGTCCTCGCCGCGGCCGAACGCCTCGACCCGCGGCAGACCGCCGAGGTGGTGATGATCGGGGAGCTGGGTCTTGACGGCCGGGTGCTGCCGGTCCGCGGAGTCCTCCCCGCCGTGCTGGCCGCAGCCGACGCGGGATACCGGCAGGTGGTCGTCGCCGAGCAGAACGCGGCGGAGGCCGCGCTGGTCCCCGACGTCTCCGTGCTCGGGGTGCGCAGCCTGCGCCGACTCATCGCCGTGCTGGCCGACGAACCGGTTCCCGAGGAACCCGAGGGCACCGACGGAGTACTGCCCGGCGCCGCCCGCGCCGGGCTCACCGGGCCCCCCGCGGCACCGGGTCTCACCGGCCTGCTCGGCGAAGAGCGTCCCGTGGACCTCGCCGACGTGGCGGGGCAGCACAGCGCCCGGCACGCCCTGGAGATCTCCGCCGCGGGTCGGCATCACCTCTACTTCAAGGGGCCACCCGGCGCGGGTAAGACGATGCTGGCAGAACGACTGCCCGGGCTGCTGCCCCCGCTCAGCAGAAAAGAGTCGCTCGAGGCCACCGCCGTGCACTCGGTTGCGGGCGCCCTGCCCGGCGGACAGCCGCTGGTCGCCAGGCCGCCCTACTGCGCCCCGCACCACTCGGCCACCATGGCCGCACTCGTCGGCGGCGGCTCCGGCCTGCCCCGCCCCGGCGCGGTCTCCCTGGCCCATAATGGAGTGCTCTTTCTGGACGAAGCAGCCGAATGTGGTGCGCAGGTCCTGGACGCGCTGCGGCAGCCGCTGGAGTCGGGGCACGTCCTGGTGGCGCGGGCCGCCGGAATGATGCGGATGCCGGCCCGCTTCCTGCTGGCGCTGGCCGCCAACCCGTGTCCCTGCGGACGGCACGGCAGCGTCGGTGGCGGGTGCGAGTGCAGGCCCTCCGCGGTACGCCGCTACCGGGCGCGGCTCTCCGGGCCCCTGCTGGACCGTGTCGACCTGCGGGTCACCGTGGCGCCGCCGGCCCGCTCCGAGCTGGCCGCGGTGGACGGCCGCGTGGAGTCCACCCGTGTGGTGGCCGCCCGGGTCCAGGAGGCGCGGGAGCGCGCCGCGGTGCGGTACGCCGAGACGCCGTGGGAGACCAACAGCGAGGTCCCCGGGCACGAACTGCGCACCCGCCATCCAGCGGTCCCCGGAGCGCTCGCCGACGCCGAGGAAGACCTGGAGCGCGGACTGCTCACCGCGCGCGGCCTCGACCGGGTGCTGCGGGTCGCCTGGACCGTCGCCGACCTGGCGGGACACCCTCGGCCCACCCGTGACGACGTCCACGCCGCCCTGGAGTTGAGGACCGGCATTCGCCGGGGCTCCCCGACCGCGGAGGTTCCCGTATGACCGCCGGGCACCCGCGGCCGGGGGCAGAGCGTGCCGGCCCCGATACCTCCCCGCCCCCGGCCGCCCCGGAGCACGGGCCGCCCGCTGCGGAGCCGGGTGCCCGAGCGGCGCCCCCCACGGCCGCCGGGCTGCCGGGCCCGGTCCGGCCGGGGCAGGCTCCCGAGGAGTCCGAGCGCCTCGCACGGGCGGCCCTCACCCGTATCGCGGAGCCGGGCGACGAACTCGTCGGAAGGTGGCTGGCCGCGCACGGCGCATGCGCGGTGGTGGCGGCGCTGAGCGGGAGTGGTCGACCGCTCAGCGGCAGGAGAGAGCGGCGGTGGGCGGGACTGAAGCTGCGGGCCGCACGGGCGCGGCCGCATGCGGACCTGGAAGCCATCGCCGCGAGCGGCGGCCGTTTCGTCTGCCCGGGGGACTCCGAATGGCCCCGTCAGCTGGACGACTTGGGCCACGCCGCACCGTTCGGGCTGTGGTTGAAGGGTGAGCCCTCCCTCCGGTTGTGGGCGCTGCGCTCGGTGGCCGTCGTCGGCGCCCGCGCGTGTACCGAGTACGGTGCGCACTCCGCCGCCGCGCTCGGTGCGGGGCTCGCCGAACGCGGATGGACCGTGGTGTCGGGCGCCGCCTACGGCATCGACGCCGCTGCCCATCGCGGGGCTCTGGCCGTCCGGGGGCCGACCGCGGGGGTTCTGGCCTGCGGTGCCGACGTCGCCTATCCACCGGGCAACCAGGAGCTGATCCGAGCGATGGGAGAGCGCGGCCTGCTGATCGCGGAGCTGCCGCCCGGTGACCACCCCACCCGCAGCAGATTCGTGCTGCGGAACCGGGTGATCGCCGCGCTCACCCGGGGAACGGTCGTGGTGGAGGCGGCCCTGCGCAGCGGAGCGCTGGTCACGGCGCGCCGCGCCCTGGCGCTGGGGCGGCAACTGATGGGCCTGCCCGGTCCGGTCACCTCCGGACTCTCCCAGGGTGTCCACGAACTCCTGCGGGGCGAGGCCACAGTGGTCACCGATGCCGACGAAGTGATCGAACAGGTGGGGATGGTCGGTGAGCTGGCTCCCGAGCGCCGGGCACCGGCGGTGCCGAGGGACGCGTTGAGCCCCGGTGCGACGCGGGTACTGGAAGCGCTCCCCGGCCGGGGAACGGGCGAGCTCTCCCGCATCGCGTCTTCCGCGGGTGTGCCGCCGCGCGAAGTCCTCGCACGCCTCCACGAACTGCGGGCGCTCGGCTTCGTCGAACGCGACGGTGAGGGATGGCAGTTGACCGCACTGGGCAAGGGGCACCCCATCGGGTGATGAGGCGGTCCTTGACCTGGGGCTATCGGGTGAAAGGGTGAGCCGTGCGCGCTCACCGGGGCGGCGCGGGTCCCGCGGGGCAGGTCACCCCGGCCCCGTGCCCGGTCATCCGCGCCGCGTCCGCCTCCCGTGCCGCCGAACAACCGCGGAAAGGAGCATGCCGACGCCGGGAAGGAACCAGGACGTCGCTTACCGCGACGTCGCGGTCACGCTACGCTCACACCATCTCGCAATCAGACTCACGCTTCCGCACCGACAGACCACCACTACCCAGCAGAACGGCTCAAGGCGACGTATGCCTCAGCACATCTCCGGGCCCGACCGCACCGCCGCAGCGGCCGCCGCAGCCGCGCGCCTCGTGGTCGACGACGATACGCCCAGGACTGCGCCCAGCTCGCTGGATGAACTCTGGCGGTCCTACAAGGCCACAGCGGACAGCGGGCTGCGCGAACAGCTCATCCTGCACTATTCGCCGCTGGTCAAGTACGTCGCGGGCCGGGTGAGCGTCGGCCTGCCGTCCAATGTCGAGCAGGCCGACTTCGTCTCCTCGGGGATCTTCGGACTCATCGACGCCATCGAGAAGTTCGACCCCTCCCGCTCCATCAAGTTCGAGACCTACGCCATCACCCGCATCCGGGGCGCGATGATCGACGAACTGCGGGCGCTGGACTGGATCCCCCGGTCGGTACGGCAGAAGGCCCGCGCCGTGGAGCGTGCCTACGCCACCCTCGAGGCCCGGCTCAGGCGGAGCCCCTCCGAGTCGGAAGTCGCCGAGGAGATGGGCATCGAGACGGAGGAACTGCACGGCGTCTTCAGCCAGTTGTCCCTGGCCAACGTGGTGGCTCTGGAGGAACTGCTGCACGTCGGAGGGGACGGCGGCGACCGGCTGTCTCTGGTGGACACGCTGGAGGACACCGCAGCCGACAACCCCGTCGAGGTTGCCGAGGACCGGGAGCTGCGGCGGCTGCTGGCACGGGCCATCAACACCCTCCCCGAACGGGAGAAGACGGTGGTCACCCTCTACTACTACGAAGGTCTCACCCTCGCCGAGATCGGTCAGGTGCTCGGGGTCACGGAGAGCAGGGTCAGCCAGATCCACACCAAATCGGTTCTGCAACTGCGGGCCAAGCTCGCCGACGCGGGACGCTGACCCAGCCGGTCGCACGGGACCCGTGCAACTTTCGACCGTCCCTCCTTAAGCTGGGGTCGTGCCCAGGATTCGAGCGGCCTCCGTGGCCGAGCACCGGACGATGCAGCGCGCGGCCCTGCTGGACGCCGCCAGGTCACTGCTGTCCGAGGGCGGTACGGAAGCCCTGACCTTCCCCGCCCTCGCGCAGCGCACCGGCTTGGCGCGCTCCTCCGTCTACGAGTACTTCCGCTCCCGTGCCGCGGTCGTCGAAGAGCTGTGCGCTGCCGACTTCCCGGTGTGGGCAGCCGAGGTCGAGTCGGCCATGCGGGCCGCACCGACACCCGGGGGCAAGGTCGAGGCATACGTCCGCAGGCAGTTGGCCCTGGTCGGGGACCGCCGCCACCGCGCCGTCGTCGCGATCTCCGCGGGTGAACTGGATGGAGGGGCGCGCGAGCGGATCCGCGCCGCACATGGCGGGCTGATCTCGATGGTCGTCGAGGCGCTCGGCGAGCTCGGCCACGCCCGGCCCCGTCTCGTCGCCGTGCTGCTGCAGGGCGTCGTGGACGCGGGGGTGCGTCGTATCGAGCTGGGAGCCGCCGAGGACCCGGAGCAGATCGCCGAGGCCGCCGTCTCCATGGCGCTGAACGGCGTCCGCGGCTGACCGCGGACAGGCGGTCGGTGGGAGGCGGTCCTTCCGCCTCCCGGCATCCGGCCGATCGGCCACCGCCCGCGGCCCGCGGCCTTGCCCCGGACCTGCCGTTCAGCCGCCGGTGCGCCCACAGCGCGCCCAGCGCGAGAGCCGAGGCGCCCAGGCCGGCGGCCGGGCTGTCTCTGTCGGTGGCAGCGGCCTGCGGCACCCGGCCCGGTCCGCTGTCCGCCGATTCCCGCCGCCCCGGGGCGCTGCCCTCGTCCGGTACCGGCACTCCGCGGACGGGCAGCAGCCGGGAGGGTCCGCCAAGGAGCGCGGCGGGCAGCAGGGAGAGCGGGTCGAGATAGCGCTTGCCCCGCAGCAGCCCCCAGTGCAGGCACGTGCGCGGACAGTGAGTGCCGCGCAGGAGTGTGCCCACCCGCTGACCGGCCCGCACCTGCTCGCCCTTGTGCACGGAGGGCCGCACCGGCTGGTACGTCGTCCGCAGCGGAGGCCGTCCCGAGCCGCTGAGCTCGATGGAGACCGCCCACCGCCCCGCGACCCGTCCGGCGAACGAGACCCGGCCCGCCGCCACCGCGCGTACGGGCTGCCCGGCGCCGGAGGCGAGGTCGACCCCGCGGTGGCCCGCCGACCACGGTTCGGGCGGTGGATCCCAGCCGCGCAGCACCAGCGGCCTCCCGGCACCGCCTCTTCCCCGGACCGGCCAGGCCCGCCCGGCCACCGGGAGGTCCGCTTCCCGGCCCGGGGGATCGCGGTCTCCGGACGCGTGGCTCGGCCCGCCCCCCGCTCTCACGGCCTCGCGGGCATCCGTGGCGGCGGACGGCTCCACCGCGCGGGCCGCGGCGGGTGCGGTCATCGTGCTCACATCGGGAAGGGAGCTCAGCAGGACCAGCAGCCCCAGCAGCCCCAGCAGGAGAACGGCCCGCGCCGCGTGCCCGGCGGCGCGGGCCGCTCCCCGTCGCGCTCCCCGTCGGTGCGGAGCGCGGGAACGGGAAGGCCGCGAGACCGGGAGGGCGCGGCCCGAGTCGTCGCCGGGGAAGGGAGGCTGTTCCATGGCAGAACGGTGACCCGGTTCGCCGTTGCGCGGGGATCATGGTCCGGGGCTGTGGACAACCGGCCGATTGTGGACAGCTCCGTCACCCCGATGAGGGGATCGGGGTGTGGCGCCGGAGGTGAGGGCGCCGGGCGGCACGGGGAGCGGCTGCTGGCCTTCCGCGCTCGTCATCCGTGCGAGGGGCCCGCGCCGGGCGGCGTCCGGCCCCGGAACCGACTCCGCGCCCCGGTCCCCCGCGGACCTTCGGTGCCCGACGCCCGCGGTACGGCGCCCGGCCCCCGGCGGGCGCGGCGCCCCTCCGCGGTCCCGTACACTGCTGGTGCGGCCCGGGTGACCGGGCTGACTTCGCACGCCCCGCCACCCTCACCCGGTGGCCGCGCATCTCGGTCCCAGGAACGGTCCCGGTCTCCACGCCGGAACCCTCCGGGCGGCGCGTCGGGGCGTCAGGCAAGCGGGGGCGTCCGGCCTCCGCTGACGACAACCGAGTACACCAAGGAGAACGGCCATGGCCGTCGTCACGATGCGGGAGCTGCTGGAGAGCGGCGTCCACTTCGGGCACCAGACCCGTCGCTGGAACCCGAAGATGAAGCGCTTCATCTTCACCGAGCGCAACGGCATCTACATCATCGACCTGCTCCAGTCGCTGTCGTACATCGACCGCGCCTACGAGTTCGTCAAGGAGACCGTCGCCCACGGCGGCTCCATCATGTTCGTCGGCACCAAGAAGCAGGCCCAGGAGGCCATCGCCGAGCAGGCCACCCGCGTGGGTATGCCCTACGTGAACCAGCGCTGGCTCGGCGGCATGCTCACCAACTTCTCGACGGTCTACAAGCGGCTGCAGCGCCTCAAGGAGCTGGAGCAGATCGACTTCGAGGACGTGGCCGCCTCCGGCCTCACCAAGAAGGAGCTGCTGGTCCTCTCCCGCGAGAAGGCCAAGCTGGAGAAGACCCTCGGTGGTATCCGCGAGATGCAGAAGGTGCCCAGCGCCGTCTGGATCGTGGACACCAAGAAGGAGCACATCGCCGTCGGCGAGGCGCGCAAGCTCAACATCCCGGTGGTGGCGATCCTCGACACCAACTGCGACCCCGACGAGGTCGACTACAAGATCCCGGGCAACGACGACGCGATCCGCTCCGTCACTCTGCTGACCCGCGTGATCGCGGACGCCGTGGCGGAGGGCCTCATCGCCCGTTCGTCCGGGGGCTCCGGCGAGAGCAAGGGCGAGAAGGCCGCCGGTGAGCCGCTGGCCGAGTGGGAGCGTGACCTCCTCGAGGGCGAGAAGGCCGCCGAGAAGCCGGCTGCCGAGGCGGAGAAGCCCGCCGAGGCCGAGGCCGAGGCTCAGCCCGCCGCTGAGGCCGCCGGTACCGCTGCCGAGGACGAGCAGGCGGCGGCCCCCGCCGAGCAGCAGGGCTGACCCACGGGTCACGTGGATCACGTGGGCCCACAGGTCCGCGGTGGGACGGCGGGGGCCGGGTGCCCCCGCCGTCCAGCCGTGAGCTGAGCCGGTCCCGTGTGACTCCGAACCAACCTCACCGACTTTCCGAGAAGAGATTCACAGACCATGGCGAACTACACCGCCGCCGACGTCAAGAAGCTCCGGGAGCTGACCGGCGCCGGCATGATGGACTGCAAGAAGGCGCTGGACGAGGCCGAGGGCAACGTCGACAAGGCCGTCGAGGTCCTGCGCGTCAAGGGCCAGAAGGGCGTGGCCAAGCGCGAGAGCCGCACCGCCGAGAACGGCGCGGTCATCACCCGCATCGCCGCCGACAACGCCACCGGTGTGCTGGTCGAGCTCAAGTGCGAGACGGACTTCGTCGCCAAGGGTGAGAAGTTCCTCGCCGCCGCCGAGGCCATCGCGGCGCACATCGAGGCCACCTCGCCGGCCGACATCGACGCGCTGCTCGCTTCCGAGATCGAGTCCGGCAAGACCGTGCAGGCGTACGTCGACGAGGCCAACGCCAGCCTCGGCGAGAAGATCGTGCTGGACCGCTTCGCGCAGTTCTCCGGCGCCTTCGTGGGCTCCTACCTGCACCGCACCAGCCCGGACCTGCCCCCGCAGGTCGGTGTGCTCGTCGAGCTGGACGCCGCGAACGAGGAGATCGCCAAGGACGTCGCGCAGCACATCGCCGCCTTCGCCCCGGCGTACCTGACCCGCGAGGACATCCCGGAGGAGACGGTCGCCAACGAGCGCCGCATCGCCGAGGAGACGGCCCGCGAGGAGGGCAAGCCCGAGGCCGCCCTGCCGAAGATCATCGAGGGCCGGGTCAACGGCTTCTTCAAGGAGAACACCCTCCTGGACCAGCCCTTCGCCAAGGACAACAAGAAGTCCGTGCAGAAGGTCCTGGACGAGGCCGGTGTGTCGCTGAAGCGCTTCGCCCGCTTCCGCGTCGGTGCCTGAGGACCCCGTTCCCGACGCATCCCGCGCAGGCCGGTTCCGCTCGCTCGGAGGTGGAGCACACCGGGTAGCGCGCCCGGAACCGGCCCGGGCCCGATAAGGTCGGGCACAGGGCAGTTGTGACGAGGAGGCCATTGCCGCAGAGGGAACCGCGAGGATCCGACGGCAATGGCCTCTTTCGTATGTGCACGAGGAGATCTCCATGAGCAGCAATGACACCGACAACGACAGCGACGGCCGACGGCGCTTCCTGCTGAAGCTCTCCGGCGAGGCGTTCGCCGGTGGCGGCGGACTCGGTGTCGACCCCGACGTCGTGCACAAGATGGCCCGGGAGATCGCCTCGGTCGTCCAGGACGGGGCCGAGATGGCTGTCGTCATCGGCGGCGGCAACTTCTTCCGGGGGGCCGAGCTCCAGCAGCGCGGTATGGACCGCGCGCGCTCGGACTACATGGGCATGCTCGGCACCGTGATGAACTGCCTGGCACTCCAGGACTTCCTGGAGAAGGAGGGCATCGACTCGCGAGTGCAGACCGCCATCACGATGGGGCAGGTCGCCGAGCCGTACATCCCGCTCCGTGCGATCCGCCACCTGGAGAAGGGCCGCGTCGTCATCTTCGGTGCGGGTATGGGGATGCCCTATTTCTCCACCGACACCACGGCCGCCCAGCGTGCTCTGGAGATCAACGCCGAGGTGATGCTCATGGGCAAGAACGGTGTGGACGGCGTCTACGACTCCGACCCGGCGCGCAACCCCGCGGCGGTGAAGTTCGACGCGCTCGAGTACGGCGAGGTCATCACCCGCGATCTCAAGGTCGCCGACATGACCGCGATCACGCTCTGCAGGGACAACAAGTTGCCGATTCTCGTCTTCGAGCTGCTGGCCGAGGGCAATATCGGCCGCGCCGTCAAGGGTGAGAAGATCGGCACCCTGGTCAGCAACCAGGGCACCCGGCCCTGACCGGCCCCCAATCCGGCTCCGAACCCGGACCCGGCAGCGGCCCGGTCGGCGGATCCGCGGATCCGGCCGGGCTGCCGGCCACCGGTCGGCAGGCGCCGACGGCAACACCGTGGCGCCGGAACGGCCCGGTACGGGGATGGACAACAGCCTGCCGGTCGGACACCGTGCAGGCAGCAGGGCATCGCGGGGGCCGGGGCGGCCCGCGGGGCGGCCGTCAGCTCACAGCCCCGGATGAAGCAGTCAGGCTCATTCATCGAACCAGGAGCACGTGGTGATCGAAGAGACCCTCCTCGAAGCCGAGGAAAAGATGGAGAAGGCGGTCGTCGTCGCCAAGGAGGACTTCGCCGCTATCCGCACCGGCCGTGCGCACCCGGCGATGTTCAACAAGATCGTGGCCGAGTACTACGGCACGATGACGCCGATCAACCAGCTCGCGTCGTTCTCCGTACCGGAGCCCCGGATGGCGGTGGTCACCCCGTTCGACAAGAGCTCGCTGCGCAACATCGAACAGGCCATCCGCGACTCGGATCTGGGCGTCAACCCGTCGAACGACGGCCATATCATCCGGGTGACGTTCCCCGAGCTGACCGAGGAACGCCGCCGGGAGTACATCAAGGTCGCCAAGGCCAAGGGCGAGGACGCCAAGATCTCCATCCGGAGCATTCGGCGCAAGGCCAAGGAGACCATGGACAAGGCCATCAAGGACGGCGAGGTCGGTGAGGACGAGGGCCGCAGG
The DNA here is from genome assembly GCF_029351045.1 of Streptomyces sp. WMMB303. NCBI lineage: Bacteria > Bacillati > Actinomycetota > Actinomycetes > Kitasatosporales > Streptomycetaceae > Streptomyces > Streptomyces sp. WMMB303. The sequence continues at coordinate 5,203,225 of NZ_JARKIN010000001.1, read as the reverse complement.
GGCGAGAAGGAACTCGACGACACCACCTCCAAGTACGTCGCACAGGTGGACGAGCTGCTCAAGCACAAGGAGTCCGAGCTGCTCGAAGTCTGAGCCCACCGTCCCAAGGTCCGAGGTCGAAGGCTGCTATCTGTGAACGACTCTTCCTGGGGAGCGCCGCAACCGGACGCGGGCTACTGGGGCCCTCCCGAGCAGGGCTCCGCCGCACCCGCGGCGATGCCCCGCCCGGGCGATGGTCCGGTGTCCGCCCACGACGTGAGCGTCCCCGTGCACGATGTGGGCGGCGACGCGTCGCAGACTCGGCGTATGCCCATTGCACCCGACCCCGGGAGCCCCGGTGACGCTGAAGACGGCCGTGCCCGCCGGCGCGGCCCCGACGGCCCCGGCCCCACAGATCCCGCCGGTCCCTCCGGCGCGCGGCACGGCCAGGACGGACCGGAACCGCCCCACACCCCTCGGCAGCCCGAAACGACCGCAGCTGCAGAGGGGGGCAGGAAGCGCGCCGGGCGGGACCTGCCCGCGGCGATAGGGGTCGGTCTGGGCCTCGGCGTCGTCATCCTGGCTGCGCTGTTCTTCTACAAGCCGGCCTTTCTCGGCGTCATCGTGCTGGCGGTCGTCGTCGGGCTCTGGGAACTGACCTCGCGGCTGCGGGAGCGCAAGGGGATCCAGGTCCCGCTGGTGCCGCTGGCGCTCGGCGGCGCGGCCATGACGATCGCCGGCTATCTGCGGGGCGCGGAGGGTGCCTGGATCGCCATGGCGCTCACAGCTCTGACGGTGCTGGCCTGGCGCATGACGCAGCCTGCGGCCGACTACCTGCGGGATGTGACGGCGGCCCTCTTCGCCGCCTTCTACGTGCCCTTCCTCGCCACCTTCGTCGCCCTGATGCTGGCGGCGGACGACGGACCCTGGCGGGTACTGACGTTCCTGATCCTCACCGTGGTCAGCGACACCGGCGCCTACGCGGTGGGCTGGCGGTTCGGGCGACACAAGCTGGCCCCCCGGATCAGCCCCGGCAAGACCCGGGAGGGGCTGGTCGGCGCGGTGGCCTTCGCCATGGCGGCGGGCGCCCTGTGCACGCAGTTCCTGATCGACGACGGTCGCTGGTGGCAGGGCCTGCTGCTGGGCCTCGCGGTAGCGGTCAGCGCCACCCTGGGCGATCTGGGCGAGTCGATGATGAAGCGGGACCTGGGCATCAAGGACATGGGGACCCTGCTGCCCGGGCACGGCGGCATCATGGACCGGCTCGACTCGCTGCTGCCGACCGCGCCGGTTGTCTGGCTGCTGCTGGTCGTCTTCGTCGGCGCGGGCTGAGCCCGCCTCGACCGATCAGGACCGCGCGACGGCAGGGCCCCGGGGCCCGGCGGGGCCGATTGACCGGGGACTGCCGCCCTGCCCCGCTGACCAGCGGCCCGCCAAAATGATCTGCGACACTGGTACGGCTATGCCTGCACCCGGAGAACTCACGTTCGTCGCCCCGCGCGGCGCCAAGAAGCCGCCCCGCCACCTTGCCGATCTCGCTCCCGAGGACCGCCGTGCGGCGGTCGCGGAGCTCGGCGAGAAGCCCTTCCGCGCCAAGCAGCTCTCGCAGCACTACTTCGCGCGGCTGGCGCACGACCCGCAACAGTGGACCGACATCCCTGCCGCCGCCCGCGAGAAGCTGGCGTCCGGGCTGCTGCCCGACCTGATGAGCGTGGTGCGGCACATCAGCTGCGACGACGACGCCACGCGCAAAACGCTGTGGCGGCTGCACGACGGGACGCTCGTGGAGTCCGTCCTGATGCGGTACCCGGACCGGGTCACCATGTGCATCAGCTCGCAGGCCGGCTGCGGGATGAACTGTCCGTTCTGCGCCACGGGCCAGGCCGGCCTGGACCGGAACCTGAGCACCGCGGAGATCGTCCACCAGATCGTCGACGAGATGCGCGCCCTGCGGGACGGCGAGGTGCCCGGCGGGCCGGCACGGCTGTCGAACATCGTCTTCATGGGGATGGGCGAGCCGCTGGCCAACTACAAGCGGGTGGTCGGCGCCATCCGGAGGCTGACCGATCCCGAGCCGGACGGTCTCGGGCTGTCCCAGCGCGGCATCACCGTCTCCACGGTCGGTCTCGTACCCGCGATGCTGCGCTTCTCCGACGAGGGCTTCAAATGCCGGCTGGCGCTCTCCCTGCACGCGCCCGACGACGAACTGCGGGACACCCTGGTGCCGGTCAACACCCGGTGGAAGGTGCGGGAGGTGCTCGACGCCGCATGGGAGTACGCGGCCAGGTCCGGACGCCGGGTCTCCATCGAGTACGCGTTGATCAAGGACATCAACGACCAGGCGTGGCGTGCCGATCTGCTGGGCCGGCTGCTCAAGGGCAAGCGGGTGCACGTCAACCTCATCCCGCTCAATCCGACGCCCGGTTCCAAGTGGACCGCTTCCCGTCCCGAGGACGAGGCCGCATTCGTGCGGACGCTGGAGTCGCACGGTGTGCCCGTGACCGTACGGGACACCCGGGGTCAGGAGATCGACGGTGCGTGCGGCCAGCTCGCGGCGACCGAACGCTGACGCCTGACTGGTAGTGTTCGAACGGGCCGCCCGGTGCGGCCCGTACAACCGAACAGCCGACAGGGGAGCGCTCACAGCGCTGAGAGTGTGGCCCGTACGCCCGTACGTGCCGCAGACCCTCGAACCTCGCCCGGGTCATGCCGGGTAGGAAGTCGATGCACTGATGAAGAAGCACGCGCGGCGGGCTGCCGCCGCAACCACCGCTGTCCTCAGCCTCGCACTGCTGGCCACCGCCTGCGGAGGCGCGGACGACAACGCCGATTCCAAGACCGTCACCCTCGTCACCCACGACTCGTTCGCCGTCTCGAAGTCCGTGCTCGAGGACTTCGAGAAGCGCAGCGGCTACCAGGTCGAGGTGCTGCGCGGCGGCGACGCGGGTGCCGCCGTGAACCAGGCGGTCCTCAACAAGGGCAACCCGCAGGGCGACGTCTTCTTCGGCGTCGACAACACGCTCCTCTCCCGCCCGCTGGACAAGGACGTCTTCGCCCCCTACGAGGCCGAGGGCCTGGCGAAGGTGCCGGAGCGGCTGCAGGCGGACCCGGAGAAGCACCGGGTCACCCCGGTGGACACGGGCGACGTGTGCGTCAACTACGACCGCCGGTGGTTCGCCGACAAGAAGCTCGACCCGCCGCGTACTCTGCAGGACTTGGCGAAGCCCCGCTACAAGGACCTGCTGGTGACCGAGGACGCCGCCACCTCCTCTCCCGGCCTGGCGTTCCTGCTGGCGAGCGTCGCCGAGTTCGGCGAGGACGGCTGGCAGGACTACTGGAAGAAGCTGCGCGCCAACGGGGCCGAGGTCGCAGGAAGCTGGGAGCAGGCCTACAACGACCGCTTCAGCGGCTCCCGCGAGGGCAAGGGCAAGGGCGACAAACCGCTGGTCGTCTCCTACGCCTCCAGCCCGCCTGCCGAGGTCATGGGCGAGAAGAACCCGCCCGAGCAGGCGCCGACCGGCGTGGCCGAGGGAACCTGCTTCCGGCAGACCGAGTACGCCGGGCTGCTCCGCGGCGCGAAGAACACCGAGGGCGGGCAGGCGCTGCTGGACTTCCTGCTCAGCAAGCGGTTCCAGGAGGACCTGCCGCTGAAGATGTTCGTCAACCCGGTCCGCGAGGACGCCCGGCTGCCGGAGCTGTTCACCAAGTACGGCGAGACCGTGGACGACCCCGCCACCGTCGCCCCGCGGAAGATCGCGGAACACCGTGAGCAGTGGATCAAGACGTGGACGTCGCTCGCCGTGAAGTAGTCGCCCGCGACGCCGCGGCCCGGGACCTGCCGGACTCTCCGGAAGGGCCGGTGCCGCCCGGCGTCCCGGACGGCCCCGCCGCGCCCGCGCGACCGTCCGCCGCCGCGGACCGCCGCGGCGGCGGTGGCACCGGCGTGCGGCTCGCGCTGATGGCCGTCCCGGCGGCGTTCTTCGCGCTCTTCTTCGGCTACCCGGTGGCCGCGATCGTCTTCCGGGGGCTGCACGAGGGCGGCGATTGGCACTTCGGCCGGACCGCCCGGGTGCTCGGCGATCCCGACATCCTCCAGGTGCTCTGGTTCACGCTGTGGCAGGCCGCGGCCTCCACCGCGCTCACTCTCGCGTTGGCCCTTCCCGGCGCCTACGTGTTCGCCAGGTTCGACTTTCCGGGCAAGCGGCTGCTGCGCGCCGTGGTGACGGTGCCGTTCGTGCTGCCGACAGTCGTCGTCGGCTCGGCCTTCCTCGCGCTGGCCGGGCGTGAGGGAGCGCTGGACGTCTGGTTCGGGGTACGACTGGACACCAGCGTGTGGGCGATCCTGCTGGCGCACGTCTTCTTCAACTACGCGGTTGTCGTGCGCACCGTCGGCAGCCTGTGGTCCCAGCTCGATCCGCGCCAGGAGGAAGCCGCACGCGTCCTGGGCGCCGGCCGGTTCGCCGCCTGGCGGCGGGTCACTCTGCCCGCGCTGGCGCCGTCCGTGGCGGCCGCCGCGCTGATCGTCTTCCTGTTCACCTTCACCAGCTTCGGCGTCATCCAGGTCCTGGGCGGGCCGAGGTACGCCACGCTGGAGGTCGAGATCTACCGGCAGACGGCCACCCTGCTGGACCTGCCGACCGCCGCCGTGCTGACGCTCACCCAACTCGCCGCCGTCGCCGCACTGCTCGTCGTGCACGCCTGGGCACTGCGCAAGCGGGAGAGCGCACTCAGCCTGGTACCCGCGGACCACGCCGCCCGCCGCCCGGCAGGGCCCGGCCAGTGGACGACGGTGGGCACCGTGCTGGGCGTGATGCTCGTGCTGACGGTCGTCCCGCTCCTCGTGCTGGTCCTGCGGGCACTGGAGGGACCGGACGGATACGGTCTCGCCTTCTTCCGCGCGCTGGGTGCCCGCTCCGACAGTGCGACCTTCGTCGTCGCGCCCATCGAGGCCATCGGCAACTCACTGGCCTACGCCGCCGTGGCGACGGCCATCGCCCTGGTGGTGGGCGGGCTGGCCGCGGCCGCCCTCACCCGTCGGGCCGGGCGGCTGGTCCGGGGATTCGACGCGCTGCTGATGCTCCCGCTGGGCACCTCGGCCGTTACCGTCGGCTTCGGCTTCCTCGTCGCGCTGGACGAGCCACCGCTGGATCTGCGGTCGAGCTGGATCCTGGTGCCGCTGGCCCAGGCGCTGGTCGGCGTCCCGTTCGTCATCCGCACCATGCTGCCGGTGCTGCGTGCCGTGGACGTGAGGCTGCGGGAGACCGCGGCCGTGCTGGGCGCCTCCCCGCTGCGGGCCTGGCGGGAAGTCGACTTCCCGCTGGTGCGCCGCGCGCTGCTGGTGGCCGCCGGGTTCGCCTTCACCGTCTCGCTGGGCGAGTTCGGCGCGACCGTGTTCATCGCCCGGCCCGACGCACCCACCCTGCCGGTCGCGGTGGCCCGGATGCTGGGACGGGCCGGGGAAGCGCACTACGGGCAGGCCATGGCCCTGAGCACTCTTCTCATGCTCGTCTGTGCGGGGGTACTGCTCGCGCTGGAGCGGGTGCGAACCGACGGCCGGAGGGAGTTGTAGATGCTGCGGCTGGACGAAGTGACCGTGAGCTTCGGCGAGCGGACCGCGCTGGACGCGGTCGACCTGGAGGTGGCCGCGCACGAGACGGTCTGCGTCCTGGGGCCCAGCGGAAGCGGCAAATCCACCCTCCTGCGCGTCGTCGCAGGGCTGCAGGAGGTCCGCAGCGGCCGGGTGCTGCTGTCGGGGCAGGACCAGACCGGTGTGCCGCCGCACCGCCGGGGCGTCGGCCTGATGTTCCAGGACCACCAGCTCTTCCCGCAGCGCGACGTCGCCGGGAACGTCGGCTTCGGGCCGCGAATGCACCGCATGGGCCGCGCCGAGACCGACCGCCGGGTCGCCGAGCTGCTGGACCTGGTGGGGCTGCCGGGCGCGGGGCGGCGGGCGGTGACCGCGCTGTCCGGCGGCGAGCAGCAGCGTGTCGCGCTGGCCCGCGCGCTGGCCCCGGAGCCGAGACTGCTGATGCTGGACGAGCCGCTGGGCCAGCTCGACCGCGGACTGCGCGAGCGCCTCGTCGTCGAACTGCGCGGCCTGTTCCGGAGGCTGGGTACGACGGTGCTCGCCGTCACCCACGACCATGGGGAGGCGTTCGCGCTCGCCGACCGGGTCGTGGTGATGGAGCGCGGACGCATCGCCCAGGCGGGCACCCCGCTGGAGGTCTGGCAGCGCCCCGCCTCCGAGTTCGTCGCCCGCTTCCTGGGGTTCGACAACATCACCCCGGCCACCGTCGAGGGCACGACCGCGGACACGGCCTGGGGGAAGCTGCCCGTGCCGGACAGCACCCCGCAGGGCGGCGGCCACCTGCTCGTGCGCCCCGGCGGCGTGCAGCTGCGGGAGGCTCGGGAGGGGCTGCGCTGCACGGTGGAGGCACGCACGTTCCGCGGCGGGGACGCCTCCACGGTCACTGTGCTGCTGCGCCCGGACGCGGGACCGCCCCTGCAGGCGGCCTGCACCTTGCGGGACGCACCGCAGGAGGGAGCCGAGGTGGGGGTCGCCTTCGACCCGCGGGAGGTGGTCGTGCTGGGTGCACCGGAGGCACCCCATGCTCCCGCACCTCGGAAGGCCGGAGTCGGCCAGGGCCCTTCGTCCGGCTCGGACCGGGCCCGGTAGCCGCAGGAGTCAGCCCGAAGGCAGCGCCGTGAACAGACCGGCAGCCGCCGCGAGCGACGTGCACACTGCCGCGGTGGCAGCGGCCCGCAGCAGCGCCACGCCCCGGCCCAGTTGCCGCGGCGCCCCCAGGCGGTCCAGCAGGTCCCGCACGGGGGTACGGGCGCGCCGGACCCGGGCGAGTGCCGCCAGCGCGGCGGCGGCCGCGCAGCATCCGGTCAGAGCTGCGGCGAGTCCCACCAGTGGACTCGGCGCGGGCCCCCACGCCCCGGTCAGGTGGGCCCGGAAGACCGACAGCAGCGCCGCGGCCATCGCACTCAGCGCGCCCAGCGGACGCCCGAGGGAGGACGCTTCGCGGACGAGTGAGCGCCCGGCCAGCAGCCGCACCGGGCCCGGTCGTGCGGCGCCCAGCAGATGTCCGCTCAGCGCCACCAGTCCGGGCCCGGCCACCACCAGGCCCACTCCGATGAGCGTCCACCCGGCGGCGAACTGCGAGCCCGCCACGTCCCCGGGGTGTTCCGCCGGCTTCCAGGCGCCGCGGCCGGTGCTGTGCGCCGCATGCGCCTCCAGCAGCAGGCCCGCCGTTCCGGTCAGCAGGCCGGAGGCCGCCCGTAGGGCGCTCCGCAGCGCGGCGTGGCGCGGGATCTCCGTACCGTCCCGCCGCCGGGAGTCCACCGTCCGGCGGCTGTCCGCCAGGCGCCAGGAGGCCCGCGGCGCCGGTGCTGTGGCGCCGGACCGGGCACCCCGGGCGGCCGCGAGGGCGGCCACCGCCGGGAGCGCGCTCAGCAGCGTCACGGCGGCCGGGACGGGGAGCGGGGGGCCCTGCAACGTCAGCACGGCCGACGGGCGGGGCAGGTTCAGGACCGACAGCGAGCCGCCCGCGCTCTCGACGCCTCCCCGTACGGTCAGCAGCAGCGTCAGCGCGCTGCCCATCAGACCGGGTACCGCCGCGGTGCGTGCGGCCAGCAGCGGCAGCCGGGCGGGCCCCAGCCCGGCCGCGTGCAGGCCGAGCCGGGTCTCGGCCCGCGGCTCGGTGCGCCCGAGGACCGCGGCCAGGTGTGCGGTGGCGGCGAGCGGGACCAGGCACCACAGCAGCCGCACCAGGACGGCCGCCCGGTGGCCGGGGTGTTCCAGGGCGTAGGAGAGGGCGGCGAGCAGCAGCAGGCCGCCGCCGGCGGAGGCGCACAGCAGCAGCAGGCGGAGCAGCAGCGCCGCAGGTGTCGCCGTGAGTGTCAGACGGAGAGTGAGCACGCTGCCGCGCCTTCCGGTCCTGCGGACACCGCGGCCGGACTGCCGGGCGCGGGGGTGCGGGTCCGGCGGCCGTCGGTGAGGTCGACGATGCGGTCGGCGAGCGCGGCACCGGTCGCCTCCGCGGTGCGTGCCGCCTGGTCGAGTGCGAAGTCGTGTCCGGCGAGGAGGACCGTGATGCCCTGCGAGCGGGCCGCGGCGCTGAGCGCCCGCAGCACCTGGGCGCGGTCGGTCTGGTGCAGCGGTGCCGTGGGCTCGTCGGCGAAGAGCACGGTGGGGGAGTGGACCAGGGCCCGGGCCACGGCGATGCGCTGGCGCTGGGCCTGCCGGAGTGCGGGCGGCCGCGTTCCGGCGCAGTCCCCGACGTCCAGCCGCTCCAGCCAGGAGCATGCCGTGCGGCGGGCCGTGCGGTATCCGTCGCCCTGCAGCAGGAGAGGGAGCGCGGCGTTCTCCCATGCGGTCAGTTCGGGGACGAGGCGCGGGGTGCTGTCGATCCAGCCGAAGCGGTGCAGCCGCAGCCGTTCGCGCGCTGCCCGGCCGAGGGTGTGGACGGGGGCGCTGTTGAACCACACCTCGCCCTGGTCCGGCAGCACCTGCCCGGACATGCAGCGCAGCAGTGTGGTCTTGCCGCTGCCCCGGGGCCCTGTGACGGCGAGGATCTCGCCTTCCCGGACGCCGAGCGAGACGCCCTGCAGCGCGGGTGAGCCGTCGTAGGCGTAGTGCAGTCCTCGCGCCCAGAGCACGTCGTCCGGCGGGGCGGCCATGGGGCACCTCCACTCAACATCGCGAGCCGTCATTCCCTCTGGAGGGTGAAACGAGGGGCGGGGGCATCGGTCACTGGATCGATGCCCCCGCCCCTCGTGCGGCCCTGTGCGGTGCTCCCGCAGGTGGCTGTGCCGCGGTGCGGATCAGAGTTTCGTCCACGCCTCCGTGAGGACGGTGCGGAGGATCTGCTCCGCCTCGTCGAAGACCTTCTGGTCGGAGATCAGCGGCGGGGCGAGTTGGACGACCGGGTCGCCCCGGTCGTCGGCGCGGCAGTAGAGGCCGTTCTCGAACAGCGCCTTGGACAGGAAGCCGTACAGGACGCGCTCGGACTCCTCCTCGGTGAACGTCTCCTTGGTGGCCTTGTCCTTGACGAGTTCGATGCCGTAGAAGAACCCGTTGCCGCGCACGTCGCCGACTATGGGCAGGTCGTGCAGCTTCTGCAGGGTGCTGAAGAAGCCGGCCTCGTTGTCGAGCACGTGCTGGTTGAGGCCTTCGCGCTCGAAGATGTCGAGGTTGGCCAGCGCGACGGCGGCCGAGACGGGGTGGCCGCCGAAGGTGTACCCGTGCAGGAACGTGCTGTCGCCTCGGTAGAAGGGCTCGGCGATGCGGTTGGAGATGACCGCGGCCCCTATCGGCGAGTAGCCGGAGGTCATGCCCTTGGCGCAGGTGATGATGTCGGGCACATAGCCGAACTTGTCGCAGGCGAAGACGGTGCCCAGTCGTCCGAAGGCGCAGATCACCTCGTCCGAGACGAGCAGCACGTCGTACTGGTCGCAGATCTCCCGGACCCGCTGGAAGTATCCGGGCGGCGGCGGGAAGCAGCCGCCCGCGTTCTGCACCGGCTCCAGGAAGACCGCGGCCACGGTCTCCGGGCCCTCGAAGAGGATCTGCTGCTCGATCTGGTCGGCGGCCCAGCGGCCGAACGCCTCGGGGTCGTCGCCGTGGATGGGGGCCCGGTAGATGTTGGTGTTGGGGACCTTGTGCGCGCCGGGGACCAGCGGCTCGTAGGGGGCCTTGAGCGCGGGCAGCCCGGTGATGGCGAGGGCGCCCTGCGGGGTGCCGTGGTAGGCGACGGCGCGGGAGATGACCTTGTGCTTGAGCGGGTTGCCGGTCAGCTTGTGGTACTGCTTGGCCAGCTTCCACGCCGTCTCGACGGCTTCGCCGCCGCCGGTGGTGAAGAAGACCTTGTTCAGGTCGCCCGGGGCGTGCTGCGCGAGGCGCTCGGCCAGTTCGACGGCCTTGGGGTGCGCATAGGACCAGATCGGGAAGAAGGCGAGGTCCTGGGCCTGCTTGGTGGCGGCCTCGGCCAGCTCGGTGCGGCCGTGCCCCGCCTGGACGACGAACAGGCCCGCCAAGCCGTCGAGGTAGCGCTTGCCGTCGGTGTCGTAGATGTAGACGCCCTCGCCGCGGGCGATCGTCGGAACCGGCGCGTTCTGGTACGACGACATGCGGGTGAAGTGCATCCACAGGTGGTCGTTGGCGGTGCGGGAGAGGTCCTTGCTCACTGTTATCGCGTTCCCCAGGTGTAGGTCTGCTTGCGCAGCTTGAGGTAGACGAAGCTCTCCGTCGACCGCACGCCCGGCAGGGTCCGGATGCGTTTGTTGATCAGTTCGAGGAGATGGTCGTCGTCGTGGCACACGATCTCGACGAGCAGGTCGAACGAGCCCGCCGCGATCACGACGTAGTCGACTTCGTCGATCCCGGCGAGGGCGTCGGCGACCGGTTCGACGTCCCCGTCGACCGTGACGCCCAGCATCGCCTGGCGCATGAAGCCGACGGTGAGCGGATCGGTCACGGCGACGATCTGCATGACGCCCTGCTCCTGGAGCTTCTGGACGCGCTGCCGCACGGCCGCCTCGGAAAGCCCGACGGCTTTGCCGATGGCGGCGTACGGGCGCCGTCCGTCCTCCTGGAGCTGTTCGATGATTGCCAGGGACACGGCATCCAGGGACGAGGAGCCTGCTGTCTTCTTCGAGTCGCGAGCCACGGGTGCCACTGTGCATGAGACATCCGCCGTCCCGCAACCCTTGAGCGATGTAATCCGCAGCCAATCGACTGACTGAACACTGATTCCGTTGTTCAGCGACGGTGGGCGTATCGAAAACGTTGCCCGGCCGGTTAGGGTGGCGGTCTCACCCATTGGACAACGGAGCAGGAGGGGTGCGAAGTGACCACCGAGCTGCGTCGACTGCGCAACTACATCGACGGGGAGTTCAGAGACGCCGCGGACGGCCGGACCACCGAGGTGGTCAACCCGGCGACGGGTGAGGCGTACGCCACGGCGCCGCTGTCCGGCGCCGCCGACGTCGACGCCGCGGTGGCCGCTGCCGAGGCCGCCTTCCCCACCTGGCGGGACGCCACACCCGGCACCCGCCAGCAGGCCATCCTCAAGATCGCCGACGCGCTGGAGGCGCGCGCCGACGAGTTCCTCGCCGTCGAGTGCGAGAACTGCGGCAAACCGCTGGAGCTGACCCGGCAGGAGGAGCTGCCGATGATGCTCGACCAGATCCGCTTCTTCGCGGGCGCGGCCCGGATGCTCGACGGCAAGGCCGCAGGCGAGTACATGGAGGGCCTGACCTCGTTCGTGCGGCGCGAGCCGATCGGCGTGTGCGCCCAGGTCGCCCCGTGGAACTACCCCGCGATGATGGCCGTGTGGAAGTTCGCCCCGGCTCTCGCGGCGGGCAACACGGTCGTGCTCAAGCCCTCGGACACCACCCCGGCCTCGACGGTCTTCCTGGCCGAGGTGATGGGCGCCATCCTGCCCAAGGGCGTCTTCAACGTCGTGTGCGGCGACCGGGACACCGGACGACTGCTGGTCGAGCACAGGACACCGGCGATGGCCTCCATCACCGGCTCGGTGCGGGCGGGCATGGAGGTCGCCGCCAGCGGCGCGAAGGACCTCAAGCGCGTCCACCTGGAGCTGGGCGGCAAGGCACCCTGCGTCGTCTTCGACGACGCGGACATCCCGGCGGCCGTCGAGGGCATCCGGGACGGCGGTTTCTTCAACGCCGGCCAGGACTGCACCGCGGCCACGCGAGTGCTCGTCCAGGAAGGCGTCCACGACGAGTTCGTGCAGGCGCTGGCCAAGGCCGCCGCCGAGGTGAAGACCGGCGACCTGAGCGACGAGGACTGCTTCTACGGCCCGCTGAACAACCCGACCCACCTGGAGAAGGTGGCGGGCTTCATCGACCGCCTCCCCGCGCACGCCAAAGTCGAGGCGGGCGGCGAGCGAGTCGGCGACAGGGGCTACTTCTACGCCCCCACCGTCGTCTCCGGCCTCAAGCAGGACGACGAGATCATCCAGAACGAGGTCTTCGGACCGGTGATCACCGTCCAGAAGTTCACCGACGAGGCGCAGGCGGTCCAGTGGGCCAACGATGTGGAGTACGCGCTTGCGTCGTCGGTGTGGACCACCGACCACGGCACCGCCATGCGGATGTCCCGGGTCCTGGACTTCGGCTGCGTGTGGATCAACACCCACATCCCGCTCGTCGCCGAGATGCCGCACGGCGGCTTCAAGAAGTCCGGCTACGGCAAGGACCTGTCCATGTACGGTCTGGAGGACTACACGCGGGTCAAGCACGTCATGACGGCGCTGTGAGCTGACCCCGCGGGGGCAGGCAGCCCGCGCTGCCGCGAGCCGCGAGCGCACCCGCGGCAGGCCCGCACCCCGGCCGGGGTGCGGGCCTGCCGCCTGCGGACTCCGCGGTGCCGAGCGGGCCCGGGAGTCAGGGCTTCAGGACTGGTACGGGTTCTGCGGCCCGCGGTCCGCGAAAGGGTTCTGGCCCTGCCCGCCCGGCTGCGGCGGCACACCGGCCCCGGCCTGCGGAGCCGCGGCCGGAGCCGCGCCCTGGGCCTGGCCCAGCATCTGCTCGGCGCTCTCCTTGGAGATCTCGGTGTGCGCGCCGCAGAAGGTGCACTGGAGGGAGTGCTTCGCCGGTGCGATCGGGAACAGCGGGATGAAGAAGAGCGAGAACTTCGTCACCCGCTTGCGCAGCGCATGCGCGGCCGGGTTGCCGCAGAACCCGCAGAGCAGATTGAGCATGGCGAGCTGCATCAGCTTGCTGCTGGTACCGAAGATGATCACGGTGGTTCCATTCACGAGTGCGTAGCGAGCGGTTATGAGCCAATCACCCGCCGACACCCACCGGAAGCCGGTTCATGTAACAGGCGTGCGCCAACTCCGTGCGCGCCGCGGGCTGTCCAACGCGCGCACCAGCCGCGCGACGTGGTTGGTGGTGATCCCGTCGACCCCCAGCGCGGCGAGCCGGCGCATGGTGCGTACCCGGTCGGCCGTCCACGCGGAGACCAGCCGCCCGTCCGCATGCGCGCGGGCGACCAGTTCCGGGGAGAGCAGCCCGAAGCGGTAGTTGAGCCAGCGCGGCCGCAGCTCCGCGAGCAGCGTCGGCCGCACCGGCGCCGCGCGCTCCCAGGTGAGCGCCAGCTCGGCGCCCGGCGACACGGAGCGCACCCGACGCATCGCCTCCGGGCCACCGCAGTAGTAGACCCGGTCCGCTGCGTCCGCGGCCCGCACAGCCGCGACAGCGGCCGCCGCCGCGCCCGGGTCGGGCAGATCGACCAGGGTGCGGACCCCGCGGGTGACGGCGAGCGCGTCGGTGAGCGAAGGGACGCCGGGAGCCACCGTTGTCAGCCGTTCGCGGGTGGCCGCGGCCACGGCGGCGTCGAGCCCCCACAGTCGCTCCAGGGTGCGGTCGTGCAGCACCACGGGCACCCCGTCCCGGGTGAGCCGCACGTCCAGCTCCACGGCGTCGGCCCCTGCGGCAACGGCGGCGCGAAAGGACGGCAGGGTGTTCTCCCGCGCAGCCCAGGGCGCGCCCCGGTGTGCCACCGCGGCCGGCCGGCGGCCGGAAGGGGCCGCGGGCCGGTCCGCTCCGGCCGGCTCTCCGGTCACCCCGAACGCTGCCAGGCTGCCAGGTGGGCGTCGATCTCCTCGTGCAGCCGGGCCTTGCCGCCCTCGTCCAGGAAGGAGACCCGCACCGCGTTCCTGGCCAGCGCGGCCACTCCCGCCGCGTCCAGGCCCAGCAGCTTCGCCGCGATGCCGTACTCGGTGTTGAGGTCGGTGCCGAACATCGGGGGGTCGTCACTGTTGATCGTGACCAGTACGCCGGCCTTGACCATCTCCGCGAGAGGGTGGTCGGCCAGGGACTCCACCGCGCGGGTCGCGATGTTCGAGGTCGGACAGACCTCCAGCGGAATGCCGCGCTCGGCCAGGTGCTCCAGCAGCCGGGGGTCCTGGACGGCGCTGGTGCCGTGGCCGATGCGTTCGGCCCGCAGCGAGGTGAGCGCGTCCCAGATCGTGCCCGGGCCCGTCGTCTCGCCCGCGTGCGGGACGCTGTGCAGCCCGGTGGCCAGTGCCCGGTCGAAGTAGGGCTTGAACTGCGGGCGGGGCACGCCGATCTCCGGACCGCCGAGCCCGAAGGAGACCAGCCCGTCCGGGGCCATCGCGGTGGCGATCCGTGCCGTCTCCTCGGCCGCCTCCAGGCCCGCCTCGCCCGGGATGTCGAAGGTCCAGCGCAGCACCACGCCCAGTTCCCGCTCGGCGGAGCGGCGGGCGTCCTCGATGGCCTCGAGGAAGGCGCCGTCGGGGATGCCGCGGCTCACGGAGCTGTAGGGCGTCACGGTCAGCTCCGCGTACCGGATCGACTGCCGTGCCATGTCGCGGGCGATCTCGTAGGTCAGCAGGCGTACGTCCTCGGCGTCCCGGACCAGGTCCACGACCGAGAGGTAGACCTGGATGAAGTGCGCGAAGTCGGTGAACGTGAAGTAGTCGGCGAGGGCCTCGGGGTCCACCGGCACGCCCGCCTCCGGATGACGGGCCGCGAGTTCGGCCACGATCCGCGGCGAGGCGGAGCCGACATGGTGCACATGCAGCTCTGCCTTGGGCAGCCCTGCGATGAAGGCGGCCAGATCTGAGGATTCGGACAAGGGGTGCCTCCGGCTCCGTTGCGGGTCCGGTCATCGTAGGCGCCCCGGTGCCGGACGTGGTGTCCGAGCTGCCGCATAGCATGAGGTGAAGGGACCATGTGGAAGGAGGGGGGACGCGATGGACAAGGGGGCGGGGCCGCTGCCGCCTGCCGGAGCGCCCGGGCAGCCGAGCGGGGGGAATGACGACGGTCAGGGGAGCGGGAAGCCGCCTCCGATTCCCCCGGCGCCGGACGGTCCGGGCCGCTCCTACGGCGTACCGCCCGCGGCGGGGTACCCACAGGGCGGGCCCGCGGCGCCGGGGCCGCAGGGCGGCTACGGCGGCGGGGCACCGGGGTACGGCGCGGCGGGCGGATATCCGGGCTACGGAGCTCAGCCCGGCGCCGGCTACGGCTCAGGAACGTACGCACCGTACGGCTGGTACGGACCGCCGCCGCCGGTCGGCAAGTCCGTGGCCGCCATGGTGGTCGGTATCGGCAGCGTGGTGCTGGTCCTCACCTGCTGGGGCAGTTTCCTCGCCGTCCTCTCCTCCCCGGTCGCGCTCGTCCTGGGCGTCAGCGCGCGGCGCGCGGTGGCCCGGGGGGAACAGGGCGGAAGCGGGCAGGCGACGGCCGGGTTCGTCCTCGGTATCGTCGGACTGGCGCTGGCGGTGATCGTCAGCACGTTCCTGATCCTCGGTCTGACGGTCTGGTCGGACGATTTCGGTGGCGGGCCGGGGGGTGGCGACGGCGACTCCTTCGACGCGCGGGGCGCCCGTGCGCCGGTCGCGGCGGTGCGCTGAGCGGACTTCCCGAGCAGCAGGACAGGGGGCGGCCTTCCGCGGGGTGCGGAAGGCCGCCCCCTGTCCTGTCCTGGCCTGTCCTGCCCGGCACCGCCGTGCGGTGCCGGGTGGTCGCGTGGCGCCTCAGCGAGAGTGTGAGGTCGGGCGGGAGTATCGATTCCGTGGCGTAATCAAAAGATAACTACGGAATCCCTTGTTGGATACTCGAAGCCCTGCCAGGATCGGCTGCCAACGGCGGCCTGGGCCACGGTGCCGCATCATGCGAACCGTGCCGAGGAGCCCCCGGAGCACGCCGCACCCCGCAGTGGTCAGGAGTCCCGATGGTCCAGCGCTTCGATGTGTCCGAGCGGTTCGCCGCGGGCGCCCAGTACGTCGCCGGAAGGCTCCGCCCCGGCTCTTCGGGCCGCTCGCACGCCCTCGTGGACCCGGCGACCGGCGAGGAGGTCCACAGGTTCGAACTGGCCGGTGTGGCCGACATCGACGCGGCGGTCCGCGCCGCCCGCGCGGCCCTGCCAGGCTGGTCGGGCGCCACTCCCGCCGAGCGCTCGGAGGCCATGCACCGCTGGGCGGCCCGGCTCGCCGAACTGACCGACGAGTTCGTGTACGCCGAGTCGCTGCAGTGCGGCAAACCGCTCAAGCTCTCCGCCGAGTTCGACGTCCCGGGCTCCTTCGACAACGTCGCCTTCTTCGCGGGCGCCGCCCGCCACCTCACCGGTGCGGCGGCCGCCGAGTACAGCGGGGAGCACACCTCCTCCGTGCGGCGGGAACCGTTGGGCGTCATCGGCTCCATCGCTCCGTGGAACTACCCGCTGCAGATGGCGGCCTGGAAGATCCCCCCGGCTGTCGCGGCGGGCAACACCGTCGTCCTCAAGCCCTCCGAGCTCACCCCGCTCACCTCCGTGATGTTCGCGCAGGCAGCGGAAGAGGCGGGGGTCCCGGCCGGGGTGATCAACATCGTCACCGGCGCCGGGCCGGACGCGGGCGAGGCGCTCGTCGCCCACCCCGGGGTGGCCATGACCTCCTTCACCGGCTCCACCGCCGTCGGCCGACGGGTGGCTGAGATCGCCACCACGGCCTCCCGTCCCGCCAAGCGCCTGCACCTCGAGCTCGGCGGCAAGGCGCCGTTCCTGGTGTTCGACGACGCCGACCTGGCCGCGGCGGCGCAGGGCGCGGTCGCGGGCGCCCTGATCAACAGCGGGCAGGACTGCACGGCGGCAACCCGCGCCTATGTCCAGCGCCCGCTCTACGACGCCTTCGTGGGTGCTGTCGCGGAACTGATGAACGAGGTGCGCGTCGGCGATCCGTTCGCGGCGGGCACGGACCTGGGCCCGCTGATCTCCCATGCGCAACGCGACCGGGTGGCCGGTTTCGTGGACCGGGCCCGCTCCTACGCCACTGTCGTCACCGGGGGCGAGGCGCCGGGCGGAGAGCTCGCCCGGGGCGCCTACTACCGTCCGACGCTCCTTACCGACGCGCCGCAGGACAGCGAGGCCGTCCAGCAGGAGATCTTCGGCCCGGTGCTCGTGGTGCTGCCCTTCGACACCGACGACGAGGGGATCGCGTTGGCCAACGACACCCCCTACGGGCTCGCCGCCTCCGCCTGGAGCCGCTCGGTCTTCCGCACCGGGCGCGCCGCGCGAGAGCTCCAGGCCGGCTGCGTGTGGCTCAACGACCACATTCCGATCATCAGCGAGATGCCGCACGGCGGCTACAAGGCGTCCGGCTACGGCAAGGACATGTCCGCCTTCTCGTTCGAGGAGTACACCCAGATCAAGCACGTGATGGCCGAGACGACCGGCACCGTGCGCAAAGACTGGCACCGTACGGTCTTCGGCGACCGCTGACGAACGACGATGTGCGGACAGCGCCCCCGGGCGCCCCCGCCCCCGGAGCGCCCCGCCGCCCCCGGCGCCCGCCCCGATCCCGCCCCGCCCCCTCCCAGGAAGGCGCTCCCCCATGGACCTGTTCGAAGGACTGCCGGAGCCCGTCGCCAAGGCGTGGGAACGCAGTCTGACCAGTGGCCGCGCAGCGATGTCCCGGCGCCGCCTGTTGCGCGCCGCCTCGCTCGCCGCGGCCGGCTCCACCCTCGCCGCGTGCGGAATCCCGCCCGCGGCGGGCAACAAGAGCGGCAACGCGGCCGGGGACGCCCCCGACCACTCCCGCGAGGAGAAGGTCCTCAACTTCGCCAACTGGCCCCTGTACATCGATGTCGACGAGAAGAACAAGAAGAGGCGTCCCACCCTCGACCGCTTCGAGCGCGAGAGCGGGATCAAGGTGAAGTACATCGAGGACATCAACGACAACAACGAGTTCTACGGCAAGATCAAGCCGCAGCTCGCGGCGGGCCAGGACACCGGCCGCGACCTGGTGTGCCTCACCGACTGGATGGCCGGCCGCATCATCCGGCAGGGCTGGGCGCAGCGCCTGGACCCGGCGAACCTGCCGCATGCCGTCACCAACCTGGAGGATCGTTTCCGCGCGGCCGCCCACGACCCCGGGCGGCAGTACAGCTACCCGTGGGCGGGCACGGCCTGCGTCGTCGCGTACAACAAGAAGGCCACCAAGGGGAAGAAGGTCACCAGCGTCACCCAACTGCTGGAGGACGATTCCCTCAAGGGCCGGATATCCATGCTGACGGAGATGACCGACACCATCGGGCTGACCATGCTCGACATGGGTGTCGACTCCGAGCACTTCTCGGCGGACGACTTCGACGCCGCCGTCGCCCGCATCCAGAAGGCCGTCGACCGCAGACAGCTGCGGCGCTTCAGCGGCAACGACTACATGGACGAACTCAACTCCGGTGACATCGCCGCCTGCCTGGCGTGGGCCGGCGACATCGTGCAGCTCCAGCTCGACAACCCGGACGTGGAGTTCGCCGTCCCCGACAAGGGATACCTCTTCGGCACGGACGACCTGCTCGTTCCTGCCAAGGCCCGGCACCGCAGCAACGCCGAGGCACTGATCGACTACTACTACCAGCCCAGGGAGGCCGCCGAGCTGGCCGCCTGGGTCAACTACATCTGTCCGGTCACCGGCGCCCAGGCCGAGATGGAGAAGATCGACAAAGAGCTGGCCGACGCTCCGCTGATCTTCCCCGACGCGCGAATGATCGCCAAGGGCAAGAACTTCCGCCCGATGAGCGCCAAGGAAGAAGCCCGCTACGAGGAGAAGTTCTCCAAGCTCATCGGGGCCTGAACCGCCCGCGTCCCTGCCCGCGCCAGCCCGCATCCCCGAGGACCGGCCATGACCATCACCCTTTCCGGTATCAGCAAGACCTTCGGCGACGTCACCGCCGTCCAGCCGCTCGACCTCACCGTTCCGGAGGGGACGTTCTTCGCCCTGCTGGGCGCCTCCGGCTGCGGCAAGACCACCACACTGCGCATGATCGCGGGCCTGGAGGAGCCGACTTCCGGCAGCATCCTGCTGGGCGAGGAGGACATCACCCGTCTCCCACCCCACAAGCGCCCCGTCAACACCGTCTTCCAGAACTACGCGCTTTTCCCGCACCTGGACGTCGCCGAGAACATCGCCTTCGGACTGCGCCGCCGCGGAGTGAAGTCGGTACGCAAACAGGTCGCCGAGATGCTCGACCTCGTCCAGCTCGGTGGCATGGCCCGCCGCAGACCCCGGCAGCTCTCCGGTGGACAGCAGCAGCGCGTCGCCCTCGCCCGGGCCCTGATCAACCGCCCTCAGGTCCTGCTCCTGGACGAGCCGCTGGGCGCCCTGGACCTGAAGCTGCGCCGCCAGATGCAACTCGAGCTCAAGCGCATCCAGACCGAGGTCGGCATCACCTTCGTGCACGTCACCCACGACCAGGAAGAGGCCATGACCATGGCCGACGGCGTGGCCGTGATGCACGGCGGACGCGTCGTCCAACTCGGACCGCCCGCCGAGCTGTACGAGAACCCACGCTCCACCTTCGTCGCCAACTTCCTGGGCACCTCCAACCTGATCGAGGCCGAACTGCTCTCCGGCGCCGCCGCGCCCGCCGACGAGCGGCCGGCGGCGAAAGCCGGGAACGGTTCCCCGGACGGGGCCGGAGACGGCGCCGAGGTGCGGGTCAAGGTGGTGGACACCGGCGACCCGCTCCGGCTGCCGGCGGCCCGCTGTTCGGCCGAGGGTCTGCACCCTGGCGGCAGGGTGCTGGTCGGTGTGCGGCCGGAGAAGATCTCCCTCGCCCGCACCGACGAGGCGGGCACGGTCCCGCCGGAGGTTCCCGACGACCGCAACCGGCTCACCGGCCGGATCCGGGAAGCGAGCTACCTGGGCGTCTCCTGGCAGTACCTCGTCGAGACCCCGACCTGCGAACTCACCGTCTACGAGCAGAACGTGGAGCGCGACAGCCGGCTCGCGCCGGGCGCGCACGTCGTACTGCACTGGCGGCCCGCGCACACCTTCGCGCTGGACGCGGACCAGGACGTGCGCGCGGGAGAGGAGGCCCTGTGACCGCCGTGGCCGCACCTCCGCCCGGCGGCCCCGCGTCAGATGCGCCGCCGGACACCGGCCGGGAGCCCGGCACCGCCGGCTCCGAGAGCGGCGGCCGGCGGTCGCGGCGCGGGCTGACCCCGTACTGGCTGCTGCTGCCCGCCGGGCTCTGGCTCGCGGTCTTCTTCGTCGCCCCGCTCTTCTACCAGGCGTCCACCTCGGTGCAGAGCGGCTCGCTGGAAGAAGGCTTCCGCGTCACCTGGCAGTTCTCGAACTACACCGACGCGCTGGGCACCTATGGCGAGCACTTCCTCCGCTCGTTCGGCTACGCGGCCGTCGCGACGGCACTGTGCCTGCTCATCGGCTATCCGCTGGCGTACATGATCGCCGTCCGGGCCGGGCGCTGGCGCAATCTGCTCCTGGTCCTGGTGATCGCGCCGTTCTTCACCAGCTTCCTCATCCGCACCCTGGCCTGGAAGACGATCCTCTCCGACGGCGGCCCGGTCGTGGCCGCCCTGAGCTCCCTGCACATCCTGGATGTGACCGGTTGGCTGGGGCTGACCGGTGACGACCGCGTCCTGGCCACCCCGCTCGCCGTGGTCTGCGGGCTGACGTACAACTTCCTGCCGTTCATGATCCTGCCGCTCTACAGCTCCCTGGAGCGGATGGACACCTCGCTGCTCGAAGCGGCCCGGGACCTGTACGCCACACCGGCGACGACCTTCCGGAAGGTGACCTTCCCCCTCTCCCTCCCGGGTGTGGTCGCGGGCACGCTGCTCACCTTCATCCCGGCATCCGGCGACTACATCAACGCCCAGCTCCTGGGATCGCCCAACGAGCAGATGGTCGGCAACGCGATCCAGAAGCAGTTCCTGAACGTTCTCGACTACCCGACGGCGGCAGCGATGTCCTTCCTCCTGATGGCCCTCATCCTGATCATGGTCAGCGGCTACCTGCGCAAGGCGGGAACGGAGGAACTGGTCTGATGCCCCCGACCCCTGTTTCGGCCCCCGCACCGCGTGCCGCGGCCGCCCGACCCGGGCCGCTCGCCACCGCACTGCGGCTGCTGCGCCGGAACGCCGTCGTCCTGGTGGGATGCGCGGCGCTGGCCTATCTGCTGGTGCCCAACCTGGTCGTCCTGCTGTTCTCCTTCAACAAGCCGGCCGGCCGCTTCAACTACACCTGGCGTACCTTTTCCACCGACGCGTGGACCGACCCCTGCAGCGTCGCCGGGATGTGCAACGCGCTCGGGCTCAGCCTGCGGATCGCGGCGCTGGCCACGCTGATCGCCACGGCCTTCGGCACATTCGCCGCCTTCGCGCTGGCGCGTTACCGCTTCCGGGGCAAGAGCACCACCAACGCGCTGATCTTCCTGCCGATGGCCATGCCCGAAGTCGTGATGGGTGCCTCTCTCGGCACCCTCTTCCTCAACACCCGCGTCGAGTTCGGGTTCATGACGATTCTGATCGCGCATGTCATGTTCTGCCTGAGCTTCGTCGTGGTCGCCGTCAAGGCCCGGGTGATGAGCATGGACCCCCGCCTGGAGGAGGCCGCCCGCGACCTCTACGCGGGCCCCTTCCAGACTTTCTGGCGCGTCACCCTGCCGCTCGCCGCACCCGGAATCGCCTCCGGCGCGATGCTCAGCTTCGCCCTGTCCTTCGACGACTTCATCATCACCCAGTTCAACGCGGGTCCCTCGACGGTCACCTTCCCCATGTTCGTCTGGGGCGCGGCACAGCGCGGAGTCCCGGTACAGGTCAACGTGATCGGCTCGGCGATGTTCGGGCTGGCGCTGGTGATCGTCCTGGCAGGACAGCTCGTGACCGGCCGCCGCGGAAAGCCCTGACCGTCGCCCCCGGTGAACCTCCCGCGCCCCGGCGCCGGCCCCCGAACAGCACCCTGTCCGGCCGCGCCGGACATACGCCGCGGCGCCGCCCCGGCCGCGCGCCGCGCCGAGCACCCAGGAAGAAGGACGACCATGAACGACACCGGGACCGCACACCTGCGTACGACGAGGAGTCGATGACCGTGAGTGACGATGCAGCCTCTCCTGCTGCCCTCCGCTCCCTCGCCGACGCCCGACCCACCCCCTTCTGGCTGGACGACCCGGCCCACCGCCCCGAGCGCCGCCCGGCACTCGTCGGCGACGAGCACTGCGATCTGCTGGTGGTCGGAGGCGGCTACAGCGGCCTGTGGACCGCACTGCTCGCCAAGGAGCGGGACCCCGCCCGCGACGTGGTGCTCGTCGAGGGCGAGGAGGTCGGCTGGGCCGCCTCCGGACGCAACGGCGGCTTCTGCGCCGCCTCGCTCACCCACGGTTTCGGCAACGGCCTCGCCCGCTGGCCCGAGGAGATCGCCGAGCTCGAACGGCTGGGGCGGCGCAACCTGGACGCCATCGAGGAAGCCGTCCTGCGCTACGCCATCGACTGCGACTTCGAACGCACCGGTGAAATCGCCCTGGCCACCGAGCCCTACCAGGTCGCCGAACTGCAGGAATGGGCGCAGCAGGCCGAGGCACTCGGCGTGGGCGACGGTCTGACCCTGCTCGACCGGGACGCGGTGCGCGCCGAGGCCGACTCGCCGACCTTCCTGGCCGGACTCTGGGACCGCACCGGAGTCGCCATGGTCAACCCCGCGCGGCTCGCCTGGGGACTCAAACGCGCCTGCGAACAGGCCGGGGTCCGTATCCACGAGCACACCCCCGCGACCCGGCTGGACACCCGCGGCGCCGAGCTCGTCGTCGGCACTCCCTACGGCCGGGTGCACGCCCGCAGCGTCGCCCTGGGCACCAACGCCTTCCCCTCCCTGCTGCGCCGGGTGCGGCCCTACATCGCTCCTGTCTACGACTACGCGCTGATGACCGAACCGCTCGACCGGGAACAGCGGGCGGCGATCAACTGGCACAACCGCCAGGGCCTCAGCGACAGCGCCAACCACTTCCACTACTTCCGCATCACCACGGACAACCGCATCCTGTGGGGCGGCTACGACGTCCTCTACCACTACGGCAGCCGGATCTCCCGCGACTACCACCAGCGTCCCGAGACCTTCGCCAAACTCGCCCGGCATTTCTTCCGCTGCTTCCCGCAGCTCGAGGGGCTGCGCTTCACGCACAGCTGGGGCGGCGTCATCGACACCTGCTCGCGCTTCTCCCCGTTCTTCGGCACCGCCGCCGACGGCCGCGTCGGCTACGCCGCGGGCTTCACGGGGCTCGGCGTCGGTGCCACCCGCTTCGGTGCCGAGGTCATGCTCGACCTGCTCGCGGGCGAGCGCACCGAGCGCACCGCGCTGCGGATGGTGCGCAGGAAACCGCTCCCGTTTCCGCCCGAGCCGGTGCGCTGGGCCGGGATCGGCCTCACCCAGTGGTCGCTGGCCCGCTCAGACGCACAGGCCGGACGGCGCAACCTGTGGCTGAAGGCCATGGACAAGGTGGGTATGGGATTCGACAGCTGACGGCACCGCCCCCGTCTCCTACGGAAGGGCTCGCGACCGCCGTGCCTCAGCTCCCGGCCGACGGCGTACGGCGGGTGCGCGGCGGATCCGGGTCGGCCGGCATCCGGCCGTCGTGTGGCCGGATCCGGTCGGTGCGCGGCAGGCGGGCGCCGGGGCCCCGGTGGCGCGCGGCCGCGAAGGCCGCACACAGCAGCAGCACGCTCAGACACCAGCCGGCCAGCACATCCAGCGGCCAGTGGTACCCCCGCCACACCAGCCCGAGCCCGTTACCGACCACCAGGATGACGACCAGAGCGCGCGCCGCGCGGCGCGCGGTCCGGGAGAGCCCGCCGCTCAGCAGGAGCAGCGCGCCGCCGAGCACCGCCGCCGTGGTGGCGGCGTGTCCGGAGGGATAGAAGCCGGCACCGCCGGACGGGCCGGCGCGATCCGTCCACACCTTCAAGCCCAGCACAAGGGGAACCATCAGCACCACGGCCGCCCCGTAGCAGGCCACCGGCCACCAGCGGCGGCCTCCCGGACGCAGCAGCGACAGCGTCATCGCGACGGCGAGCAGCGGCAGCGCCACCTCCAGGTTGCCCAGGTCCGAGAGCGCCTCGGCCGGCATCTCCGGCGGGGCCATCCGGCGCACGGCCGCGCCCAGCTCCTCGTCCCGGCGGGCCAGCGCACCCTCCACCAGCACCTGCCAGGTGCCCAGGAGCAGCAGGAGCGCGCACAGGCCGCAGGCCGACACCGGCAGCGGACGACGGCGGAGCGGGGCTCCGCGGCCCGGAGCGGGTGTGGGCGTGGCCGGCCGCCCGGGAACCGGGGGGACAGTTCCAGGGCGGCCGTGTCGACCGGGTTCCCGCCGGTCCCGGGGGGTGTGGGACAAACGGCTGTCCGATCGGTGAGGAACGTGCGCGAGGGCACGACCGGGCCTGTCTTGGGAAGCGACCGGCTCGGACCGGGAACCCGGAGGTGGCCCTCCGCGCCTCCCGGCGACTCCAGAAACGGTACGGCAGCGGCTCGGGCCCCGACAGGCGCATTACGCACCGGACATCGGCCCCGCACACATTCTTCACCGGTGCTGCTCCCCTGCTGGTCACCGCCCGCTGCGGTGGTACGCGGCGCCGGAACGCGCGCGTACCGCACCACGTTACCGGCCCCCGAACGCGACCGCGGGGAGGCCGGCCGAAACGCCGCGAGCCGTCGGCCGGGGGGAAGAACCGGCCGACGGCTCGCTCAGGAGGACTCCGGGAACCCTCGGGCCCTCACAGGCCGGCGACTGCCTCCTCCAGGACGTCCAGGCCCTCGTTGAGCAGGTCCTCGCCGATGACCAGCGGCGGCAGGAAGCGCACGACGTTGCCGTAGGTGCCGGTCGTCAGCACGAGCAGGCCCTGCTGGTGGCATGCCTTCGCCAGCGCGGCGGTGGCCTCCGGGTTGGGCTCCTTGCCGCCCGGCTTCACCAGTTCGAGGGCGAGCATGGCACCCCGGCCGCGGACATCGCCGATGATCTCGGAGCTCTCCGCCAGCTTCTCCAGCCGCGGCTTCATGATCTCCTCGATGCGCCGGGCCTTGGCGGGAAGGTCGAGCTCGCGCATCGTCTCGATGGACCCGAGCGCGGCCGCGCACGCCACCGGGTTGCCGCCGTAGGTGCCGCCCAGACCGCCGCTGTGCGCGGCGTCCATGATGTCGGCCCGACCGGTGACCGCGGCGAGCGGCATACCGCCCGCGATGCCCTTCGCGGTGGTGATCAGGTCCGGCACGAGGCCCTCGTCCTCGCAGGCGAACCACTGGCCGGTGCGGCAGAAGCCGGACTGGATCTCGTCCGCGACGAAGACGATGCCGTTGTCCCGTGCGAACTGCTGGATGCGCGGCAGGAAGCCCTTGGCCGGGACGATGAAGCCGCCCTCGCCCAGCACCGGTTCGATGATGATCGCCGCGACGTTGTCCGGGCCGATCTGCTTGGTGATCTGGTCGATCGCCTGGGCGGCGGCCTCCTCGGCGCAGTTCTCCGGGCCGGTCAGCCAGCGGTAGGGGTAGGCGACCGGAACGCGGTAGACCTCGGGCGCGAACGGGCCGAAGCTGTGCTTGTACGGCATGTTCTTCGAGGTGAGCGCCATCGTCAGATTGGTACGGCCGTGGTAGCCGTGGTCGAACACCACGACGGCCTGGCGGCCGGTGTGCGCACGGGCGATCTTGACGGCGTTCTCCACCGCCTCGGCGCCGGAGTTGAACAGCGCGCTCTTCTTGGCGTGGTCGCCCGGGGTGACCGCGGCCAGTTCCTCGCAGACCCGCACGTAGGGCTCGTAGGGAACGACCATCGCACAGGTGTGGGTGAAGTCGTTGAGCTGCTCCGTCGCCCGGCGCACGACCGCTTCCGCGCTGTTGCCGACCGAGGTCACGGCGATACCGGAGCCGAAGTCGATGAAGGAGTTGCCGTCCACGTCCTCCAGGACGCCGCCGCCGGCGCGGCGCGCGAAGACCGGCAGCACCGTCCCGATGCCGTTGGCGACCGAGGCCTGCTTGCGGGCCATCAGCTCCTGCGACACAGGCCCGGGGACAGCGGTGACCACACGCCGCTCCTGGGGGAGGGAAGGCCCTCCGGACAGTTCCGTCTTTCCGGTCATAGCGCACTCCTCGGGAGGAACGGGTGTCTGGCACTTCGCAGGCTAGGGGCACGCGGACGGAGGACACATGCACCGCTCCGGAGAAGTGCGGACCGCGTGTTGGCCACGACGGACATAGGTGCGCAGGCTGCGGGCCGCGCCGGCCGCGTTCTCCGCCTCCGCGAGGGCGCCGTGTCCACCCCCGCCCGGCCGCCCGCGTGCGCGTGTGCGCCGCGACCCCGGCGATCCCCCCGACGGGTCCGGGCCAACTGACATGGTCAGCCGCTAGATTGGGGGGCATGAGGGCGCCGGCCGCGTAGCGGACCGGCGCGTCGGGGTCGTCAGGGAGCTGAGGCAGCACATGGACATGGGGCTTCCCCACCGGAAGCAGGGCACAGGCAGCACGCACCACACTGCCCCCACCCCCACCGGACACCCCGCGGTCCCGCCCCAACCGTCCGCGCCGCCCCCCGCGCACTCCGACACGAGCGCCGCCCCCCCGACCTCGGGCGTGGAAGCGGGCCCCCCGCCCATGCCCTCCGGCGCCCCCCAGGGCGGCCCCCCGCTCGCCGACTGGCTGCGCCTGCCCCGCCCGGAGGCGGCCCCGGGCGTATGGCGCTGCGGCTACGAACAGCGCCCACCGGAAGACCCCGACCGCACCCCCGCCCGCCAGCTCGTCAGCGGCGCCCTCATCTCCTTCCTCATGGGGTGGCTGCTGTGGTCGCTGCTGTGGAACGGGTATCTGGGGAAATTCTGGCTCTGGCCTCTCTTCGCCATGACGCCCGACGCCGTCGGATCGGGGCGTAAGTTCCTCGCCTACAGCTACTACGCGCTGGTCGCTGTCGCTCTCCTCTTCTTCTTCGGCCGTATCGGTCGCTGGGACGAGCTGGCCCGCCGGAGCTTGACCCGGCTGAAGGGCCGACACGGACCCGGCCCGGGAGGCGTCGTGCCGGACGGCCGGACGGAACACGCCCCCGCCCCCCCACCGCACCTCGACCCCGCCCAGTGGCCGGAGCTGCGGGCCGGGGGGGCCGGGCGGGCGGCGGAGGTGCTGGCCGGGGAGCTGGACGCCGGCCGGATGACGGATGTCGACCATGCCCGGCTGGAGCGCGCGTGGCAGACCGTACGGGCGCGGCCGCAGCGGCTCGAGGCGTTCGTCGAGAGTGTGCTCGCGCGGGGCGCGGAGGCGTGCGCGCACCCGTCGGGGGCCCGGGACCTGTCGGTGCGGGCGGCCCGGCACGATCTGTCGCTGCGCCAGGTCCGCATCGGGCGGGCCGCCGACTCCGAGCGCAATCCGCACGAGTACCGCGGGGCCGGCATCGCGCTGGACCCCTCGCTGCTGGGCACGTCGGCGCTGGCCGTCGGCCCGCCCGGTACCGGCAAGACGAGCAGGCTGGCCCGCCCGGTGGTGGAGTCGCTCTGTCTGCAGGCGCTGGCCGGGCAGGCGGCGGTGATCGCGGTGAGTCCGGCGGGTTCGCAGTTCGTGCGCGACGACGCGTTCGACCTCGTCATCCGGCTCGGGCACCCGGGCTCGACGCACGACCTGGACCTGTACGGCGGGGCCACGGATCCGGACGAGGCCGCGGGAATGCTCGCCGAGGGGCTGGTGGGGGATCTGGCTGCCTCGCTGCCGGGGGGCGACAGCCGCCGTGCCGCGACCTCCCTGGCCCAGCTCATCGGTCCGTTCGCGGCGGTGCACGGCCGGTTTCCCACCGTCCCCGAGCTGCGTGAACTGCTGGACGGCGGGCCGGGCGCGCTCGAAGCGCTGCGGGAGGCGCTGCGGGCCGAGGGGCAGGGCGGGCAGCTTCGGGAGCTGGATGCCTTCGAGCGGCAGTCCGGGCGGGCGGGGGACATCGCCGCGCTGCTGGCGGACCGGATCGCGCTGCTGGACCGGCCCGCCTTCGCCGACTTCTTCCTGCCCGAGGGCAGCCCGCAGGCGGCGGGCCGGCGCCCGTTCTCACTGCGTGCGCTGGAGCATCCGCTGCGGGTCCGGGTGGATCTGCCCGAGCGGGGGCACGCGGAGGCGTCGCGGATCCTGGCCCGGCTGCTCCTGGCGCAGTTCACCGAGTGCGCGGTGGCGCGCGGCGACCAGTCGCTCTTCGCCTGCCTGGTGCTGGACGACGCGGCGCAGACCGTCACCCCGCAGGCGCTGCGGGGTCTGCAGCGGCTGCGCTCGGTGCACGCGGGCGTCCTGCTGACGCTGCGGGCGCTGGACGATGTGCCCGAACCGCTCCGCGGGCCGCTGCTCGGTGCCGTGGGGTGCCGGATGGTGTGTGCGGGAGTCACGCCGTGGGATGCCGAGCGGTTCGCCGAGGTGTGGGGTACCGAGTGGGTGCAGACCCGTACGGTCACCAATCGGCAGCTGGTCTCGGACGAGCCCGTCACCCGGGTCCTGCACGCGGTGCGGCGGCTGGCGACCGGCAAGCACGTGACGGCCGAGTCGGTCACCGTGCGCAGTGAGCAGCGGGAGCGCTGGTCCGCCTCCGACCTGGCCAACGAGTTGCAGCCGGAGCACGCCGTGCTCTCCGTGACCACGGTCCGCGGGGAACGTACGCCACCGATCCTGACGAAGCTGGGGGAGTGACGCGCGTCCCGTCCCCGGGCCGTACATCGGGGGGACCGAATGGGGGCCGGCGGCTGTACGGTGAAGTGCGTTATGCCACCGACTCTTGCCGCGCTCGTCCAGAACTCCGCGCTCCGCCTCTCCGTGCTCGCGGGGCACAGTGGGTTGGACGCCACCGTGCGGTGGGCGCACTCCAGTGAGCTGGCCGATCCGACCCCGTACATGGACGGCGGGGAGCTCATCCTCTTCACGGGGCTCAAGCTCGACGCGGACGATCGCGGTGCGATGCGCGCCTACGTCGACAAGCTGGTCGGCAAGGGTGTGGTCGGGCTCGGTTTCGCGGCGGGTGTCAACTACGAGGGGGTGCCGCAGGCCTTGGTCGACGCCTGCCGCGGCGCGGACCTTCCGCTGCTCGAGGTGCCCAGGCGTACCCCGTTCATCGCGATCAGCAAAGCGGTGTCGGCGGACATCGCGGCCGAGCAGTACCGTGCGGTGAGCGCCGGGTTCGACGCGCAGCGGGAGATGACCCGCGCCGCGCTCTCCCGGGAGGGTCCCTCCGCGCTGCTCGCGCGGCTGGCTTCGCAGGTCGACGGCTGGGCGGCGCTCTACGACGCCTCCGGGTCGGTCGTCGCGACGGCTCCGGCCTGGGCGGTGCGCCGGGCGACCCGCTTCGTCGGCGACGCCGAGCGGCTGCGGGACCGTCCCGCGCCCGCCAGTGCGGTGGTCAGCGAGGGGGACGGCGGGGATGACCGGGTCGAACTCCAGTCGATCGGCAGCGGGCGCCGTGCCAAGGCGGTACTGGCCGTCGGGACGGCGGCGCCGCTGGGGACAGCCGAGCGCTACGCCGTGAACTCGGCCATCGCGCTGCTGACCCTGACCATGGAGCGGTCCCGGGCGCTGCAGGAGGCGGAGCAGCGGCTGGGTGCCGCGGTGCTCAAGATGCTGCTCGTCGGCGAGGGCGAGCATGCCCGTGCGGTGGCCGGGCAGCTCTACGGTGGTCTGCTGGACGCCCCGATGCGGGTGATCGTCGCGGAGCCGGCATCGGCCGCTGCCGCGCGGTTCGCGCAGGAGGGCATCGCGGCGGTGCAGTCGGCCCAGTCCGCCGGGCCGCCTCCGGTGCCCACCGCGTCTGCGGTCCGGCCGTCGTCTCCCGCGCCTGCCGGATATCTGGCGCGGGCGGGTGAGCTGTGCGGGCTGACCGACCTGGCGGCCGCGGCCGGCACCCCCAGGGTGGTGCCTGCCGCGTCGGAGGTGGCGCGGCCCGGCGGCGTGAAGGCGTCCGCCAGGGCGTCCGCCAAGCAGTCCGCGCAGTCGTCCGCCGCCCGGCCGTCGACGCCGTCGACTGCTTCGAAGCAGGCCGCCGGGAAGCCGCCGGTCACCGGTGGGCGGGGCGGCTCGGCAGGCGCGGCCGCCGGGACGGGGGTTTCCGCCGCCTCCGGTGTGGTGGTCGGCACGGGCGGCCCGCAGGCCGACCCGTCGGACACGGGGCGGCTGAGCCGCATCGTCTGGCCGCTCGAGGAGCTCGCGGACGCGGTCGAGACCGCGGCGGCGCGCAACGGGGAGGCGGTGCTGGTGGTGCCGGACGGGGCGCGACTGGTCGTGCTGGCGTCGGACGGCGGCGCCGCGGTGGCCGGGTGCGCGGAGTTCGCCGGGACGGCGTCCGCCGCGCAGCCCGGAGGGCGGTCCGGCGGGGGCGGCGAGGAGGGGCTGGCCATCGGCGTCTCGGCCCCGGTCGGTCTGGCCGCGGCCGCGGTCGCCTTCAAGCAGGCCGATCAGGCGCTGTCGGTCGCGCGGCGGCGCGGGGTGGCGCTGGTGGAGCACGAGGACGTCGCGGCGGGGTCGGTGCTGCCGCTGCTGGCCGACGACGCCGTCCGCGCCTTCGCCGACGGGCTGCTGCGCGCGCTGCGGGAACATGACGCGAACGGCAGGGGCGATCTGGTGGCGTCGCTGCGCGCCTGGCTGTCCCGGCACGGGCAGTGGGACGCCGCGGCCGCCGAACTCGGGGTGCACCGCCACACGCTGCGGTACCGCATGCGCCGGGTGGAGGAGATCCTGGGCCGTTCCCTCGACGACCCGGACGTCCGCATGGAGCTCTGGCTGGCTCTCAAGGCCACCGGCTGACTCCGGGCATCGGCTGCTCCGCCCGGCGCGACGCCGACGTGACGTCCGGCGGGCACGTCTGCGGGTGCGTCGCCGGTCCCGCCGCCGGTGCGGCTGCCGCGGAGCCGACCGGTGGGGCCGCCGGCGGTCGCCGTCCGGGGGTTCGCGTCGGGTACCGGGGCGTACGGGGACAACCCGCCCGGACCGGAGCGCGCCGCGTACAGTGCCAATCCGTATGACGGCACCGCCGAAGTACTCCACCCCGGCGAAGAAGCGGACGGGCTGCGACGCCCTACCGTGGACGCTGGAACCGAGGCACTCTCCCGCATCCGGAAGGCGATCCGCAGTGACAGCGACTTCTCCTCACGCATTCTGGCTCGCCGGCCGCAAGGCCACCGGCGACACCACGCTCGATGTCACCTCGCCCTGGGACGGCAGGCACGTCGGCACTGTCAGCATCCCCACCTCCGCGCAGGTGGAGGAGGCCGTGGCCGCCGCCGCCGCGGTGGCCGGTGAGTTCTCCGCCACCCCCGCGCATGTCCGCGCCGCCGCGCTGGACCACATCACCCGCCGCCTCGTGGAGCGCACGGACGAGATCGCCGAGCTGATCTCCGCGGAGAACGGCAAGCCGATGAAGTGGGCGCGCGGCGAGGTGGGCCGCTGCATCTCCGTCTTCCGCTGGGCGGCGGAGGAGGCGCGCCGCTTCAACGGGGGCGAGGCCCAGCGCCTGGACTCGGACGCGGGCGGTACGGGCCGGCTGGCCTTCACCCGCCGCTTCCCCTACGGCCCGGTCCTGGGGATCGCTCCGTTCAACTTTCCCCTCAACCTGTGCGCCCACAAGGTCGCCCCGGCGCTCGCCGTCGGCACCCCGATCATCCTCAAGCCGGCGCCCGCCACCCCGCTGTCCGGGCTGATCCTCGGCGAGCTGCTGGCCGAGACGGACCTGCCCGCGGGTTCCTGGTCGGTGCTGCCGGTGCCGAACGACCAGATGCCGGGCCTGGTGCAGGACGAGCGGCTGCCGATCATCTCCTTCACGGGTTCGGCGCCGGTCGGCTGGTCGATCCTGGACTCCGCACCGCGCAAGCGGGTCACCCTGGAGCTGGGTGGCAACGGTGCGGCGGTCGTGCTGGCCGACTACGCCTCCGAGGCGGACCTGGACTGGGCGGCCCAGCGCATCGCGACGTTCTCCAACTATCAGGCGGGCCAGTCCTGCATCTCGGTCCAGCGGGTCGTCGCCGACGCCTCGGTCTACGACCGGCTGGTCCCCAAGGTCGTGGCGGCCGTCGAGGCGCTCACCACCGGTGACCCCTCGGACGAGGCGACCGACGTGGGCCCGCTGGTGAGCGAGGATGCCGCACGCCGGGTCGAGTCGTGGATCGGCGAGGCCGTCTCGCGTGGCGCCAAGGTGCTCACGGGCGGAAAGCGGGACGGTGCGTCCGTGGAGCCGACGGTGCTGGAGAACGTGCCCGCCGACACGCAGATCGGCTGCGAAGAGGTCTTCGGGCCCGTCATGTCGTTCGTGAAGGTGGACGGCGAGCAGGAGGCGTTCGAGACCGTCAACGACTCCAAGTACGGCCTGCAGGCAGGTCTGTTCACCCACGACGTGCAGGCCGCCTTCCGCGCGCACCGCGCGCTGGAGGTCGGCGGGGTCGTCGTCGGCGACGTGCCGTCCTACCGGGCCGACCAGATGCCCTACGGCGGCGTCAAGGATTCCGGCGTGGGCCGCGAGGGTGTGCGGTTCGCGATGGAGGACTACACCTACGAGCGCGTCATGGTGCTCACCGGTCTCGACCTCTGAGCCGTCCCTTCCCGGCGTCGCATGCTGCCGGGCGCTGCCGCGGAAGCGCGGTGGCGCCCGGCAGCGGTGCGTCGGGGCGGGCGCCGCTGTCCGTGGTGCCAGAGGCCGCCGATCTCTGTACCTCTCTGTACCTACTGGTATGTACACTGCGGGTGTGGACGGTGAGAACACGGCGGACAGGCTGATCGGGGCCACCCAGGAACTCCTGTGGGAGCGCGGATACGTGGGCACGAGCCCGCGCGCCATCCAGCGGCGTGCCGGAGCGGGACAGGGCAGCATGTACCACCACTTCGGCGGCAAGCCCGATCTGGCCCGGGCCGCGGTGCACAGGAGCGCGGAGGAGGTGCGGACCCGGGCCGAGGCGGACCTCTCCGGCGCGGGCGGCGCGCTGGAGCGAGTGCGTACCTACCTCACCCGCGAGCGCGCGGTGCTGCGCGGCTGCCGGATCGGCGGACTCGCCCAGGACCCGGACGTGGTCGCCGACCCCGGACTGCGGGTCCCGGTGCAGGAGACCTTCGACCGGCTCCGCGTACGCCTGGCGGAAGTGCTCGAAGAAGGCCGTGCCGACGGGGAGTTCCGGCCGGATCTCGACCCGGCGGGCACGGCGGCCACCGCCGTCGCCGTCGTCCAGGGAGGCTTTGTGCTCGCCCGTTCGGCAGGGCACCCCGGACCGTTCCACGAGGCTGTCGACGGTCTGCTGCGGCTCCTGGAGGCACACACCGCCGAGCCGGACGCCCGCTCGTGACCGGCGAGGAGACCAGGGCCGCGGCCGCACCGCACGCCGCGAGCGGCCCGCCCGGGCCCGGTCCGGCGGTCCGCACCGTCGAAGGCGATCTCCCCGGAGCGGAGCTGGGCGTCTGCGACGCCCACGACCACCTCTTCCTGCGCAGCCCGCGGCTGCCGGGGCAGGAGCTGGCCGATCCGGACGCCGCGGAGCGGCAGTTGCGCGCCTTCGCCGAGCACGGTGGCCGCAGCCTCGTGCAGTGGACGCCGCACGGGATGGGCCGTCACTCCGGTGCGCTGGCCGACCTCGCCCGGCGCACCGGAGTGCGGCTCGTCGCCGCGACCGGACTGCATCAGGCCCAGCACTACACCGGGGAGCTGCCGCCCGATC
Source organism: Streptomyces sp. WMMB303 (assembly GCF_029351045.1). Taxonomy (NCBI): domain Bacteria; kingdom Bacillati; phylum Actinomycetota; class Actinomycetes; order Kitasatosporales; family Streptomycetaceae; genus Streptomyces; species Streptomyces sp. WMMB303. The sequence goes on along the minus strand of NZ_JARKIN010000001.1, from coordinate 5,169,795 downwards.
CGGCGGCCCTGTTCGTGCAGGAGTTGACCCGCGGGATGCGCGGCGGGGTGTGCGGCGAAGCGCCGCGCGCCGGTCTGATCAAGGTCGCCGGCGACTTCCACGGGCTCGGCCGGTACGCACGGTGGACAATGGCGGCCGCGGCCGAGGCGCACCGGGTGACGGGGGCGCCGATCGCGGTGCACCTCGAGCTGGGCACCGGCGCAGCCGAGGTGCTGGACCACCTGTGCGGGCAGCACGGGGTGCCGCCCTCCGGCGTGTTGTTGGGCCACTTGGGGCGGTGCCCGGACCGGCGCATGCAGCGGGCGGCCGCCGCCTCCGGTGCCTGGCTGGTCTTCGACGCGCCGTCGCGCACCCATCACGCGACGGACTGGCGCCTCTTCGACAGCCTCGCCGAGCTGCTGGAGCGCGGGTACGGAGACCGGCTGCTGATGGGCGGGGACACCGTCACGGCGACGGCCCGCGCGGAGACGGGGGTGCCGTATGTGGCGCGCACACTGCGTCCCCGTGTCGCCGACGAGTTGGGCGCCGCCGCTGCGCGGCAGATCTTCGAGGTCAACCCTCGGCGTGCTTTCGCCGTCCGTTGGAAGGGCTGAGCAGCCGTACCCGGCACGACCCGAAGGCAAGCACCGAGCCCGAACCGAGCCCGAACCGAGCCGAGTGCGACCCGACCCGAACCGAATCCGGTCTGAACCGAGGCCAGTACGCAACCTGGACCGAGCCGAGCGAGGATCCACTCATGTTCACCTTCGCGCAGTTCAGCGACATCCATCTCGGCCAGGACCGGGGCGACGGCGGCGCACGCGCCCGCGAACGCACCGAGCGCGTGCTGGCCTGCCTCTCGGGGGTGCTCGACGGGCTCGACGCCGTCCTGCTCACGGGGGACATCGCCGACCACGGTCGGGAGGACGAGTACACGCTGGCGGCGAAGCTGTTCGCCGACCACGGCGTGCAGCCGCTGATCTGCCCCGGCAACCACGATGCGCGCGGCGCCTACCGCGCGGTGCTGCTGCACGGCGAAGCCGCCGACGCCTCGCCCGTCGACGAGGTGCACCGGCTGCCCGGAGCCACCTTTCTGATGTGCGACTCCAGCGTGCCCGGGAAGGGACACGGCCGCCTCGACGACGCCACGCTCGACTGGCTCGACCGGGAACTCGCCGGGACCCCGGACGTGCCCGCGTTCGTGTGCTTCCACCATCCGCCCGTACCGCTGTACGGCCAGTACGTCGATCCGATCCGGCAGTTCGGGGAGGAACGGCTGGCCGAGGTCGTCGGAAGGCACGGCACCGTGGCGGGGCTGCTGTGCGGGCACAGCCACACCCCGGCCGTGACCACCTTCGCGGGGGTGCCACTGGTCGCCGCACCCGGTGTGGTCTCCACGCTGAAGATGCCCTGGGAGGGCGAGGAGGGTGGGCCGGTCGACTACACGCTGCCCCCGGTGATCGCCTTCCACGTCCTCGACGACGAGGGCAGGCTGACCACTCACTTCCGGGTCGTGCCCTGAGCCGCGGCCGGTCCCGGGACCGGGAGGGCGGGCGGCTGCCGCAACCCGCCGCTGCACGTCGGCCGGCCGCACTACAGTGCTCCGGGGAACGTGATTCCGGGACACTCGTGTGCGAGGTGCGGAGTCGGGAGTCCGCAGGAGGGGTGGGGGCCATGCGTTCGGGCAAGGAGTGGCGGCGCCGGCGGATCTGCCGCGTCCTGACCGTCGCCGTGGCGGCTGTGGCGCTGCTGCTGCTGATCGTCACCGTCGTACTGACGCTCGGCGGCCATCCGGCCGCCGGGAGCAGCGGGAGCAGCGCCACGCCCTGAGGCCCTCGGTGGCCGCGGATTCCCCCGGCCCGTGGCCCGTCCCCCGTGCCCGTGGCGTGGCGCTCTCCCTGGCCTCCGACGGTACGCCGGGTGCCGGTGCCGGTCGTCACCGTTCGGCGGTAATCGCGGATGGGGGAAGGTCGGCCCGCTGCGGTAGCCGGGGCCCGGCCTCGTACCAGGGCGGTAGTGCGCGACTGCCACGGGCGGCGCGCCCGGTGGATGAGCACCCTGCCGGGGTGTCGCTACGCTGCGGCGATGCGGAGTGCGACGGTCTGGGCCCGGGTGCGTCTCGGGGCTGAGCGGGTGCCGGCGGGGGTGTACGACGGGGTGATCGCCCTCGCCATCACGGCGGTCAGCCTGCTGCTGGGCAACGACCGCGTCCCGGAGGGCTGGTCGGGCCTCGATCCGCCGGGCGTCGCGCTGACCTGCGCGGTGAACCTGCCGCTCGCCGCCCGCCGCCGGTTTCCGAGCACGCTGTGCCTGCTGGTCCTGGCCTGCTGGTCGGTGTACGTGGCGCTGGACTACTGGCCGGTCGTCAACTCCCTGGGGCCGCTCCTCGCGCTCTACACCGTCGCGGCCCTGCGCCCGATGCGCCAGGCGGTGCCGTGCGCCCTGCTCCTCGCGGCGGTGTGGAACCTCGCCGGTACGACGGGCGCGGAGAGCTCCTGGGCCACCGTCCTGGGGCAGAGCGTGCTCTACCCCGCTGTCCTGTGCGGATTCGGTCACCTCGCCCGCAACGCGGCCCGGCGCAACGTGGAACTGGACCGGCTGACCGACCAGTTGTGGAGCGAGCGGGCGGGGGCCGAGCGGCGTGCCGTCGCCGAGGAGCGGGTCCACATCGCCCGCGATCTGCACGATGTCGTCGCGCACCATATGTCGGTGATATCCGTGCAGGCGGGCCTGGCGGGCTATGTCTTCGACAGCGATCCGCGCACGGCGCGCGGTGCGCTGGGCACCATAGCCGACACCTCCGGTGAGGCACTGGCCGAACTCCGTCGGCTGCTGGCCGTGTTGCGTGTGGAGGACCGCGGCCGGCCGGAGGACGGTGGTCGGTGCGTCGGCGGGGGAGACGACGACCGGCCGGAGTTCGGCCCGGCCCCCGGCCTCGGCCGGCTGCCGGACCTGGTCGAGCGGGTACGCGGTGCGGGTGTGCCCGTGCGGTTCACCGTCACCGGCGAGCCGCGCTCGCCGGCGCCCGGCGCGGGGCAGTGCGCCTACCGCGTGGTCCAGGAGGCGCTGACGAACGTGCTCAAGCACGCCGGTACCGCCCGCGTCGATGTCACCCTCGCCTACGGGCCCCGGCAGCTCACCGTGGCGGTCGTCGACGACGGCCCGGGGAGCGCGGGCGCGGAGGATGGCCGGATTTCGCTTCCGCCTGCGGGGGGCTCCCGCCAACCGGGCGGGCACGGCTTGATCGGGATGCGCGAGCGCGCCAGGATCTACGGGGGCCGGCTGTACGCCGGGCCACGGGCGAGCGGCGGATTCGAGGTGCGGCTGATCCTCCCCGCCTGACGGGGCGAAGGGACACAGGCGGTGGCGACCAGAGTGCTCGTCGTCGACGATCAGGTGCTCATCAGGGCCGGGGTCGCCGCGCTGCTGCGCGCCGCACCGGGCACGGAGGTGGTCGGCGAGGCGCAGGACGGCGACGAGGCGGTCCGGCTCACCGCGCAGCAGCGGCCCGACGTCGTCCTCATGGACATCCGGATGCCCGGCACCAGCGGCATCACCGCGACCGAGCGGATCCTCGCCCATAGCACCGAGCCGCGCCCCCGCATCCTGGTGCTGACCACCTTCGACCTGGACGAATACGTCTACGCGGCGCTGCGCGCGGGAGCCAGCGGCTTCCTGCTCAAGGACACCGGGCCGCAGCGGCTGCTGGCCGCCGTCGCCGCCGTCGCGGAGGGCGACACCCTCTTCGCACCGAGCGTCACCCGGCGGCTCGTCGAGGCATACGCGCCGCGGGCGGAACGGCCGGCCGCGCCCGCCGGGAGACTCGATCAGCTCACCGGGCGGGAGCTGGACGTCCTCCGCCTGGTGGCGGGGGGACTGTCCAACCCCGGGATCGCCCAGGCGCTGGTGATCAGCGAGTCGACCGTCAAGACACACCTCAACCGGACGATGGCCAAGCTGGGCATCGGCTCCCGCGCCCAGGCCGTCGTGCTCGCCTACGAGACCGGGCTGGTCGTCCCGGGCGGTGGCGGGCTGCGGGAGCCGGGCGACGGATAGTGCGCCTGTCCGCTCGGCGGACCGCCCGTCGGGCGGTGCGGAGGAGCTTCTCCTGCGCGGCGTCTGGTGGGCCCGGGGCGAATCGGGTACATACGACCGAGTAGCACCCCGCGGTGGTCCGGGCGGTTCCGGCAGTGCGGCCGGCTCCCGTCGGTACCGTCCCGCACCGCGTGTCCGCCTCCACACCGTTTCGAGGTGAGCGAGATGACCGTCTCCGAGCGTGAAGCACGCGAAGTCGCCGAGGCAGCCCGGGAGAAGGACTGGCGCAAGCCCAGCTTCGCCAAGGAGTTGTTCCTCGGCCGCTTCCGCCTCGACCTCATCCACCCGCACCCGGAACCGGCGGCCGAGGACGCCGCAAGGGGTGAGGAATTCCTGGCACGGCTGCGCGAGTTCGCCACCACGAAGATCGACGGGGCGCTGATCGAGCGCGAGTCCCGGATCCCGGACGAGGTGCTCGGCGGACTCAAGGAACTCGGTGCGCTCGGCATGAAGATCGGCACCGAGTACGGGGGCCTGGGACTCACCCAGGTGTACTACAACAAGGCGCTCGCGCTGGTCAGCTCCGCCAGTCCCGCGGTCGGGGCCCTGCTCTCCGCGCACCAGTCCATCGGCGTGCCGCAGCCGGTCAAGCTGTTCGGCAACCGGCAGCAGAAGGACGCCTACCTGCCGCGCTGCGCGCGCACCGACATCTCCGCCTTCCTGCTGACCGAGCCCGACGTGGGCTCCGACCCGGCCCGGCTGGCGACGACGGCCGTCCCGGACGGGGACGACTACGTCCTCGACGGCGTGAAGCTGTGGACGACCAACGGGGTGGTCGCCGACCTGCTGGTGGTCATGGCCCGGGTCCCCGAACCGGACGCCGACGATCCGCGGCGCGCCGAAGGACACCGGGGCGGCATCTCGGCCTTCGTCGTCGAGGCCGGCTCCGAGGGCATCACCGTGGAGAACCGCAACGCCTTCATGGGGCTGCGCGGCATCGAGAACGGCGTCACCCGCTTTCATCGGGTGCGGGTGCCGGCCGCCAACCGGATCGGCCCCGAGGGTGCCGGGCTCAAAATCGCGCTGACCACCCTGAACACGGGCCGGCTGTCGCTGCCCGCCACCTGCGCGGGCAGCGGGAAATGGTGTCTGAAAATCGCCCGCGAGTGGTCCCGGGAACGCGTCCAGTGGGGCAGGCCGGTCGCCGAGCACGAGGCCGTCGGCAGCAAGATCTCCTTCATCGCGGCGACGACTTTCGCCCTGGAGGCGGTCCTGGACCTGTCCTCGCAGATGGCCGACGAGGACCGCAACGACATCCGGATCGAGGCCGCCCTCGCCAAGCTCTACGGCAGTGAGATGGCCTGGCGGATGGCGGACGAACTGGTGCAGATCCGCGGCGGTCGGGGCTACGAGACCGCCGAGTCGCTGGCAGCCCGCGGCGAACGCGGCGTCCCGGCCGAGCAGTTGTTGCGCGATCTGCGGATCAACCGGATCTTCGAGGGCTCGACCGAGATCATGCACCTGCTGATCGCGCGGGAGGCCGTGGACGCGCATCTGTCCGTGGCCGGGGACCTGATCGACCCGGACAAGACACTCGCCGACAAGGGCAGGGCGGCGGTCGGCGCGGGCGCGTTCTACGCGAAATGGCTGCCCGGGCTGGTCGCCGGGCCCGGCCGGATGCCGGGCGCCTACGGCGAGTTCGCCGTCCTGGCGGGGCATCTGCGCTACGTCGAGCGCGCCGCCCGCAAGCTGGCCCGCTGCACCTTCTACGCCATGTCCAGGTGGCAGGGCCGGATGGAGACGAAGCAGGGGTTCCTCGGCCGCGTCGTCGACATCGGCGCCGAACTGTTCGCGATGAGCGCCGCCTGCGTACGGGCCGAGAAGCTGCGGCGCGACGGCACCGACGGGCAGGCCGCGCACCAACTGGCCGACGCGTTCTGCCGACAGTCCCGCCTCCGGGTCGAGGAGCTCTTCGGACGCCTGTGGAACAACACCGACGATCTGGACGGCACGGTCGTCCGCCAGGTCCTGGACGGGGCCTACGCCTGGCTGGAGGAAGGCGTCGTCGACGCGTCCACCGAGGGGCCCTGGATCGCCGACGCCGCGCCCGGGCCCGCGGAGAAGGAGAACGTGCACCGCCGCGTCCCGTGACCTGTCGCCTTCCGGGCGCCCCGGGCCCCCGGAGCGGTCGAGTCCGGCCGTCCCGGGGCGCCGCGCGTCCCCGCGCGCGTACCGGATTCCGGCGCGCACCCGGCTCCGCCCCGGTGCGCTGTCCGGTCCCGTCCGGGGAGCGGACACAATAGGGGCATGACCGACTCCCTCGCTGACCCGCATCTGCGCCATCCCGGCACCGAGCCGTCCGGCAACGGCACGGCAGCGTCACCGGCGGGCGCACCGCGCGACATCGTGATCCTCGGCTCGACGGGCTCGATCGGCACGCAGGCCGTCGACGTCGTGCTGAAGAACCCCGGCCGGTTCCGGGTGACCGCGCTGGCGGCCTCGGGCGGCCGCGTGGACCTGCTCGCCGAGCAGGCGCGGCTGCTGCGGGTGGGCACGGTCGCCGTGGCCCGTACGGAGGCGGTTCCCGACCTGCGTACGGCCCTGCGCGCGGCCTACGGCAGCGGAGAGCCGCTGCCCGAGGTGCTGGCGGGGCCGGACGCGGCGACGGAGCTGGCCGGCTCGCCGTGCCACACGGTGCTCAACGGCATCACCGGTTCCATCGGCCTGGCGCCCACTCTGGCGGCGCTGGAGGCCGGCCGGGTGCTGGCGCTGGCCAACAAGGAATCCCTCATCGTCGGCGGACCGCTGGTCAGGGCGCTGGCGCGGCCGGGCCAGATCGTGCCCGTCGACTCGGAGCACTCCGCGCTGTTCCAGGCGCTGCTCGGTGGTACCCGTGCCGAGGTGCGGAAGCTCCTGGTCACCGCCTCGGGCGGGCCGTTCCGGGGGCGCAGCAGGTCCGAGCTGGCCGAGGTGACCCCCAGCGAGGCGATGGCCCACCCGACCTGGGAGATGGGCCCGGTCATCACCGTCAACTCGGCCACCCTGGTCAACAAGGGTCTGGAGGTGATCGAGGCCCACCTGCTGTACGACATCCCGTTCGAGCGCATCCAGGTGGTGGTCCATCCGCAGTCCGCGGTCCACTCGATGGTGGAGTTCACGGACGGCTCCACCCTCGCCCAGTGCGGACCTCCCGACATGCGGCTGCCGATCGCGCTCGGCCTCGGCTGGCCCGAGCGGGTGCCGGACGCCGGGCCGGTCTTCTCCTGGACCGAGGCGATGTCCTGGGACTTCTACCCGCTGGACGAGGAAGCGTTCCCCGCCGTGCCGCTGGCGTGCCGGGTGGGCGCGCTGGGCGGAACGGCCCCCGCGGTCTTCAACGCCGCGAACGAGGAGTGCGTCGAGGCGTTTCTGGCCGGAAGGCTGCCGTTCACGGGCATCGTGGATACGGTGGCCGCTGTGGTCGAGGAGCACGGCACGCCGGACGGAACCGGGCTGACCCTTTCCGATGTCCTCGCCGCAGAGAAGTGGGCGCGTGCCCGCGCCCGTGACCTGGCGGCACGTTCCGCCACAGCAACAGCGGAGGCCCGCGCATGACGGCGCTCATGACCATCCTCGGCATAGTCGTCTTCGTCGTCGGCCTGCTGTTCTCCATCGCCTGGCACGAGTTGGGCCACTTCTCCACGGCCAAGATGTTCGGCGTCCGGGTGCCGCAGTTCATGGTCGGCTTCGGCCCCACCCTGTGGTCCAAGCACAAGGGCGAGACCGAGTACGGGATCAAGGCCGTGCCGCTCGGCGGCTACATCCGCATGATCGGCATGTTCCCGCCGGGGGACGACGGGGCCGTGCGGCAGCGCTCCTCCTCGCCGTTCCGCGGCATGATCGAGGACGCCCGTTCGGCTGCGTACGAGGAGCTCAAGCCGGGGGACGAGCACCGGATGCTCTACACCCGCAAGCCGTGGAAGCGCGTCGTCGTGATGTTCGCCGGGCCGTTCATGAACCTGGTGCTGGCCGTGGTGATCTTCCTGCTGGTGCTGATGACCTTCGGCGTCAACACCCAGACCACCACTGTCTCCACGGTCTCGGAGTGCGTGATCCCCGCCTCGGCGCAGACCGACAAGTGTCCCGAGGGCGCCGAGGACTCCCCGGCCAAGGCCGCCGGACTGCAGCCGGGTGACAAGATCGTCTCCTTCGACGGGAAGCGCGTCGAGGACTGGGGCGCACTCCAGCGGAGCATCCGCGACACCACCGGTCCCGCGACCCTGACCGTCGAGCGGGACGGCGCACGGCGGACGCTGCACGCCGACCTGATCGAGAACAAGGTCGCCAAGTCCGACGGCCACGGCAGCTACGTGCCCGACGAGTACGTCTCCGCCGGGTTCCTCGGCTTCACCCCGGCCAGCGGCATCGTGCAGCAGTCGTTCCCGCAGGCCACGGACCGGATGGGCGACATGATGGTCAACGGCGTGGAAGCGCTGGTCGCTCTGCCGGGCAAGGTGCCCGACCTGTGGAACGCGGCCTTCGACGGTGCCGAGCGCAAGCAGGACTCACCGATGGGCGTGGTGGGCGCGGCGCGGGTCGGCGGTGAGGTCTTCTCGCTCGACATCCCGCCGAGCCAGCGGGTCGCGACGATGCTCTTCCTGGTGGCCGGGTTCAATCTGAGCCTGTTCCTGTTCAACATGCTGCCGCTGCTGCCGCTGGACGGCGGACACATCGCGGGGGCTGTGTGGGAGTCGCTCCGGCGGAATCTGGCCAAGGTCTTCCGGCGGCCCGACCCCGGCCCCTTCGACGTCGCCAAGCTGATGCCCATCGCCTACGTGGTGGCCGGGATCTTCCTGTGCTTCACCCTGCTGGTGCTGGTGGCGGATGTGGTCAATCCGGTCAGACTCACCGGCTGACCGGACCCCGGTCCGACACGCGGACGCCCATGCGATTCCTGCATGGGCGTCATGGAATGCGGCATTTTTCCCCGACGATGTGCCCGGTGCGACGGCAGTGCCGTAATCTCGGGGGGCCGGAGCCCGCTGAACCCGGGACTTGAACGACACCGTTGGGGTTGCACGCTGATGACAGCGATTTCGCTCGGAATGCCGGACGTCCCGGCCAAGCTCGCCGACCGCAGGGTGAGCCGGAAGATCCAGGTAGGACCGGTCGCGGTGGGTGGGGACGCGCCCGTGTCCGTGCAGTCCATGACCACGACCCGCACCGCGGACATCGGCCCGACGCTGCAGCAGATCGCGGAGCTGACGGCGTCCGGCTGCCAGATCGTCCGAGTGGCGTGCCCCACCCAGGACGACGCCGACGCGCTCGCCACGATCGCCCGCAAGTCGCAGATCCCGGTCATCGCCGACATCCACTTCCAGCCGAAGTACGTCTTCCAGGCCATCGACGCCGGCTGCGCGGCCGTCCGGGTGAACCCCGGCAACATCAAGCAGTTCGACGACAAGGTCAAGGAGATCGCCACCGCCGCCTCCGCCGCGGGCACCCCCATCCGGATCGGTGTCAACGCGGGCTCCCTGGACAAGCGGCAGCTGGAGAAGTACGGCAAGGCCACCCCCGAGGCCCTGGTCGAGTCCGCGCTGTGGGAGTGCTCGCTCTTCGAGGAGCACGGCTTCCGCGACATCAAGATCTCGGTCAAGCACAACGACCCGGTCGTGATGGTCAACGCCTACCGGCTGCTGGCGCAGCGCTGCGACTACCCGCTGCACCTCGGCGTCACCGAGGCCGGCCCCGCTTTCCAGGGCACCATCAAGTCGGCCGTGGCCTTCGGCGCCCTGCTCAGCGAGGGCATCGGCGACACGATCCGGGTCTCCCTCTCGGCGCCGCCCGCCGAGGAGGTCAAGGTCGGCATCCAGATCCTGGAGTCCCTCGGGCTGCGCCAGCGCGGCCTGGAGATCGTCTCCTGCCCCTCCTGCGGCCGCGCCCAGGTGGACGTCTACAAGCTCGCCGACGAGGTCACCGCGGGCCTCGAGGGCATGGACGTGCCGCTGCGCGTCGCCGTCATGGGCTGCGTCGTCAACGGCCCCGGCGAGGCCCGGGAGGCCGACCTCGGCGTCGCCTCCGGCAACGGCAAGGGGCAGATCTTCGTCAAGGGCGAGGTCATCAAGACCGTCCCCGAGTCCAAGATCGTCGAGACGCTCATCGACGAGGCCATGAAGATCGCCGAGCAGATGGAGAAGGACGGCATCACCTCCGGCGAGCCCGTGGTCACCACGGCGGGCTGACCCCGGCCCCGGGGCCCTCCGCCGACGGGCCCCGGACCCTTGCCGCACGCAGCGTCGCAACCCGCCACCACAGCGTCGCAGGCGCCGCGCGGCCGGACACAGCCGTGCGGCGGCGCGGCGCTGAGCGCCCGGGTACAGTGCCAGCAGATCGTCCTTCACGCCTGCGGGCCGCACGGTGAGGCACCGAGACCGTTGTTGACCACCACCTCCACCAAGGTCGTCGAACCGGCCGAACTGCAGGACGCGCTCGCCGTCCTGCGCCGGGAGCCGGTCAACAACGCGTTCGTCACCGCCCGCGTGCAGGCCGCCGGGCTCGACCCCTGGCGGCTGGGCGGTGAGATGTGGGGCTGGTACCGGGACGGCACCCTGGAGGCCCTCTGCTACAACGGCGCCAACCTGGTTCCGCTGTGCGCCGGCCCCGAAGCCGTCCGCGCGTTCGCCGAGCGGGCGCGCCGCCAGGGCCGCCGCTGCTCGTCCATCGTCGGCCCCGCCGGCCCGACCGCCGCCCTGTGGTCCTGGCTGGAGCCGCACTGGGGCCCGGCCCGCGAGGTGCGGGCCCACCAGCCGCTGCTGGTCACCGACCGGGTGCCGCCCGACATCCCGCCCGATCCGCTGGTGCGCCGCGTCGCCAAGGACGAGATGGACCTCGTGCTGCCCGCCTGCGTGGCCATGTTCACCGAGGAGGTCGGCGTCTCCCCGCTCGCCGGCGACGGAGGACTCGTCTACCAGGCACGGGTCGCCGAGCTCGTCGGCACCGGGCGCTCCTTCGCCCGTATCGAGGACGGCCGGGTCGTCTTCAAGGCCGAGATCGGCGCCGTCACCCCCTACGCCTGCCAGATCCAGGGCGTCTGGGTGGCACCGGACCGGCGCGGCGAGGGCCTCTCGGAGACCGGCATGGCCGCCGTCGTCGACCACGCGCTGCGCGACGTCTCCCCGCTCGTGAGCCTCTACGTCAACGACTTCAACACGCCCGCCCGCGCCGCCTACCGCCGCGTCGGCTTCCGCGAGGTCGGCGCGTTCATGAGCATCCTGTTCTGAGCCCGCGCCCCGGTGCGGCCGCGCTGCGCGGCCTCTTCGCGCGGGCCCGGCCGAGGAAGTAGCCTCCCGGCCATGCCGCACACAGCCGGGAGATCGCTCCCGGACCCCCGGAGCGTGGTCACCGGCCCGCTCGACCTCGCCGTCCGCGTCGACGAGGCGCTGGCCGTCCAGGCCGTCGCCTTCGGACTGACCGACGACGAGATCGGCGTCCGCAGACACATCGTGCTGCGGCACATGACCTCGCCGGGTGCGCGGGCGCTGGGCGCCGCCACCGAGGAAGGCCGGCTGGTCGGCTTCGTCTACGGGATGCCGAACGACCGCTCCCAGTGGTGGTCGACGGTGGTGGAGCCCTACCTGGCCCAGCACGGCTGCCAGGACTGGCTGGACGACACCTTCGTGATCACGGAACTGCATGTGCACCCGGCCTTCCAGCACCGCGGCATCGGACGCGAGCTGATCACCCGGCTCACCGACGCCGCCACCGAACCGCGGTCCCTGCTGTCGGCCCTCGATCTCGACAGTCCGGCCCGCGCCCTCTACCGCAGCCTGGGGTACCGCGACCTGGCCCGCCGGGTGCAGTTCCCCAGCGCCCCGCAGCCCTACGCGGTCATGGGCGCGTGGCTGCCGCTGGCACGGGACTGAACGGACCGGCCGGGCGGCCGCCGTCGCGGCATCTCGTTTCCGTGCTGCCCGTCCGGGCCGATAGGCTCCGCATCGACGTGTTCCGTCACTCATCGCGAGTACAGCCCCGAGCAGGAGTCCCCATGGCAGCCCGTGTCCAGCGTTTGTCCAGGTCGATGCTGAAGACGCTGCGTGACGACCCGGCCGACGCGGAGACACTCAGCCACAAGCTGCTGGTCCGCGCCGGATTCGTGCGCCGCACCGCAGCCGGGATCTGGACGTGGCTCCCGCTGGGCAAGCAGGTGCTGGAGAACGTCACCCGCGTCGTACGGGAGGAGATGGACGCCATCGGCGGCCAGGAGGTGCTGCTCCCGGCGCTGCTGCCCAAGGAGCCCTACGAGGTCTCCGGCCGGTACGAGGAGTACGGCGATCTGCTCTTCCGTCTCAAGGACCGGAAGGGCGGCGACTATCTGCTCGGCCCGACGCACGAGGAGATCTTCACCCAGGTCGTCAAGGACCAGTGCACCTCGTACAAGGACCTGCCGGTCACGGTCTACCAGATCCAGACCAAGTACCGCGACGAGGCCCGCCCCCGCTCCGGCATCCTGCGCGGGCGCGAGTTCACCATGAAGGACTCCTACTCCTTCGACGTCTCCGACGAGGGCCTGGCCGAGTCCTACGCCGCCCACCGCGTCGCCTACCGGCGCATCTTCGAACGCCTGGGCCTGGACTACCGCATCGTCTCGGCCGTCTCCGGGGCCATGGGCGGTTCCGCCTCGGAGGAGTTCCTGGCGCCGGCCGCGGCCGGTGAGGACACCTTCGTGCAGTGCCCGCAATGCGGCTACGCGGCCAACACCGAGGCCGTCTCGGTCACGCAGCAGCCCTCCTCGACCGAGGGCCACGGCCCGGTCGAGAAGCTGGACACCCCCGACACGCCCACCATCGAGACGCTCGCCGAGCACCTGGGCGTGCCCGCCTCGGCGACGCTGAAGAACCTGCTGGTCAAGGTGGACGGCGAGATCACCGCGGTCGGTGTCCCCGGCGACCGCGAGGTGGATCTGGGCAAGCTCGGCGAGCAGCTCGCACCCGCCACCGTCGAGCTGGTCACCGCGGAGGACTTCGAGGGCCGCCAGGACCTGGTCCGCGGCTACGTGGGACCGCAGGGCGGCATGGCCGGCAAGGCGTTCCGCTACCTCGCCGATCCGCGGGTGGCCCCCGGCACCTCCTGGGTCACGGGTGCCAACGAGGAGGGCAAGCACGCCCGCAACGTGGTCTGCGGACGGGACTTCGAGGTCGACCAGTACCTCGACGTCGTCGTGGTCGAGCCGGGCGACCCCTGCCCGAACTGCGGCGCCGGCATCGAACTGGACCGCGCCATCGAGATCGGCCACATCTTCCAGCTCGGCCGCAAGTACGCCGACGCGTTCGAACTCGACGTGCTCGGCCAGGACGGCAAGCCGGTCCGCGTCACGATGGGTTCCTACGGCATCGGCGTCTCGCGGGCTGTGGCCGCACTGGCCGAGCAGCACGCCGACGAGCACGGCCTGTACTGGCCGCGCGAGGTGGCGCCCGCCGATGTGCACGTGGTCGCGGCGGGCAAGGCCCAGCAGACCGAGGCCGCGCTGGAGATCGCCGACCGGCTCGGCGCCGCGGGCGTGCGGGTGCTGGTGGACGACCGCACGAGCGTCTCCCCGGGGGTGAAGTTCACCGACGCGGAGCTGATCGGGGTGCCGACCATCCTGATCGCCGGGCGGGGCATCAAGGACGGCCGTGTCGAGCTCAAGGACCGGCGCACCGGCGAACGCGAGGAGCTTCCCGTCGAAGAGGCCCTCGCGCGGCTCACCCAGGGCTGACCGCGCTCCGCGGGCATCGACCGGGTCCGGTCCGGTGCGGGATCCCCGCACCGGACCGGACGCGTCACAGCCAGGCCGCGAACTCCAGCAGTATCTCCGCGTCCGTTGCGTTGCCGGCCGCGTACTGCCGGCACGCGGACTCGACCGCGCGGTAGAGCGTCCAGTTGCGTACCCGTTCGCGGGGCACGTCCAGCGAGTCGGCGAGCTTGTTGACCCGGCGCCGGGTGGCGGCCGGGGCCCCGCTGGAGGCCATCAGGTCGTGCAGCCGGTCGCGCACCAGCCGCGCCAGGTCGTAGGCGGGCTCGCCGACCAGGGGATCGGGGCCCACGGTCAGCCAGCGCGCCCGCTCGCCGGAGCCGGAGGAGGCCAGCACCGCGCCCTGGCGGAAGTCCCCGTGCAGCAGCACCTGCTCGCCGTCGGCGGGGTCGGACAGCATCGCCGCGCGGGCCTCCAGCGCGGCGGCCACCAGCGGTTCGGCGTCCGGGGGCACCGAGGAGCGCATCTGTGCCGCCTCCTGCGCGGTGTGCTCGGCGACCGTCTCCAGCACGTGCCCCGCGGCCGGCGGCACCCACAGCCGCCGCACCACCGAGACCGCCTCCAGCGTCGCCTTGGCCTCCGCCAGCGACCGCAGCGACACTTCGCAGCGCAGCCGCTCCAGCAGCAGCACGCCCTCCTCCGGCGCGGCCCGCAGCACCTTCACGGCACCGAGCCCGTGCCACGCGGTCAGTGCCGCGTACTCGCGCGCGGTCCGCACCTGTGCGGGCGCACCGTCGGGCGCGGGCAGCTTGAGGGCCGCCGGGGTGCCGTCGGCCTGCCGCACCAGCACCACCACGCTGCTGCGCCCGCCCGGGGTCACCACCCGGACGGCCTCCAGCTCCCACTCCCGGAGCCACCGCTCCAGCAGCGCGGGCAGCTCCCGCAGCCAGTCCGCCGCGGCCGCCGCCGACGCGCCCTGCTGGGCGGCCAGCGCGCGCGACAGCCGCTGGGGGGGTTCGAGGGGCAGCACGGAAGCCATTCCGGACGGGCCTTTCGTCAGGACTCTCGGGAGCATTCTCGGGGAGCGCGCACGGGCCGCGCGCACGGCGGGATCACAGCGCGCCGGGCACGGCGGAGCGGTCCGGTGCCCCCGAGGGGGAGGCCGGCGAATCGCCGGCGCCCAGTTCGGTCAGGCCCGGGAAGGCCACCCCGCCGCCCTTCCAGCGGACCGAGCGGACCGCCGCCTCGCGCAGTGCGTCGGCAGCCGTGCGCCGCCGTGCCCCCTCGCTTGCCCGCACCAGGTCCGCGTACACCCCGGCCACCCGGTCCTCCAACTGGGCGGCGAGCCGCACGGCCGCCGCGCCGTCGGGCACGGCGAAGGGCAGCGCGTAGGCGGCGGCGGCCGGTTCCGGTTCGCCGCCCAGCGCCCGGACGGTCCGGCGCAGCGCGTCCCGGCGCGCCCGGTGTGCCTCGTAGCACTCCCGGGCCTCGCCCTCGCGGTCCTCGTCGATCCGGCCGCCGACGACGCCGTAGCCGTATACGGCGGCGTGTTCGGCGCGCAACGCCGCTTGCACAGCGGCCAGTTCCGTCATTCTTCGGCCGCCCCCTCCCGGCGCGGACCGGCCTCGTCGGCCATGCCGTCGGCCGCGCTCCCGCCGTCGTCTGCGGTGCTCTTCCCGTCGTCGGCGCTGCCGGCGTCCTTGCCCTGCTGGTCGAGGAGGTACCCGTGTGCCGAGCCGCAGGCGGCCACCGAGGCGAGCAGCCGGGCCAGCTCGGGTGGCGCGCCGGCCAGCGCCTCGGTGCGGGTGCCGGCCAGCTTCCGCTCCGCCCGGGCCAGCGCCGCGAGCGCCGCTGCGGGGCTCTCCGGTACGGAGGCGGTGTCCGGGCTGGGCGGACCTTCGGAGGTGCTCCCCCGCTCGCCGGGCTGCGCGGAGCGGTCGTTTCCGGGCGCGCCGGAGGGGCTGCGCGAGCCGCGCGCGCCGGGGGAGGGAGACCGGGTGGCGGACTCTCCGCCGCGCAGTACCCGCACGTGGCGGACGATCTCCTCGCGCAGCGGGCGCAGCGGTGCGGCCAGTGCCGGGTGCACCTTGGCCGTGCCGTCGTAGCGGGCCAGCAGGTGTTCGCTGTCGCGTGCCGTGCCGCTGCGCAGCCGCCGTGCCGCGTCGGTACCAGCCCCGTCGGCGTCTCCCGCCGCCTCCCCGCCCGTGCAGGCCGCGACGAGCGGCAGGCCGAACGCCGCTCCGGTGGCGCCCAGGGCGCCGGTCAGCAACGCTCTGCGGCGCGGTCGCGCCGCCGGCGACGGCATCAGCGACATGTGCACTCCCTGGATGTGGGCGAACGGACGGCCAGACGGACTGCGGGCCTCGCCCGGGCCCGTGACCGGGGTGGGGCGCCGGTCACGCCCCGCGAGGGTACCCGGGGTCCTTCCCGCGGCTGTCCGCGGCCACCCCTGCCGGGCGGGGGCAGTACCCGGACGCCGCACACGGCGCGGGGCGGTGAGGCTGCGCACAGCCGTGCTTTGTGCACCGGGTCGGCGCAGCGCGCCACAGACGATAGGCTTGGGCGGCGACACGCCCTTGTCACAAGGCCCCCCTACAACAGCACACGCGGCCGAGGAGTCACCCGGATGAGCACCACCCAGAGCGAGAGGCTGCGCGGACTGCTGGAACCGCTCGTCAGCAAGAGGGGGTTGGATCTCGAAGAGATCGAGGTGACCCCGGCCGGAAAGCGGCGCGTCCTGCGTGTCGTGGTGGACGCTGACGACGGGGTCCAGCTCGACACCTGTGCGGAACTGAGCCGCGCCTGCTCCGAAGTGCTCGACGAGAGCGACGCGATGGGCGGCGCCCCGTACGTGCTGGAGGTCACCTCTCCCGGGGCCGACCGGCCGCTGAGCGAGCTGCGGCACTACCGCCGCGCCGTCGGGCGGCTGATCAAGGCGCAGCTCACCGAGGCCGCCGGCGGCGGGGAGCTGACCGCCCGCCTCACCGCTGTCGACGACGAGGGCCTCGACCTGGAGGTGCCCGGAGTCAAGGGACGCAAGCCCACCGCCCGCAGACTCGCCTTCGACGAGCTCGCCAAGGCGCGGGTCGAGATCGAGTTCAACCCCAAGGCCGCGCAGCAGCGGCGCATGTCCGCGGACGGCGACGCCGAAGCCGCCGGGAACGAGAACGAGGAGGAGGCGTAGCCGTGGACATCGACATGAGTGCCCTGCGCGGGCTGGTCCGGGAGAAGGAGATCTCGCTGGACCTGCTGGTCGAGGCGATCGAGTCGGCCCTCCTCATCGCGTACCACCGCACGGAGGGCAGCAGGCGCGACGCACGCGTCGAGCTGAACCGCAAGACGGGCCACGTCACGGTGTGGGCCAAGGAGAGCGCCGAGGAACTCGAAGAGGGCGCGGAACCGCGGGAGTTCGACGACACTCCCACCGGGTTCGGCCGGATCGCCGCGACGACGGCCAAGCAGGTCATCCTGCAGCGACTGCGGGACGCCGAGGAGGAGGTCACCTTCGGCGAGTACGCCGGTCGCGAGGGCGACGTCGTGGCGGGCGTCGTCCAGCAGGGCAAGGACCCCAAGAGCGTGCTGGTGGACATCGGCAAGCTGGAGGCCATCCTGCCGCCGCAGGAGCAGGTGCCCGGTGAGGAGTACGGGCACGGCACCCGGCTGCGGACCTACGTGGTCCGGGTGGTCAAGGGCGTGCGCGGCCCCTCCGTGACGTTGTCGCGTACCCACCCCAACCTGGTCAAGAAGCTCTTCGAGCTGGAGGTCCCGGAGATCGCGGACGGCTCGGTGGAGATCTCGGCCATCGCCCGCGAGGCGGGCCACCGAACCAAGATCGCCGTGCGGTCGGCCCGCTCCGGGCTCAACGCCAAGGGCGCCTGCATCGGCCCGATGGGCGGCCGGGTGCGCAACGTGATGGCGGAGCTGCACGGTGAGAAGATCGACATCGTGGACTGGTCCGAGGACCCGGCCGAACTGGTGGCCAACGCCCTCTCCCCGGCGCGGGTGAGCAAGGTCGAGATCCTCGATCTGGCGGCGCGGTCAGCGCGCGTCACCGTGCCCGACTACCAGCTCTCGCTGGCGATCGGCAAGGAAGGGCAGAACGCCCGGCTCGCCGCGCGCCTCACGGGCTGGCGCATCGACATCCGCCCGGACACCGCCGACGCGGCAGGGGGCGAACCGGCTCCGGAGCGTTCCGCCGAGCACGGCTGAACCAGGACCGCTCCGGTCACCCCGCGCGGTCGGGTGGATGCGGAACGGGTGGCGGACGAGTAACGGCGCCCTTACCCCCCAGCGGGTTCCGGGGCATCGGGGAGGTAGACTTAACCAGTGTCTGGCCGGACGCGTGGTCGGGCGTGCCCTCAGCGGACCTGTGTGGGTTGCCGGGAGCGCACCGACAAGCAAGGTCTGCTGCGGGTGGTGCTGATCGGGGGCAGCCTGATCCCCGATCTTCGCGGTAGGCTGCCCGGTCGGGGTGCGTATGTGCACTCTGTGCCGTCCTGTCTCGAGCAGGCGGTCCGGCGCCGGGCATTCAACCGGGCCTTCCGGGGTCCGGGTCCGTTCGACCTCGCAGATCTGCGGGAGCACGTGGAGCGGAAAGCACAGCAAGCACCGTAGGAACCCGTACGGAACCTCCGTACCGGGAGAGGTACCTCGCGAGTGGGAAGTAGGTCGAGATTGCGATGAGCACTCGATGAGTACGCGATGAGTACGCCCATGCATCAGTAGCGAAGGTCCGGCGGACGACCCCCCGGGCCGTAAGGAGCGAAGTGGCTAAGGTCCGGGTATACGAACTCGCCAAGGAACTTGGAGTCGAGAGCAAGGTCGTCATGGCCAAGCTCCAGGAACTCGGTGAATTCGTCCGTTCGGCGTCCTCGACGATCGAGGCGCCGGTAGTCCGCAAATTGACAGACGCGTTCGACGCGGGCTCTGGCTCAGGTGCCAAGAAGTCCGCGGCGAAGCCTGCGGCGCCGAAGAAGGCCGCCGCCCCGACCCCCGCGCCCAAGCCGGGCGCACCCAAGCCGGGCGCACCCAAGCCGGGCGCACCCAAGCCGGGCGCGCCGAAGCCCGGCGCCCCCAAGCCGGGCCCCGCGGCTCCGGTGACTCCTGCCCCGAGCCCCGCACAGGGTGAGACGGAGGCTGCCGAGGCACCCAAGCCCGGCGCCCCGAAGCCCGGTGCGCCCAAGCCGGGTCCCGCACAGCCCGCCGCGCCCGCGAAGCCGGACTTCCAGGCGCCGCCGGCCGCGCCGGGAGCCCCCAAGCCGGGTCAGGCGCCGAAGCCGGGCCAGGCCCCCAAGCCGGGTCAGGCACCCAAGCCGGGCGGCCAGGGCCGTCCGCAGGGTGGTCAGGCACCGAAGCCGGGCCAGGCTCCCAAGCCGGGCGGACGCTCCTCCGGGCCGCGTCCGGGCAACAATCCCTTCACCTCCGGTGGCTCCACCGGTATGGCGCGTCCCCAGTCGCCGCGCTCCGGCGGTGCCCCCAAGCCGGGCGCTCCGAAGCCCGGTGCCCCCAAGCCCGGCCAGGGCCAGGGCCAGGGTGGAGCCGGCCAGTCCGGCCCGCGTCCGCAGGCTCCGGGTGGCGGTCGCGCCACCCCGGGCAACATGCCGCGTCCGCAGGCCCCGCAGGGCGGCGGCCCGCGTCCCGGCGGCGCCGGCGGCAACCGTCCGAACCCGGGCATGATGCCGCAGCGTCCCGCTGCCGGTCCGCGTCCCGGCCCCGGCCGCGGCGGCCCCGGCGGCGGTGGCCGTCCGGGTGGTGGCGGTGGCCGTCCGGGCGGTGGCGGCGGTTTCGCCGGCCGTCCCGGTGGTGGCGGTGGCCGTCCGGGTGGCGGCGGCGGTTTCGCCGGCCGTCCCGGTGGTGGCGGTGGCCGTCCTGGTTTCGGTGGCCGACCCGGTGGCCCCGGGGGCCGCGGTGGCACCCAGGGCGCGTTCGGCCGCCCCGGCGGCCCGGCCCGTCGCGGCCGCAAGTCGAAGCGTCAGCGGCGCCAGGAGTACGAGCAGATGCAGGCGCCGTCGGTCGGCGGCGTGATGCTGCCGCGCGGCAAGGGCGAGATCGTCCGGCTGTCGCGCGGTGCCTCGCTCACGGACTTCGCGGAGAAGATCAACGCCAACCCGGCGTCGCTGGTCCAGGTGATGTTCAATCTGGGCGAGATGGTCACCGCGACCCAGTCCGTCTCCGACGAGACGCTGAACCTCCTCGGCGAGGAGATGAACTACGTCGTCCAGATCGTCAGCCCGGAGGAGGAGGACCGCGAGCTTCTCGAGTCCTTCGACATCGAGTTCGGCGAGGACGAGGGTGGTGAGACGGCGCTGATGCCCCGTCCGCCGGTGGTGACCGTCATGGGTCACGTCGACCACGGTAAGACGAGGCTGCTGGACGCGATCCGGAAGACCAACGTCATCGAGGGCGAAGCCGGCGGCATCACCCAGCACATCGGTGCCTACCAGGCGTCGACCGAGGTGAACGACGAAGAACGCAAGATCACCTTCATCGACACCCCCGGTCACGAGGCGTTCACCGCCATGCGTGCCCGCGGTGCCAAGTCGACCGACATCGCGATCCTCGTGGTCGCGGCCAACGACGGCGTGATGCCGCAGACGATCGAGGCGCTCAACCACGCCAAGGCGGCCGAGGTGCCGATCGTCGTCGCGGTCAACAAGATCGACGTCGAGGGCGCCGACCCCACCAAGGTCCGCGGCCAGCTGACCGAGTACGGGCTGGTGGCCGAGGAGTACGGCGGCGACACGATGTTCGTCGACATCTCCGCGCGCCAGGGACTGAACATCGAGGAGCTCCTCGAGGCCGTGGTCCTGACCGCGGACGCCTCGCTCGACCTGCGGGCCAACCCCGAACAGGACGCGCAGGGTATCGCCATCGAGGCCCACCTCGACCGCGGCCGCGGTGCCGTGGCGACCGTCCTGGTCCAGCGCGGCACGCTGCGGGTCGGCGACACCATGGTCGTGGGCGACGCCTACGGCCGGGTGCGCGCGATGCTCGACGACAAGGGCGAGAACATCAAGGAAGCGGGTCCCTCGACCCCCGTCCTGGTGCTCGGTCTCACCAACGTCCCGGGCGCCGGCGACAACTTCCTGGTGGTGGACGAGGACCGCACGGCACGGCAGATCGCCGAGAAGCGCGCGGCGCGCGAGCGTAACGCGGCCTTCGCCAAGCGGACCCGCCGCGTCTCCCTGGAGGACCTGGACAAGGTGCTCAAGGCGGGCGAGGTGCAGCAGCTCAACCTCATCATCAAGGGCGACGCGTCCGGTTCGGTG
This sequence comes from Streptomyces sp. WMMB303, assembly GCF_029351045.1. NCBI lineage: Bacteria > Bacillati > Actinomycetota > Actinomycetes > Kitasatosporales > Streptomycetaceae > Streptomyces > Streptomyces sp. WMMB303. The sequence goes on along the minus strand of NZ_JARKIN010000001.1, from coordinate 5,148,804 downwards.
GAGGCCCTGGAGTCCTCGCTGCTCCAGCTCGACGTCGGCGAAGAGGTGGACCTGCGCATCCTGCACCGCGGGGTGGGTGCGGTCACCGAGACCGACATCGACCTGGCGACCGGCTCCGACGCCATCGTGATCGGCTTCAACGTCCGCGCCGAGGGGCGTGCGACCCAGCTGGCCGAGCGCGAGGGTGTGGACGTCCGCTACTACTCGGTGATCTACCAGGTCATCGAGGAGATCGAGGCGGCGCTCAAGGGCATGCTCAAGCCCGAGTACGAAGAGGTCGAGCTGGGCACGGCGGAGATCCGCGAGATCTTCCGTTCGTCCAAGCTGGGCAACATCGCCGGTGTTCTCATCCGCTCCGGCGAGGTGCGCAGGAACACCAAGGCCCGCGTCATCCGGGACGGCAAGGTCGTGGCGGAGAACCTCAACATCGAGGGCCTGCGCCGCTTCAAGGACGATGTCACCGAGATCCGGGAAGGCTTCGAGGGCGGTATCAACCTCGGGAACTTCAACGACATCAAGATCGACGACGTCATCGCGACGTACGAGATGCGGGAGAAGCCGCGCGGCTGATCCCGACGGAGGCAACCCGTGCGGAGCACCGTTCACCGCGAGTGGTGATCGGGCGATGTACGGGACCGGGGCCGACCGGCGGAGTATTTCCGTCGATCGGCCCCGGCCGTTGCGTGTACGGTGCCAGTGCATTCCACGCCCCCAGCCACCGCTGGGTGGCACCCCAAAGGCCCCACGGGTGGCTTGACCCGGACTGTATGTACGTAGGGACGCTGTCCTTCGACCTGCTTCTCGGCGACGTGCGGTCGCTCAAGGAGAAGCGCTCCGTCGTCCGCCCCATCGTCGCCGAACTGCAGCGCAAGTACGCGGTCAGCGTCGCCGAGACGGGTGAGCAGGACCTCTACCGCAGAGCCCACATCGGACTGGCGGCGGTGTCCGGCGACGCGGGGCACCTCAGCGACCTGCTGGACCGCTGCGAGCGGCTGGTCGCCGGGCGCCCCGAGGTGGAACTGCTCTCCGTGCGGCGGCAGTTCCACGGCGACGACGCCTAGCACCACGCCCGCCGCGGCAGCCGTCGCGGCGGGAACGCAGCACGTCAGCAGATGCAGCAGACGCAGAGAGAACGCAGCAGCGCGTGAGCGCGCTGCGCAGAGCAAGGAGACGGATCAGTGGCCGACAATGCGCGGGCGAAGAGGCTGGCGGACCTCATCCGTGAGGTGGTCGCCGAGAAGCTGCACCGCGGGATCAAAGACCCCCGGCTCGGTACCCAGGTGACCGTCACGGACACCCGGGTCACCGGCGACCTGAGGGAGGCGACGGTCTTCTACACCGTGTACGGCGACGAGGAGGACCGCAAGGCGGCCGCGGCCGGGCTGGAGAGCGCCAAGGGCGTGCTCCGCTCCGCCGTCGGCTCGGCGGCGGGCATCAAGCACACCCCGAGTCTGACGTTCGTCGCGGACGCGCTCCCGGAGAACGCCAAGACGATCGACGAGGCCCTCGCCCGCGCACGGGCCGCCGACGAGGAGGTCCGCAAGGCGTCCTCCGGCGCCTCCTATGCCGGTGAGGCCGACCCCTACCGCAAGCCGGGCGAGTCCGACCTGGCCGGCGGGGACGGCGAGAGCGGCGAGGACGAGAGCGCCTGATCCATGGCACGCAGGAGAGACAACGGCCCCGGCGGGCTGCTCGTCGTCGACAAGCCGGCCGGGTTCACCTCGCACGACATCGTGGCCAAGGTGCGCGGTATGGCTCGCACCCGGCGAGTCGGCCACGCGGGAACACTCGACCCGATGGCCACCGGCGTGCTGGTCATCGGCACCGAGCGGGCCACCCGGCTGCTCGGCCATCTCGCCCTGACGCAGAAGGAGTACGTGGCGACCCTCCGGCTCGGGCAGGAGACCGTGACGGAGGACGCCGAAGGGGAGATCACCGCCGCGCGCGGCGCCGAGACCGTCGACCGGCAGCGGCTGGAGGCCGCTGTCGGCGCCCAGACCGGCCCCATCTCACAGGTGCCCTCCGCGGTCAGCGCGGTGAAGGTGGACGGCAAGCGCGCCTACGCCCGGGTCCGGGAGGGCGAGGAGGTGGAGTTGGCCGCCCGCCCGGTCACCGTCTCCTCGTTCCGGGTGCACGATGTGAGCGCGGACACCGCCGAGGACGGCACACCTGTCACGGACGTACTGGTGTCGGTCGTGTGCTCCTCCGGCACCTATGTGCGTGCGCTCGCCCGCGACGTGGGCGCGGAACTGGGCACGGGCGGCCATCTGACGGCGCTGCGGCGTACTCGGGTCGGCCCCTACGGCTTGGACGGCGCGCACACCATGGAGCAGCTGCAGCAGTTCGTGGACGCCGAGGAGCCGCTGCCCGTGCTGCCGCTGGGTGACGCGGCGGCGGCGGCGTTCGCACGCTGGGACATCGACGAGGAGCAGGCGCGCCGTATCGGTAACGGCGTGCAGTTGCGGATGCCCCGCAGCGGACCGGGCCCCGTCGCGGTGTTCGGCCCCGGCGGGCAGTTCGTCGCACTGGTGGAGGAGCGCGAGGGCCGGGCCAAGAGTCTGGCCGTCTTCGTCTGAGGCCCACCCGCGTCGGCCGGGCACATGCCCGTGCGGCGGCCGCGACACGCAGGGCGGGAACAGGCCGGGCAGGGCCCGGCGCCCGGAGTCCGGCGCGGGCGCCTGCCTCGCCATCGGGCCCGTCCCGAGGTGGGTCCCTGCGGGGCGCGCCGGTGCGGCATGGCACCCTTGGATCGGCGGCGGAACCCGCCGTCATCACCAACGGCACAGGCACTGGCGAACTAGGTAGCGACGAGGAGCAGACGTGCAGCGCTGGCGTGGCTTGGAGGACATCCCCGAGGGCTGGGGGCGCAGCGTCGTCACCATCGGCTCGTACGACGGGGTGCACCGGGGGCACCAGCTCATCATCGGCAGGACCGTGGAGCGTGCCGGGGAACTGGGCGTCCCCGCCGTCGTCGTCACGTTCGACCCGCACCCCAGCGAGGTCGTCCGACCGGGCAGCCACCCCCCGCTGCTCGCACCGCATCACCGGCGGGCGGAACTCATGGGTGAACTGGGGGTGGACGCCGTCCTCGTGCTCCCCTTCACCTCCGCGTTCTCCCAGCTGTCGCCCGCCGACTTCGTGGTCAAGGTTCTCGTGGACAAGCTGCACGCGCGCAGCGTCGTGGAGGGCCCGAACTTCCGCTTCGGACACAAGGCGGCCGGCACCGTCACATCCCTGGCCGAACTCGGCGGAACCTACGACTACGACGTGATCGTCGTAGACCTCTTCGAGCGTACGGACGGCGGCGAGGCGTTCTCCTCCACGATGGCGCGCCGGCTGGTGGCCGAGGGCGACGTGCGCGGCGCCGCCCAGGTGCTGGGCCGTCCGCACCGCGTCGAGGGCGTGGTGGTGCGCGGTGCGCAGCGGGGCCGCGAACTCGGCTATCCCACGGCGAACGTGGAGACCCTTCCGCACACGGCCATCCCGGCCGACGGTGTGTACGCCGGCTGGCTGACGGTGAACGGCGAGGCGATGCCCGCGGCGCTCTCGGTCGGCACGAATCCCCAGTTCGACGGCGTCGAGCGCACGGTGGAGGCGTACGCCATCGACCGGGTGGACCTTGACCTCTATGAGCTGCACGCGGCGGTGGACTTCCTGGAGTACATCCGGGGCCAGGAGAAGTTCGAGACACTCGAGGCGCTGAAGGCCCGGATGGCCCAGGACGTCGAGGAGTCCCGCCGGCTGGTGGCCGCGGCGGAGGACTGAGCCGCGCCCGGGACACCGGCCCGGCAGGGGGCCCGGCCCGGATCGGGTGGCAGCAGCGAGGGGCGGTCGGACGTGGTCCGACCGCCCCTCGCTGCTTTCCCGCTTCCGGAGAGCGGTGGCCACGGGGCGCTGCCGTGCCCCGAAGCCTCCGCTGCCGCTACTGCTGCCAGCCGCTGCCGGGCTGAGGCTGCCCCGGCTGTCCGGGACCGCCCGGGTGGCCCTGCTGCTGCGCGGGCCCCGGATAGCCGTAGCCGCTGCCGTCCGCCCCGTACGGCGGCTGCTGCGCGGGCGGCGGACCGCCGGGCACGCCGCCCGGGTGCCCCGGCTGAGCGGCTTGCCCCGGTACCCCGCCCTGGCCCGGCATCGGAGGAGCCAGCTGCGGCGGCGGGTTCCCGTCCGCCGTCCACAGCCCCTGCTGCTGCTGGGCCCGGGCGAAGTCCTCGGCCACCATGGCGGACAGGTTGAAGTACGCCTCGCGTGTCCTCGGCCGCATCATGTCGAGGTTCAGTTCGGCTCCGGCGGAGAGATGCTCGTCGAAGGGGACGGTGATCACACCGCGGCACCGGGTCTCGAAGTGCGCCACGATGTCCTCGACCCGGATCATCTTCCCCACCTCGCGGACCCCGGAGATGACGGTGATGCTTCGCTGCACCAACTCCGAGTAGCCGTGCGCGGCCAGCCAGTCGAGCGTCGTGCTGGCGCTGCTCGCGCCGTCCACCGACGGCGTGGAGATGATGATGAGCTGATCGGCCAGGTCGAGTACGCCCCGCATGGCGGAGTACAGCAGGCCCGTGCCCGAGTCGGTCAGGATGATCGGGTACTGCCTGCCCAGCACGTCGATGACGCGACGGTAGTCGTCGTCGTTGAACGTGGTCGAGATGGCCGGGTCGACGTCGTTGGCCAGGATCTCCAGCCCGGACGATGCCTGGGAGGTGAACCGGCGGATGTCCATGTAGCTGTTCAGATACGGGATCGCGGTGACCAGGTCGCGGATGGTGGCACCGGTCTCGCGCCGCACCCGGCGGCCGAGCGTGCCCGCGTCCGGATTGGCGTCGATGGCGATCACCTTGTCCTGGCGCTCGGTGGCCAGTGTCGAGCCCAGCGCCGTGGTGGTGGTCGTCTTCCCGACACCGCCCTTGAGACTGATCACGGCGATCCGATAGCAGGACAGCACGGGCGTACGGATCACGTCCAGCTTGCGCCGCCGCTCCGCTTCCTCCTTCTTGCCGCCCAACTTGAACCGCGAACTCTTGTTGCCCGACTGGGGGCGCGGCTTCTTCTTGTTGTTGATCAGCCGGTCCGAGGACAGCTCGACCGCCGCCGTGTAGCCCAGCGGCGAGCCGGACTGGTCCACCCGGCGCGGGTCGACGGCGCCGGGATGCGGCTGGAGCGGCGGCTGCCCCTGCGCGGCCGGCTGGGCTTGACCGGGGTGCGGAGCCTGCGCGGGCGGCTGCCCCTGCCCCGGCGGTTGAGCGTGACCGGGATGCGGTGCCTGCGGGTGCGGAGCCTGCGCGGGCGGCTGCTGGCCCGGTGCGGGCTGCGGGTGCGGTGCCTGCTGCGGGGTGGGTGCCTGAGCCGCCGTGGCGGGCGGGTACCCGGGTGTATGGCCGGCCGCGCCTGGCGGGCCGGCCTCCGGCTGTGCCGGGAACTGCTCCTGACCGGGCAGGCGTTGACCGGGATGTGCCTGGCCCGGCTGGATCTGGCCGGGCTGCTGAGGGCTCTCCGGCGGCACAGGTCCGCCCGGCCCGGGTGGGTACGGCTGGCCAGGCTGCATCTGCCCCGGAACCGGAGGCCCGGCCTGCTGCTGCTCTGCCTGCGGGTAGCCGTAGTGGCTCCCCTGCTGCTGCCCCGGTACCTGCTGTGGCTGCTGCGGGAGTTGCGGATTCGGCGGAGCATGCGGCGGCGCCGCTGCCTGCGGTGTGCCGGGCGGTGCCTGCGGGTCCGGGACCCACGAAGCCTGCCCCTGAGGTGTGCCGAGCGCTGGATCAGGGCCCGGCGCGTCACCGGTCTGCTGCGAGGGTACGGAGGGTGCTTCGCCCGGGCGCCAACCCTCCGGCGCGATGCCGGCGTTGTCATCCTGCGGCACGCCTGCCGCGGGTGCTCCGGCGCCGCCGTCCGGCCAACCGCTGCCGGCAGCCGGTGCGGCCGCGGCGGGCTGGAAGTCCGGCGGCAGCGGAGGCAGTCCCTGCCCGTCCCCCATCGTGCTGCCGCTGCCTTCGGCGGGCGGGCCGTTCTCCCGCCGCAGCGGGTGCGGTGGCATCGCGTCCTGCGGCTCGTCGCCCTGCGGCCGCGGTGTCACCCGCGGAGGCGGGGCGTCCACGAACCGCTCGCTGGAGGGCGCCTCCAGAGCGAAGTCGTACGAGGCCGGGATCGAGTCCTCCGGCTCCGCCGCTCCTGCATCGTCGGCCGGATAGTCGTCGGCCCCGGCCTCCGGTACCGGAGCGGTTCCGCTGTGCTCGGCATCCGCCGCATCGGCCCCCAGGCGCGCCGGGTGGCCCGTCGTGCCGTCGCCGCCCTGCGGTGATTCGGTGCCGGAGACGTCGTCGGCGTGCTCCTGCTCGGCGCGTGCGGCGATCTCGCGTCGCAGCGCCGTGGCGGAGAAGCGCATGGTGGCGCCGTCCTCGATCGCGCCGGGGACCTCCGCTGCCGCCGAGGCGACCGGTGCCTGCTGTGCTGCCTCCGGCTCGGGCGCGGACTCGGGTGCTGCCTCCGGCTCGGACCCGAGACCGGCCTCGGTCAGCTGACCGGGCTCCGGCGCGGTGTCCGGCACGGACGCGGCCGTGGAGGGCGCGCGCCAGCTCGGCGTGGCGGTGTCCCGCGACGCGTCCCCCGTGTCCTGCTCCGCCCGGTCGGCCTCGGCGCCGAAGGAATCGGGCCCGAGCGCGTCAGCTGCTTCAGCCATGTCCTGGGACTCGGCGGCCGCGTCCGGTCCGGCGATCGCGGGGTCCGTCCCGCTGTCCGGATCGCCCTCGCCGGTCGGAGCGGGCGCCGAGTGCTGCTCGGGGCGCTCCTGCGGGGCGTGTTCGGGTTCCGCGGCGCCCGGTTCCGCCTCGGCCGGGGGCGTCGCCGCACCGGCCCCCTGCTCGCTCAATGGCGTCAGCGAGGGGAAGGCGGGCAAGTCCGCCGCGGGTTCGGCAGCGGAACCGCCGTACGGACCGGTGGCCTCCCCGGCCCCTTCGGGGGCGGTGGTGTCACCCGGGTCCTGGTGGTCCGCCTGCGGCGGGGCCTCCGGTGGGGCCGGGGCCGTGACGTCCGGCGAACCCGCCCACCAGTCACCGTCGTACCGTGCACCGCCGTGGCCCGGCCCGACCGCACCGGGCGTACCGGACGGCGGAGCGGGCGGTGCGGCGGGCGCCGCCTGCGGGGGCTCCGGCCTGCTGGCCGCGTCCTGCGTGTACCAGGCAGGCGGCGTGTAGTCGATGGTGAACTGGCCCGTCGACTCCGTTTCGCCCTCGGCATCCGCTTCCGCGTCGAGCTGGTCGGAGCCGGGCATGGTCCCGCGGACGCGGATCTCGTCCCGGTCGCTGCTCACAATGCCTCCTGCTGTGGTCATTCACCCCGGTTTTGCCGCGCGTCCGCCCACGCGCGTAAGTCCAGCCTAATCATCGCAACTGTCGTTCGGGCACCGCGGTCGTGTGCCCTGCGTCAGTCCAGTCGGCGCGGAGATCCCAGCAGCCCCGACTCCGCGTCGGTCGGCTGCGTCAGCGCGTACTGCCTCTCCCGTCGCGTGCACCACAGGGTGACGCCGTCGCCCAGCGTGGAGAGCGCCTGCGCTTCCTGCGGCGGCAGTTGCATGATGCGCCCGATCTGCTGTGCCTCATCCGGCGAGACCCGCTGGACTCCGACCAGCGACGCGCCCCGCAGCAACCGGGGTGCCACCGGGCTCAGATAGGGCAGCAGCGTCAGCACCGACTGCCACGGCATCGACGCCACCCGCCCGCGCGGAGGCCGCATCCCGCAGTCCCGGACGACCAGTACGGGGCTGCTCACCGTGGGCCCCATGGGTGGCACCCGCCCCACGTCGTAGAGCGAGATGCACTCCTGGCCGGCGCCCGCTGCCTGCACCAGGTTCGTCCACACCGGCGCGCGGCCCGTCTCCACCGCGACCCGCGCGCCCGCACCTGCCAGCCGCAGCGCCAGCACCTGAGCCGTCCACAGACCACCGATGAGCACCACGTCGTAAGGAGACGGGTGGTGGAAGCCGACCACTTGGGGCCGCCCTTCCGCGTCGTTGCCGACCACCACGCCGTCGTCCCCGATGGGGAGGGACAGCGCGGCCAACTGCTCCGCGGGCACCCCGTGCTCCGTGCGGCGCGGACCCATCAGCCCGCGCGTCCAGCGGTCGGCCATCAGTGCACACCTCCCAGCGGCAGCGTCGCGAAGGCACCCGGGAGCTGCTCCCGGTCCAGCCGCACCAGGCCGACTCGCGCCGACCGCGCGCCGCGCTCCAGATGCTGCCGGGCAGCGGCCAGCTCGTTGTCCGAACGGGCAGTCACCCGCACGTGCCCGCTCACCGTGACCGTGCCACGGCGCGTCGAGCGGCTCAGCGTCAGGCTGAAGGTCGTCGTCAGTGTCGGCGCCGAGGTCAGCAGCGCGACCAGCCGGGGGAGCGGAGTGGCGGCCCGGCCCAACTCGGGCCAGCGGCCGATCCCGTAGGTGGTGTGCCACCGGTCGTCGCACCGCCAGGCTCGCGTCGACTCGCTGGTGCGCCGGGCGGGGGCCGCATCGGGCCGACTCGCCCTGGCCGTCGCCGCCGGGCTCACACACGCGGAGGTCGCCACCGCGGCCGTCAGATCCTGCTCGTTGAGCACCGTGGCGACGAAACCGGCCCCCGTCACCCGGCTGGCCAAGTGGTCGGCGGCGCGTATCAGGCAGCGCTGAGCGCCCTCCAGCCCGCCGCCGCGAGCCTCGACCGCGTCGGGGCACAGCTCCGGATCGAACTTCAGCGCCACCCAGGTCAGCCGCATCGCGGGCGAGCCCGTCTGCTCCTGCAGCGGCCCGTAGCTGCGCCGGGCGACCGACTGCTCCGGCAGATGGGGGGCGGGCGCCGGCTGGACGTGCTGCACGATCTGCACGGACTCCAGGGCGATCCCGTCCACCTCGAGCGCGTCCTGCATCAGCTCCAGTGGCAGGGCGCGGGCCCCGAAGGCCGGACGCAGCGCACTGGGTGCGGCCTCGATCCGTACCAGCGCGGTGAGGAACGTCCCGTCGCCCAGCATGCCTGTGGTGCGGCGCTTCTTGTCGACGTACGCGTATGTGCGCAGTGCCGGAGCACACTCCACCAGAGGCAGCAGGCTGGCGTCGATCCGCTCGCCCTCCTCGTCGAGCACCATCGCGGGCGTCAGCGGCTGCGCCGCCGCCCGCCGTCGGGCTCGCAACGCCAGCAGGGTGCCGATCCAGTCGTGGACCGAGCGCTGATGCCTGCGCATCACCGCCAGCGCCACCAGTACGGCGGCGACCACCACGGCCGGGACCAGCAGCAGGCGATCCACCGCCGCCGCGATCAGCAGCACCGCCACGGCCAGCTCCACCAGCACAAGTTGTTGCAACTGAAACGGTCCGAGCCGACGGGTGCGCGACTCGGTGCGCAGGGTCGTCGAGGCGGGCACGGGCACCCGGGATCCGGGCCGGGGCGTCCGGGAAGCGGACGCGGTGCCCTCCGGGCGCCGGGGGGCGCCCGGCCCCGAGCGGCTCGCGGTGCCTGCCGCACCCCGCGCCCGCGTCGCAGATCCCATCCGAGAAGGCCCCCTCATGTCCGAATTCGCCCCCCTCGTCCGGGGTGTTGGGCGGGCGATCACGATACCGGAGCGGCACAAGGCAATCCCCAACCGGCATAGTAGGGGCCCGGCCCGACAATCGGCAGCGCCCGCGGGCGCCGACCGGGCCGGTGGGCGGTACCGTTCCGGACCGGCCACCGCCGCCCGGGCCCCGGGCCCGGCGGCTGCGGGGGACAGCAGGGACTTCAGGGGAGCGTCTTTCACTCATGGCATCACGGCGCGACGAGCTCAATGCCTACACCTTCGCGAAAAAGCGGTTGGTGGCGGCGTTCCTCCAACCGTCACCGACAGGCACCGAGGAAGGTGCCCCCCGCCCGCTGCGCGGGATCCTGCCCGGAGTCGTCGTCGGCGCCCTGATCCTCGCCGGATTCGGCGCCTGGGGGATGTTCAAGCCGAAGGCACCCGAGGGCTGGGACACTCCGAAGGAGAAAGTCATCATCGGCTCGGAGTCGACCACCCGCTACGTCGTCCTCGAGACCGACGGCAAGGCGCAGCTCCATCCGGTGCTCAATCTGGCATCGGCCAAACTGCTGCTCGACCCGGGCAAGGGCGAAGTCGTCAAGGTCGACGAGAAAGTCCTCGACAAGGGCGACATCCCGCATGGCGCCACTCTCGGCATCCCCTACGCACCCGACCGGCTCCCCGAGGGCAAGGAGGCCGGTGAGAAGAAGCGCTGGGCGGTCTGCGAGCGGCCCAGCCAGGGGGAGCGGGCCGTACAGAAAGCGGCCTTCGTCCTCGCCGACCGCGACAAGGACGCGGTCGAGGGCGCCGACCGGCTGCACGGCGGGGAGCTCATCTACGTCCAGGGACCGGACGACCGGCTCTACGTCGTGGACCGGTCCGGCAACAAATACCGCGTCGCGCGCGACGAGACCCTGCTGCGCGTCCTTGTCGGAGACCGCCGTCCCCAGCGCGTCTCCCGGGAGTGGCTGGCCACGCTGCACACCGGCGACAACATCTCCTTCCCCCAGATCCGCGGCCAGGTGGGCGAGGAGGCCGGCGTCTCCGGCCTCGACCCGAACACCAATCGGGTGGGCACCGTCATCCGGTCGACCTCCGGCAACCACATGCAGCAGTACCTCGTGCTGTCCGGCAAAGTTCTGAAGATCAGCGACTTCATGGCGCAGCTCCTGCTCGCCTCCGAGCAGCTGCTGCCCCTCAAACAGAACGGCGAGGCCACCACGGTCAGCGCCAGCGCCTTCTCGCCCTCCGGCAGCTACGGCGACAAGCTCCGCTGGCCCGAGGAGAAGAGCTACGCGGTCAACTCCGCCAGCACCCGTTCCGGCAGCCGCAACGTGGCCTGCAACGTGCTGCGCAAGGTCGACGGCAAGAGCGGCGCCACCACGCTCTCCACCTGGCTCGGCAAGGAGTTCCCCGAGCAGCTCCCCACCGGTACCTCCAGCGCCTATGTCACGCCCGGAACCGGCCAGCTGCTGCGGCAGTTCAAGGGCCGCAGTCCGGGTGTCGGCGGGATCTTCCTGGTCACCGACACCGGGCTGCGCTATGCGATGCAGAGCAACACCGACAGCGAGCAGGGCGAGTCGGGCATCGGTGAGGACAGCAGGAAGTCCAAGCAGAAGAAGCAGCAGGCAGAGAGCCAGAACGCGCAGCGCAGGCTCGGATACGAGAAGGTCAAGCCCGCGCCCGTGCCCGCCGAATGGGCCGCCTTCCTGCCCATGGGCCCGCGCCTGTCCACAGGTGACGCACAACAGCCGCAGGGCTCCTGAGCGGGGTGACGAGGACGATGCACAGCAGCGAGACGACACCCCCGGCCCCGGACGCCCGGCGCGGTGTCCGCCCGCCACTGCTGCGGCAGCGCACCCGGCGTGCCCTGCGCCGAGCGGCGGCGACAGCGGCTGCCACGGCGGTCACGGCCTCCACACTGGTGGTCACCGCCGCGCCTCCCGCCGCGGCGGACGTCAGCACTCAGTGCACCTTCCCCGCGAAGCCGTTCAAGGGCCGTCCCTGGTCGCTGCAGCGGGTCCTCCTCAACGAGCTGTGGCGGGACACCGACAAGGGCGCGGGCGTCCGGGTCGCGGTCATCGACACGGGCGTCGACATCGAGAACAAGCAGCTCACAGATGCTGTCGACGCCGATGCGGGGAAGAACCTGCTCCCCAAGAAGCCGAAGAAGGACAAGGAAACCGGACGCGCCACCCCGCGCGGCAAGGCCGACGGCACCTCGGACGAGGTCGGCCACGGCACCAAGGTCGCGGGAATCATCGCCGCGCGCCCGGACGACGACACCGGCTTCGTCGGCCTCGCGCCCAAGGCGACGATCATCCCGATCAAACAGAACGACGCCAACGGCAGCGGCACCGCGCTCTCCCTCGCCGACTCGATCGACTACGCGGTGAAGGCCGGTGCCGACGTCATCAACATCTCCCAGGACACCGCCGAGGCCCTGAAGCCGGACTCCTCGCTCGAGCGCGCCGTGCAGCGCGCCGTCCGCGCGGACATCGTCGTCGTGGCCTCCGCGGGCAACGACGGACTGGGCGGCAAGAACAAGGCGACCTACCCGGCCTCCTATCCCGGCGTCCTCGCCGTCGCCTCCTCGGACCGCAACAACGAGCGCGCACCCTTCTCGCAGGCCGGCGACTTCGTGGACGTGGCGGCCCCCGGCGTCGACATGGTCTCGACCGTCCCCAAGGGCGGCCACTGCGTCGACAACGGCACCAGCTTCTCCGCGCCCTACGTGGCCGGCGTCGCCGCACTGCTGCGCGCGAAGCACGACAAGGGCGCCGACAAGTGGTCCCAGCAGAACATCGTCGCGCAGATCGAGCAGACCGCGGAGCGCTCCATCCCGGGCCACGACCGCCTCGTCGGCTGGGGCGTCGTCGACCCGGTGGCCGCCCTGACCGAGGACAGCAAGCGCCTTGAGCGCCCCCAAGCCGAAGAGGGCGTCGAAACCGGCAAGAAGCCGACACCCGCCAAGCTCCAGCTCGGCGAAACCGAGCAGGAACGGAACGAGAGGCTGGGAACCTACGTCCTTGTCGGCGGCGGCACCCTCGTCGCGGTGGTCGCGGGCACTTCGGTCGTACTCCGCGACCGGCGCCGCAAGGGCGCCTCGGCGGGCCGCTGACCGCCGGCCCGCATGCGCCGGGCGACCGGTCGACCCGTCACTGTCGGAGGTGGCTGAGAGAATGTGAGCAGTGTGCCGCTCGCGTGCCACACGTCACGGTCCTGCTACACCAACTGCTGGCATCCTGTTTGCAGTTGGAATGTGCTGGACTCGCCTACTACAGTGATGTGAACGCTGTTCTCCGCGGGGCGCCGAGCCGAACCGCCGAGAACGTGCAGAGGACCTGGCAGAAGGGGGGAGCCATGGGGGAGTTGGGTCCGGACGGCAAGGAGAGGCCGCCGCCGGTGAAGGCGCCGTCTCCCTCACAGGGGGGCCAGGAGCTGGAACGACGCGCTGAAGCGCTGAAGAAGCTGAAGAAGCGGATCGATGGCGTCATCGCGGAGTTGGACACCTCACCCGCCGCGAAGCACAAAGTCTCCAGCATGCGCGTCACCCGGGAATCGCTCAGCGGAGAGAGCATCCACTACGTCGAAGCCAACGACCTCTTCGCCAAGTGCGGCGAGGTACACGAAACCCTCACGCTCCTCTCCTCCACTCTCCGGGAGCAGATCGACGCGACGGGTATCGCCATCAAGGGCTGTGACCAAGGCTTCGACGCCCTGGACGAGGAGGAGAAGCATCGCTTCTGGCAGATCCAGGCCCGGGCGCAGGCCGCGGAGAAGAAGCTGAAGCATCCGGACGGTGAGGGGGACCGGGGCGAAGAAGGGCGGGACAAGGGCGGCGAGGCGCCTGCGGACAAGAAGTTCGAAGGAGACGCCGACGACGCCGAACGGTGATCGGCAGGCTTACGCCCGGGAACAGGAGGATGCATGGGCGGCAAGGGGAACAACGAATCGGTCGACCCTTTCACAGGGAAGGGGTACACGGCCGATGAGATGCCGGAGGACCCGGTACTCCCGGCGGAATTCAGCCCTTTCCTCAACCCGCCGACCATGCGGAAGCCGCCGACCACGCAGAAGCCTGAGCTCTTCCGTGCTCCTGGCGCCGGCCCCTTGGCTCCACCGGCTGTCGGATCGGGTGGAGGCACGGACTTCGAGCCCTACCGCCTCAACCAGATCGTGGACCTCGTCCAGGACGCCGCCCCCGAGGAGCTGGAGAATGTCGGCGACGCTCTCTGGGACGCTGCCCGCGCCATCAGGAAGGCCGCGGAGGAGCTGAAGACCTACTTCGACGGAGTGGATTCCGGGTGGAAGGGGGAGGCGAAGGATCAATTCTCTCCGTGGGCCACGAGGCTTCACCGGGACACCCTCAAGCTCAGCGAGTACGCGGGTGCTGCCGGTACGCAGCTCAAGGCGGCCGGCTTCGGACTGTCCATGGTCCAGTCGTCCATGCCGGACCGGGACCCGAAGGAGGACAAGATCTTCGGGCCCTACGTCCCTCCCAAGATCACCGGCAAGTCCACGCCTGAGCTGCGCGAGCGGGAGAAGAACCGCCAAGAGGCCATCCAGTTGGCGAACAAGCTGAGTTCCTACTACACGGTGGCGCTCACGAGCATCAAGGCTGCGGAAAAGAGCAAGCCGACATTCGCGATGCCTAAGGTGGGAGTGCCGACGCCTCCGGGCTTTGACCCAGACCACACGGGCGGTCCTGGTGGGGGAGGCGGGCCAGGGGCAGTAGCAGCGGCCCCTTATCATGCCGGAAGCTCTCCGGGCACGTCGGATCACGCGGCGGCGGCATTTGTGCCTCACGGCGACGAGGGAATCAGCAGGATCGCCCCTTTTACTCCCCACTACCGTCCCGAAGAGCCCGCCCACCCTGGGATGTCTGTCGCGACGGACATCGACAGCGCCCCTCCCGCGCCCATCGCGAAGCCGATGGAGCCTGGCACTCCGCCCCACCTGCCTCCGACTACCGGCCAGCCCAATGTCCCGCCCAGTGGGCCTCCGAGCCCCGGCCCTGTCGTTCCGCCAGGTAGCCCGCCGCGTGTGGGGCGGATGGTTCCGCCGACCGGCCGGGTGACACCTCAGTCTCCTGGCCGAGTGGGCCCCGGCACCTCGGGACCGCAACGCCCCTACGTGCCGCCGCCGACCAACGCCGGACGGTCCGGGCAGACGAGCCCCACTGCTCCCGGACGCCAGGCTCCGATGCGGCCAGGGCCTGTGAGTCCGGGCACTTCAGCACCCACAAATCGGGACGCTGGCCGAACGGGACCCCGGGGGCTCGGACGTCCCGGACCGATGGGTGTGCCGCCGGGCACGGCGGGCCCGAACGCAGGAGGCCGTGGAACGGACTCCGGCTCCGCTCGCGCATCGCAGCGCGGCGGCGTTGTGGGCGGTACACCGAGCCGCTCCGGTACCGGTGGGACTCCCGCAAGCTCGTCGAGGCAGCGTGGAACAGTCATCGACGGGCAGGGGGCTCCGGCCGCGCGGCGGCCCATGGGGGTGACCCCGCCCGTCAACGCTGTGGGCTCGGGCGGAGCCTCCGGCGCGACCGGCGGGCGAAGTGGGCCCGGCAGCAAGAAGGCGACCGGTCGTGAGGGCGTCGTCGGGGAACCCCGCGACGACGATTCCGGACAGCCGCTGGACGCGCGGGTTGCCATGCCCGGAGGCGCTGGTCTGGTGATGGGAGCAGGGCAGCCGTCGTCGAAGAATGAGCGGCGTCGGGAGAAGCGGCGCTCGGACACGTCGACGGGAGAGGAACCGCAGAGGCCGACCGAGCGGCGTGGCAGCGTGCCGCCGGTAATCGAGTGACCCGGTGAGAGCGTTCATGGCAGCAGGAACACGAGAGTATCGAAATAGGCGCCGCATCCTTGCCGGAGTCGCCGCAGTCGGGGCGTGGACGGCCTGTTTCGTCGGACTCGCCACGAATGCGGGCGCGGAGGACGTCCAGGCCCAGGAGTGGCATCTCAAGGCGATGCAGGCCGAGAAGATATGGAAGGTCAGTACCGGTGAAGGGATCAAGGTGGCCGTCATCGACACCGGCGTCGATCCGACCACGGAGTCCCTCCAAGGCCGAGTACTTCCAGGCAGAGATGTCTCCGGTGCTCCCGGTGACGAAACTCGGGATGACGTGGGCCACGGCACGACGATGGCCGAACTCATCGCAGGCTCCGGGAAGGGCGGAACCCTGAAAGGGCTTGCCCCGGGCGCGAAGATCATTCCGATCCGCACCAACCTTAATGGCATGAAGGGTGCTGACAAAAAGAAAGAGCACCTCGGGGAAGCCATCAGGGCGGCGGCCGACAGCGACGCCCGCATCATCAATATGTCTCTTGGGGGGAGAGCTCCTCATCCTTCCATTCAGGAAGCGGTGGAGTATGCGGCTAAGAAGGGCAAGCTTCTGTTCGCGAGTACCGGGAATGACGCCCAGAAAGGCAATGAAGAGAACTGGCCTGCGGAGTATCGAGACGTAGCAGCCGTGGCGGCGACCAACAAGGCGGGTAAGGTTGCCGACTATTCCAACTACGGTGGGCACACGATTCTAGCCGGGGCAAGTGAAGGACTTCCCGCATGGTGTGACGGCAAGAAGCAGAGCTACTGCCCCGGAGGGGGTACCAGTTCTGCCACCGCGATTGTCTCGGCCTCCGCAGCCCTGATCTGGTCCCACCATCCGGACTGGACGTCGAATCAGGTACTCCGGGTCATGATCAAAACCGCTGGCCTGAAAGGCGATGAACCCAGCAAGTACCTGGGCTTTGGAGAGGTGCGCCCTCGCATGAACCTCCTTGAAGGCAAAGGCGATCCCGGCGACCCAGATATCAGCCCGCTCACCTGGGAGCGGACGCTGCACACAAAGCCGAAGGACTCCGGCCAGAACTCGGACGCCAAGGGCTCCGGCAAGGAAGACTCGGACAAAGGGGCTGCCCCCGACAAGGTCGAGGTGGCAGACTCAGAGCGCGAAGACAGTGGCAACGCGCAGCTCTGGTGGGCTGTTGGGGCCGGCGCAGCGGTGCTTGTCATCGGCGGGGGAGCTGCTCTCGCGATCCGGCGGGCTAGCCGCGGATGACCGACTATGACCAACCACCACATCACCGTTCAACCGATGCGCCGAAGGCGCAACGATCCGTAGGGAGGCGCAATGGGTGACAAGCAGAATGTAGATGACAAGACTCTCAAGTCGCTGGCGAATGAGCTCGAGGAAATGATGGGGGCCATCACCGGGCGAGTCACGCGGCTGAACCAGCTCATCGACAACCTCGAAGGTGCTTGGCAGGGTATCGCCAAGGGGGCCTTCGACCGGGTCCAGCGAGGTATGAACGACGACCTCCGGGTCCAGCGCAGGATCATGGAAGGCTTCGTCGGGTCGATCCATGGGAACCTCGGCATCAAGGACTCGAACGAGGACGACATCGTCCAGAGCATGAACAAGCTCGGGAGCGGTGAGAACCCTCAGCATTTCTCGGCGACCGGGCCCGACACCACGCAGGGTTCCCTGGCCGGGGCCTACTCCTCCAAGCTCAGCCAGATGTGACGGTCGCGCCGCGACGTCCGTTCAGAAGCGAGCCCAGGTAATACAAGCAGCGCAGCGCGGCAGCACGGCCGTGCTCCTTTCAGGCCGCGAGCCGAGATGTAGGGGAATCACATGGGGTACAACAACGGCGATCACCTCAAGGTCACATACAGCAGTCTGGACGCCGCCGCCGAGGCCATCATGAAGGAAGCGAAACAGCTTCGCGCCGACATGGAACGGGTGCAGCAGAAGGTTCGCTCCGTCTCCGAGATCTGGGAAGGCGAGGGACAGCGGGCCTACCAGCAGGCTCAGCACGGCTGGGACCAGAAGGCCGACGACATCCAGAACCGACTCCTGGCGATCGCGGCTGAAGTCCGTCAGGCCAGTGGCACCTACCTCGCAGGTGACAAGCGAGCAGCGGCGATGTTCGACCAGTTCAACAGCCGCGGGTAACCGTCTCAGCGGAACCCGGGCTGTTGAACGAGCAGAAGGTGGGCGCGTGCGGGAGGCGCCCACCTTCTGCATCGTCATGTCAACCCGGTGAACATCGTGCTCACCTCCAGCGGGTCACTGTTGCCACTTATATCTCGACGAGAGACGGTGAGATGACGCGCTCCGAATGCAGCAGACCCCGCGGGAAAGTTGGGCACTGACGGTTGCGGTCGGCTCGTCTCCGTATTGCGCGGAGACGAGCTGACCGGCGCTGTCTGCCTTCTGACGCGCACCGCGAGCCTTCGCCCGCTAAGCCCCCGTCGTCCCCCCGCCCTCGCGCCCACCCGGCTCCAGATCGAACTCCCCGTCCCGAGCGCCCAGCACGAACGCCTCCCACTCCGCTGCCGTGTAGCGCAGTACCACGTCCGGCTCTTTCGAGTTGCGCATGGCGACGGCGCCGCCGGCCAGGTGGGCGATCTCCACGCGCTCTTCCTCCGGACTGCCCGGGGCGCTCTCCCAGACGGCGTCGGAGATGTCCATCGCGTACAGCTCGTCCTTCTCCTGCTGAGTCCCCACCTGTGGCTCTCCCTTCGGGGCGTGCGTGCGGGCTCCAGCGTACGTGTGCCGGAGCCCGCCAACAGCGCTTTCCCGTCAGCCCGTCAGCCGCGTCCCACAGGCGGGGGCGCGCTCACGTCTCGTCCGGCAGCCAGCCCAGCTGCACCAGCGGCGTACCCCGCTTGCGGGAGACGAAGAAGCCGCGGCCGGGGGGCATCGGGCGGGGGCGGACATTGCCCAGGAGGTCGCCCTCGCTCGGATCGCCGGAGAGCAGGACGCCCTGGGCGCCCAGTTCCTTGATGCGGGTCATGAACGACTCGAACATCGACCGGGAGGCGCCTGCGGCGCTGCGGGCGATGATGAACCGGACTCCGACGTCCCGGGAGAAGGGCAGGTGCTCGGTGAGGGCGGCCATCGGATTGCCGCTGGAGGTGGCGACCAGTTCGTAGTCATCGACCACGATGAAGATCTGCGGGCCGGTCCACCAGCTCCGGTCGCGCAACTGCTGCGGGGTGACGTCGGAGGAGGGTGCGCGCCGGTCCATCAGATCGCGGAGCGCGTTCATGTGCGTCTCCATGGTGTTGGACATCGGCGCGTACTCCAGCAGGTGGCTGTCCGGGATGGCGCCGAGCAGCGCGCGCCGGTAGTCGCCCACGACGATCTTCGCCTCGTCGCCCGAGTACCGTTCGCTGATCTGCTTGACGAGCAGCCGCAGCAGCGCCGTCTTGCCGGACTCGCTCTCGCCGAAGACGAGGAAGAAGGGGTCCGTCTCGAAGTCGACGAAGACCGGTTCCAGGTTGTTCTCGTCGATGGCGAAGGCGACGCCGCGTTCGGGGTGCTCCGCGCCGCCGGGCAGCCGGACGGCCGGCAGCTCCCGGGGGAGCAGTCGTACCTGCGGTGCGGGTTCGCCCGGCCACTGGGAGGCGACCGCGGTGCACATCCCGGCGCTGGCGTCGGCGAGTTCGTCGTCGGAGCCGACGCCGTCGATGCGGGGGACACCTGCCATGAAGTGCAGCGCGTCCATGGTCTGGCCGCGGCCGGGGACTCCGGGCGGGACGTTGGCGGCGACCTTGCGGTTGAACTCGGAGTCCATGGTGTCGCCGAGCCGCAGCTCCAGCCGGTTCATCAGCAGGTCCTTCAGGGCCGCCCGCACCTCCATGTTGCGGGAGGCGGTGATGACCAGGTGGACGCCGTAGCCGAGACCGCGGCCCGCGATGTCGTTGACGACTTCGGTGAGGCCTTCGTACTCGTTGCGGAAGTTGCCCCAGCCGTCGATGACCAGGAAGACGTCGCCCCATGGCTGGTCGGTGATCTGGCCGCGCGCGCGGCGCCTGCGGTAGGTCGAGATGGAGTCGATGCTGTTGGCCCGGAAGTACTCCTCGCGGCGGTTGAGGATGCCGTACACCTCGGCGACGGTGCGGCGTACCCGTTCGGGGTCGAGGCGGGAGGCGGTGCCGCCCACGTGCGGGAGGCCGGAGACGGCCGACATGCTGCCGCCACCGAAGTCGAGTCCGTAGAACTGCACTTCGGCGGGGGTGTGGGTGAGCGCGAACGACGAGATCAGGGTCCGCATCAGGGTGGACTTGCCGGACTGGGGGCCGCCCACGACCAGCATGTGTCCGGCGGCTCCGGAGAAGTCCAGATACAGCGGGTCGCGGCGCTGCTCGAACGGTTTGTCGACCAGACCGACCGGTACCACGAGCTGGCCCTGCCGCGGATAGTCGGTGGCGGCCAGTCCGCGCCCCTCCACCGGGGCGAGCGGCGGCAGCAGTTCGTCCAGCGGCGAGGCGTTGTCCAGCGGCGGCAGCCACACCTGGTGGGCCGGGGTGCCCTGGCCTTCCAGGCGCCGTACGACCACGTCCAGCACGGTGTCGGCGAGCGCGTCGTCGTCCGTCGAGGCGGGGGTGGGCTGCGCGGGTACCGGCACGGTGTCCGGATCGGGGCGCTGCACGGCGACCTCGGCCGCGGTGAACAGGACGGGCCTCCGGTTCGGCGCCAGCGGACCGGCGGGAAGCTCGTCACCTCCGGTGCGGTGGACGCCGGAGACGTAGGCGGCCTTGAAGCGGGTCATCTCGTCGGTGCCGAACTTCAGATAGCCCGAGCCGGGCACCGAGGGGAGATGGTAGGCGTCGGGGACACCGAGCGCGGCGCGGGACTCGGCGGAGGAGAAGGTCCGCAGGCCGATCCGGTAGGAGAGGTAGGTCTCCAGCCCCCGCAGCCGGCCTTCCTCCAGGCGCTGTGAGGCCAGCAGCAGGTGCACACCCAGCGATCGGCCGATCCGGCCGATCTGGATGAACATGTCGATGAAGTCCGGCTTCGCTGTCAGCAGCTCGCTGAACTCGTCGATGACCAGCACCAGCGAGGGGATGGCGGAGAGCGGGGCGCCGGCCGCGCGGGCCTTCTCGTAGTCGTGGATGTTCGCGTAGTTCCCCGCGTCGCGCAGCATCTCCTGGCGACGGTTGAGTTCGCCGCGGATCGAGTCGCCCATCCGGTCGACGAGGGTCAGGTCGTCGGCGAGGTTGGTGATCACGGCGGCTACGTGCGGCATGTGCGCCATCCCGGCGAAGGTGGCGCCGCCTTTGAAGTCCGCGAGGACGAAGTTGAGGGTCTCGGAGGAGTGTGTGACGGCCAGCCCGAGCACCAGGGTGCGCAGCAGTTCCGACTTGCCGGAACCGGTCGCGCCCACGCACAGCCCGTGCGGGCCCATGCCGTCCTGCGCTGCTTCCTTCAGGTCGAGCATGACCGGCTGGCCGTCCTCGCCCACGCCGATGGGTACCCGCAGCCGTTCGGCCTGCGAGCGGGGTCGCCAGGTGCGGGAGACGTCGACGGACGCGGCGTCGCCCAGGTTGAGCAGGTCGGTGAACTCCAGCTTGGCCAGCAGCGGCTCGTCCCCGTCGTCGCCGGAGCCCACCCGCAGCGGCGCGAGCTGCCGCGCCACGGCCTCGGCGGCCGGGTAGGAGAGGGCGTCCGGCGTCCCCTCGTAGACCAGGCCGTGCCCGGACTCCAGGCGCAGGCTGCGCGAGCCGACCACCACGGACAGCGTGCCGCGGGACATGTCGCTGTCGCCGGGGACGATCTCGACGATGGTGACGCCCTGCAGGCCCTCGGGCGCGGACAGCAGCGAGTTGGGCAGTACCGAGGTGCCGTCCAGTACGACGACGAGGTGCGGCTGGTCCGGTGCCGGTTCGGCTGCGCCGTTGAACCGGGGGCGTCCCTCCAGCCGGGCGGCCAGGAGCTCCTCCAGTTCGAGGGTGTCGCGCACGATCAGCCGCCGGGAGCCCGCGCCGTCGGTCTCGCCCCTGGCCTGGGCGTGGGGCAGCCACTTCGCCCAGTCCCAGCCGGCGTAGGACTCGCGGCCCGCCGCGACTGCGACCACCAAGTCCTCTGGGGAGTGCATCGCGCACAGCGAGCAGAGCAGGGCGCGTGCCGAGGCGTACACGGCATCGGGGTCGCCGCTGACGGTCATGTGGTAGAACGCCCGCAGCGAGATGGCCATCGGCAGCCCGTCGAGGGTGGCGTGGGTGTTGATGAACTGGTGCATGGCACCGGCCGTCAGCGGCTCCAGTTCGTCCACCGGCGCTGTGTCCGGACTGACCAGCGGTGTGGCCAGTTGCTGCACGCCCAGTCCGACGCGGACCTGCCCGAAGTCCAGATCCGAGGGGCGCCGCTCCCACACCCTGCTGCCCTCGGCCACCAGGGACCACAACTGGTCGGGTGCGGGGTGCAGATAGAACTGGGCGTCCCGCTGCTTGACCGCCGTCCTGCGCACCGTGCGCCGCGTCTGCGCCAGGTACTTGAGGTAGTCGCGGCGGGTCTGCGCCATCTCACCCTGCGTGCCCCGGCGCATCCGGATCACCATGGCGATGACCATGGTGAGCGTCGAGAACAGCATCAGGACGCCCATGATCTTCATCATCGGGTGCGAGTTCATGCCGGGCATGAGGAAGTACACGCTGGACCCGCCCATGCCGAGCATGGGCAGGAGCTGCATCCACATGCCCTCCTGCTTGTTCTTGGGCAGTTCCGGCGGCGGCTGCAGCTGCAGCTCCTCGGCGGGCACATCGGGAGGCAACGCCCGAGGCGGTCGCTTGACGACGATCTGGGTCACTCGCGCACCAATTTCCCTTGCGTTCCCTTGCGTTCCTGCATCCCTGGTGCGGAAGGGGCGGTACGGTGCCGGCACCCCGTGGTGACGCTCGTTCCTGACGGTCCCCCTCCGCGGCTGGCGATCCTAGTGGCACAGTGAGTTGACCGGGAGCGGTAGGGTGACGCGCGCTGCCGCGTCGGCCGAGACGGCAGGTCGGCGGATGGTACGGCCGACGCCCGGCAGACGGTTGCAGAGCCCATTGTCGAGCAGGCCGGCAGGAACTTCGAGGGGGACACACAGGTGAGCACGACGGCTTCCGCCGCCGCCACCGGTTCCGGCGGGCAGCCGGGTTCCGGCGGTGCCCGAGGTGCGGCCGGTGCGTCCGGCCGGGCGGCCGGATCGGCACTGGACACCGGTTTCAGCCGGGTGACCATCGTCGCCCCCGACAGTCGGATCGACGTCGCACTGCCCGAGGACATCCCGGTCGCCGACCTCTACCCCGAGATCCTGCGGCTCTCCGGCCAGACCCCCGCCGCGGGCGCGCCCGTCGGCTACCACCTGGTGCGCCGCGACGGGACGGTCCTGGACAGCTCCCGGTCGTTCGCCGCCCAGCGCATCCTGGACGGCGAGGTGCTGAGCCTGCGCCCGTTCGCGGAGTCGCTGCCGCCCGCCGTCTTCGACGACGTCTCCGACGCCGTCGCCTCGGCCGTCACCCGCGACCGGCGGCTGTGGGGCGACGACATGATGCGCGCCGCCGGTCTGATCGGCGCCGGGGTGCTGCTCTCGCTGATGGCGGTCGTGCTGTGGTTCTCCGACCCGGTCGGCCACGACATGCACGGGCTGGCCGGCGTCCTGGCGGCCGTCACCGGAGTGCTGCTGGTGGCGCTGTCCGCGGTGCGCGCCCGCGTCTACGAGGACCGGCCCACCTCGATCACCCTGGGACTGACGGCCATGCCGCACCTCATGGTGGCGGGCAGCGGCCTGCTGCCCCTGGAGGACGGGATCGGTATCGGCAAGCTGCAGTTCCTCCTCGGCTGTGTGAGCGTCCTGCTGGCCGCCACCCTGCTGATCGCGCTCACCCCAGATGGAGACGGCCCGTTCGTCGCCGCCGCCTTCACCGCGACCCTCGGCACCCTGATCACCTTCATCGCGATCGTCGCCGATCTGCCACCGACGGAGACGGCCGCTCTCTGCGCACCCGTCGCCGTCGGCGTCCTCGCCTTCCTGCCGAGCCTCTCGACCCGTTTCGCCCGGCTGCCCATCGGCTTCGAGGCCACCCGCACCCGGATGAGCGACTACGACGCCGACCCGGACGCCGCCCCCGAGACCCAGGGCCCGATCGACGGCGAGCGGATCGCGGCTCAGGCCCGGCGCGGCCACGAACTGCTGGTCGGCCTGGTCGGCGGCTGCGCCGCCGTGGCCGTCGTCTCCACCGCCGTACTCAGCTTCTCCGCCTCTGGCTGGGGGCAGCTCCTCGCCCTCGCGACGGGCCTGGCGATGCTGCTGCGGGCCCGTCTCTTCCGCTACACCTCCCAGGTCAGCAGTGCGCTGGTGGCCGGACTGGGGGCACTGCTGCTGCTCGGCGTCGGGCTGGCGGGAGACTTCCCCACCGAGGGCGACGCGCTGCGCACCGTGTGGCTGAGCGCCGCGCTCGCGATGACGGCCGTGCTGGCCGTCGCCGTCGGCCTCGCCGTCCCCCGCAAGGGTGTGACACCGTTCTGGGGCCGGTTCCTGGAGATCCTGGAGACGTTCGTCCTGCTCACCCTGATCCCGCTGTGCCTGGCCGTGATGCAGGTCTATTCGGCGGCCCGCAGTCTCACCAGCTAGCCACTGGTATCCTGTACCGGCCTCCCGAGTATCGAAGTCTCCCCTGTGAAGCAGACCAGGGGCGCTCGGCGGCTGGAATCCTGAGGAGTACGAGTGTCGTCTCTCGACGCCGCGACGAAGAAGCAGATCATCTCCGAGTTCGCCACCAAGGAGGGTGACACCGGCTCCCCCGAGGTCCAGGTGGCGCTGCTCTCCCGTCGCATCAGCGACCTGACCGAGCACCTGAAGACCCACAAGCACGACCACCACTCGCGCCGTGGTCTGCTGCTGCTCGTCGGCCAGCGTCGCCGCCTGCTGCAGTACCTGGCCAAGAAGGACATCCAGCGCTTCCGTGCGCTGGTCGAGCGCCTCGGCATCCGCCGCGGCGCGGCGGGCGCCCGCTAGCACATGACGAAGGGAGCGGTTCCCGGACCCGGGGGCCGCTCCCTTCGCCGTATCGCAGTACGGCAGCTCGCCGTAACGCAGTACGACGGCCTCTCGTGGAGCGTGGAAGCTTTGTAGTCTTGTCCACAGCGAGACGAAGCCGAAAAGACATCACTGACAGTATGGACAAGGAGCGCACCCGAGACGCCGGTCCTCGGTAGTGGCCCCCGGGACCCGCGGCGAACCCGCGGGACCGCCGGGAGCTTCGATCGAAGACCGGCCCGCACCGGGAGCGCTCCTGAGTACACAGTCCGCCGCGGACGAGCGGCGGACGCAGACGAGGAGATATTCCTGGTGGAGAACGAGACCCACTACGCCGAGGCCGTCATCGACAACGGCGCCTTCGGCACCCGCACGATCCGTTTCGAGACCGGCCGGCTGGCCAAGCAGGCCGCCGGCTCGGCCGTGGCCTACCTGGACGACGACACCATGGTGCTGTCGGCGACCACCGCCTCGAAGCAGCCCAAGGACCAGCTCGACTTCTTCCCTCTGACGGTCGACGTCGAGGAGCGGATGTACTCGGCCGGCAAGATCCCCGGCTCCTTCTTCCGCCGTGAGGGCCGCCCGTCCGAGGACGCGATCCTCACCTGCCGGCTGATCGACCGCCCGCTGCGCCCCTCGTTCAAGAAGGGCCTGCGCAACGAGATCCAGATCGTCGAGACGATCATGGCGCTCAACCCCGAGCACCTCTACGACGTGGTCGCCATCAATGCCGCCTCCTGCTCCACGCAGCTCGCGGGGCTCCCCTTCTCCGGCCCGATCGGCGGCACCCGCGTCGCCCTGATCAACGGCCAGTGGGTCGCCTTCCCGACCCACTCCGAGCTGGAGGACGCCGTCTTCGACATGGTCGTCGCAGGCCGGGTGCTGCCCGACGGCGACGTCGCCGTGATGATGGTCGAGGCCGAGGCCACCGAGAAGACCATCGAGCTGGTCAAGGGCGGTGCCGAGGCGCCGACCGAGGAGGTCGTCGCCGCCGGTCTGGAGGCCGCGAAGCCGTTCATCAAGGTGCTGTGCAAGGCGCAGGCCGATCTCGCCGCGAAGGCCGCCAAGCCCACCGGCGAGTTCCCGATCTTCCTGGACCACCAGGACGACGTCCTGGAGGCCCTCACCGCGGCCGTCCGTGACGAGCTCGCCCAGGCGCTGACCATCGCGGGCAAGCAGGAGCGCGAGAGCGAGCTGGACCGCGTCAAGGCGCTGGCCGCCGAGAAGCTGCTCCCGCAGTTCGAGGGCCGCGAGAAGGAGATCTCCGCGGCCTACCGGTCGCTGACCAAGACCCTGGTGCGCGAGCGCGTCATCAAGGAGAAGAAGCGCATCGACGGCCGCGGCGTCACGGACATCCGTACGCTGGCCGCCGAGGTCGAGGCCATCCCGCGGGTGCACGGCTCGGCGCTCTTCGAGCGCGGCGAGACGCAGATCCTGGGCGTCACCACGCTGAACATGCTCCGCATGGAGCAGCAGCTGGACACCCTCTCGCCGGTGACGCGCAAGCGCTACATGCACAACTACAACTTCCCGCCCTACTCCACGGGTGAGACGGGCCGTGTCGGCTCCCCCAAGCGCCGCGAGATCGGCCACGGCGCGCTCGCCGAGCGTGCGCTGATGCCGGTGCTGCCGACCCGCGAGGAGTTCCCGTACGCGATCCGGCAGGTCTCCGAGGCGCTGGGCTCCAACGGCTCGACGTCCATGGGTTCGGTCTGCGCCTCCACGATGTCGCTGCTGAACGCCGGTGTGCCGCTCAAGGCCCCGGTCGCCGGCATCGCCATGGGCCTGATCTCCCAGGACGTCGAGGGGGAGACGCACTACGTCACCCTCACCGACATCCTCGGCGCCGAGGACGCCTTCGGTGACATGGACTTCAAGGTCGCCGGCACCAAGCAGTTCGTGACCGCCCTCCAGCTCGACACCAAGCTGGACGGCATCCCGGCGTCCGTGCTGGCCGCGGCGCTCAAGCAGGCCCGCGACGCGCGGATGCACATCCTCGACGTGATGACCGAGGCGATCGACGTTCCGGACGAGATGTCCCCGAACGCGCCGCGGATCATCACCGTGAAGATCCCGGTGGACAAGATCGGTGAGGTCATCGGCCCGAAGGGCAAGATGATCAACCAGATCCAGGAGGACACCGGCGCCGACATCACCATCGAGGACGACGGCACCATCTACATCGGTGCCGCCGACGGTCCCGCGGCCGAGGCGGCCCGCTCGACCATCAACGGCATCGCCAACCCGACGATGCCCGAGGTCGGCGAGCGCTACCTGGGCACCGTCGTCAAGACGACAACCTTCGGTGCCTTCGTCTCGCTGCTTCCCGGCAAGGACGGTCTGCTGCACATCTCGCAGATCCGCAAGCTGGCCGGCGGCAAGCGGGTGGAGAACGTCGAGGACGTCGTCGGCGTGGGCCAGAAGGTCCAGGTCGAGATCGCCGAGATCGACCAGCGCGGCAAGCTGTCCCTGATCCCCGTCCTGGACGAGGAGGAGAGCGGCGAGTCCGAGGCCTCCGCTGGCTCCGAGGACGAGACCGCGAAGTGACGCGTACGTTCCGTACGACGGCCCGCCCCGCCGCTCCGGCAGGGCGGGCCGTCGCCCGTCCCAAGACCCGCACCCGGACCCTGATCCCGGGGCAGAACGGTGCGGGCACCGTGCGCAGGAGCGTGCTGCCCGGCGGACTCCGGGTGATCACCGAGACGCTGCCGACGGTACGCTCCGCGACCTTCGGCATCTGGGCGCATGTCGGCTCCCGCGACGAGACGCCCACGCTGAGCGGCGCCACCCACTACCTGGAGCATCTGCTCTTCAAGGGGACCGAGCGGCGCAGCGCACTGGAGATCTCCGCGGCGGTCGACGAGGTGGGCGGTGAGATGAACGCGTTCACCACCAAGGAGTTCACCTGCTACTACGCGCGGGTCCTGGACGCGGACCTGCCGCTGGCCATCGACGTCGTCTCCGACATGCTCACCAGCTCCGTCATCGACTCGGCGGAGGTCGAGGCCGAGCGCGGCGTCATCCTCGAAGAGATCGCGATGACCGAGGACGACGCGGGTGACTGCGTCCACGACCTGTTCGCGCACACCATGTTCGGCGACACCCCGCTGGGCCGTCCCGTGCTGGGCACCGTGGACACCGTCAATGCGCTCACCAGGGACCAGGTGGCCCGCTTCTACAAGAAGCACTACGACCCCACCCGGCTGGTGGTCGCCGCCGCCGGAAACCTCTCGCACACCGAGGTCGTCAACCGGGTCCGGGCCGCGTTCGACCGTGCGGGCGCGCTGCAGCGCACCGAGGGCGCCGACCCCGTCGCGCCCCGCTCGGGCACCCGCACCCTGCGCGCCGGCGGCCGGGTCGACTTCTTGGACCGGCCGACCGAACAGGCGCACCTGGTCCTCGGGATGCCCGGCGTCTCCCGGCACGACGAGCGCCGCTGGCCGCTCGCGGTGCTCAGCACGGCGCTCGGCGGCGGTATGAGCTCCCGCCTCTTCCAGGAGATCCGCGAGCGGAGGGGCCTGGCCTACAGCACCTACGCCTACACCTCCGGATACGCCGACTGCGGCCTCTTCGGGGTCTATGTGGGCTGCCGTCCCAGCCAGGTGCCCGACGTGCTCAAGATCTGCCGCGAGGAGCTGGAGAACGTCGCCCGGCACGGACTGG
This sequence comes from Streptomyces sp. WMMB303, assembly GCF_029351045.1. Classification (NCBI taxonomy): domain Bacteria; kingdom Bacillati; phylum Actinomycetota; class Actinomycetes; order Kitasatosporales; family Streptomycetaceae; genus Streptomyces; species Streptomyces sp. WMMB303. The sequence continues at coordinate 5,120,822 of NZ_JARKIN010000001.1, read as the reverse complement.
AGGACGACGAGGTGCGGCGCGCCGTCGGGCAGCTCGCCGGCTCCACGGTGCTCGGGCTGGAGGACACCGGGGCCCTGATGCACCGGGCCGGCAAGAGCGAGCTGTGCTGGGGGGAACAGATGTCCACCGACGCGATGCTCGCCAAGATCACCGCAGTGACCCCCGACGACATCCGTGCGGTCGCCCGCCAGGTACTGGACCGCCGCCCCTCGGTGTCCGCCATCGGGCGGCTCACCGACCGCCAGGAAGCCCATCTGCACGAGGCCGTGGCCTGAGACCGATCCGCCGGGCCTGAGGCCTGGTCCGGCCGTCCCACCGTCCCTTTCACACGTAAGGAACCAGCACAATGAGCAAGCTGCGGGTCGCTGTCCTCGGCGCCAAGGGCCGGATGGGCTCCGAGGCCGTACGGGCTGTCGAGGGCGCCGAGGACATGGAGCTGGTCGCGGCCCTGGGCAGCGGCGATCCGCTCCGGACGCTGACCGACGCGGGCGCCGAGGTCGCCGTCGACCTCACCCGTCCGGACGCCGTCATGGGCAACCTGGAGTTCTGCCTCGCCCACGGCATCCACGCCGTCGTCGGCACCACCGGCTGGACGGAGGACCGGCTGGCGACGGTACGGGCCCAGCTCGCCGCCGCCGCCGGCACCGGCGTGCTCATCGCCCCGAACTTCGGCATCGGGGCGGTGCTGACGATGCGCTTCGCACAGCAGGCGGCCCGCTTCTTCGAGTCCGTCGAGGTCGTCGAACTGCACCACCCCGGCAAGGCCGACGCCCCCAGCGGCACCGCCGTGCGCACCGCGCAACTCGTCGCCGAGGCCCGCGGTGCCGCCGGACTTCCGGCGCAGCCCGACGCCACCACGACCGCGCTGGAGGGAGCCCGCGGCGCCGACGTGGACGGCGTGCCCGTGCACGCGGTGCGGCTGCGCGGCCTGGTCGCGCACCAAGAGGTCCTCTTCGGTGACGAGGCCGAGACCCTCACCATCCGGCACGACTCCCTGCACCGCAGCTCCTTCATGCCGGGCGTGCTGCTGGGCGTCCGCAAGGTCCCCGCTTCCCCGGGGCTCACCTTCGGGCTCGAGCATTTCCTCGACCTGGACTGACCGGACGACGGAGCTCAGCAGCATGCGCGCGAAGATCACCTATTTCCTCCTGGCCGCCGTCCTGGTCGTCTACTTCGTCCTGGTCGGCAGCCGGGGTGTGCTGCTGATCCAGCAGGGCACTGCCGTCACCGTCGCTTTCGGTTCAGCGGTCCTGGTGCTGCCCTTCATCGGCGCCTGGTTCCTGTGGCACACCACCCGTTTCGCGCGGCGTGCCGGACGGCTGGCGCGGGTGCTGGAGGCCGAGGGAGGCCTCCCGGTCGACGAACTCGCGCGCACGCCCTCGGGGCGGATCGACCGCGCCTCGGCGGACGAGGTCTTCGCCAAGCGCCGGGCGGAGACAGAGGAGCAGCCGGACGACTGGCGCTCCTGGTTCCGGCTCGCCGTCGCCTACCACGACGCCCGGGACACCCCTCGCGCCCGCAAGGCGATGCAGCACGCGATCGCTCTGCACGAGGCAGCCCCCCGAGCCTGAGCGGGTTCCGGCCTGCGGGCGGCGGGCGCCGACCCGGGTGCTACCGGGACTCGGCAGCCCAGCTCTCTATGACGTCGGCGGCCCGGATGAAGGCCCGCTGCCGGGTGATGAAGTCGGCGTTATGGCTGGTGAGCAGCGTCCTGTTGTCCTGCGCCGCGTCCACGGACCGGGAGGAGCGGGAGCGGGCCAGCACCAGGGCCTCGCCCTGTACCGTGCGCGGCATCCCCAGCCACCGCACGGGGCGCTGCACCGTGCGCAGCCTCCCAGCCTCCGACCAGCGCAGTGTGGTGGTCCGCAGCAGACCGACATGGCGCAGCCCGTAGGAGCTCACCCACACGCCCGCGCGCAGCAGCCGCACCGCGAGGACGACCAGCAGCAGACCGCAGCCCGCGCATATCGCCCCGCTGGGCAGCAGCCCCTCGGCCAGGGAGATGATCAGGGCGGAGAACAGCACGTAGGAGGCGAGCAGCAGCAGCAGCGCGCCGCCACCGACCCGATAGGGGCCGGGGCGGTAGGGACGCCGCCACAGATCACGGTCGGCCTCGGCGAGGGTCACCGACTGGGCCGCGAGAAGGTGATCCTCGCGGTCGGCTGTCACAAAGGGCAGGGGCACGGCACAGTCCTCGCTCGCTCACGACAGGGTGTTGTCCAGCGGCTGCTCGCCGCAGTGGTGTGAGCGGTGACATTAGCGAGACCCGGTCGGTGCGGTCACCCCCGGGTGGCGTTCCCGGAGGTGACCGCACCGCGGTCAGCGGCCCTCGGCCGCAGCCGGCGGCTCGTTCGAGGGGCTCTGGTCCTCGCTGAGGGCCGGAAGGCCGAGCAGAACCGAGCCCACGAGCCCGGCGACGACGGTCAGCCCCACCAGGGCGCTGCCGGCGACCTCCCGGAAGCTGCGCCGTGCTGCGGGCGGGGGAGTGACATTGCTGCGGAACCGGTCTGCCTCGGCTATGAAGGCGAACGGGACGGACTCTCCGCGGCGGGACATGACGGTGTGCTCCCTGCGTGATCGTTCTGGTCGGTTACGAGGACAACGTCCCGGCGGGCTCGGAAGTGCCCGTCGCCGCGGGACGTATGTGAAAGATATCAACCGGCACGGCGAGTTATGTCACCGTGATCGCGTTTCTTCAGTATGAGAGCCGTTTGTCCTGCTAATAGCGGTCAAAGCGGACAGCCGGATCCGTCGTGACCCGGCTGTCGGTCCCTCCCCTTAGGCTGGCTCCGCTCTGGCATACGTACGTGGAAGGACCAGCCGGTGACCGAAACCCCCGCCCCGCCCGCCCCCAGTTTCCGCAGCGACATGACGGTAGAGCTGGTGAAGCACAGCGCGTCCGACACCGATGTGCTCTGGGCGGCCCGGGTCTCCACCGCGGGCGAGCAGTCCCTGGACGAGCTGAACAAGGACCCGGAGCGCTCCAAGGGGCTGATCAACTTCCTGATGCGGGACCGCCACGGCAGCCCGTTCGAGCACAACTCCCTGACGTTCTTCATCAGCGCCCCGCTCTTCGTCTTCCGGGAGTTCCACCGGCACCGCGTCGGCTGGTCCTACAACGAGGAATCCGGCCGCTACCGCCGGCTCCAGCCGGTCTTCTACGTCCCCGACACCGACCGCAAGCTCGTCCAGCAGGGCCGTCCGGGGAAGTACGAGTTCGTCCCCGGGACCGAGGAGCAGCACGAGCTCACGAGCCGCTCCATGGCGGACGTCTACCGGAAGGCGTACGAGACCTATGAGGAGATGCTGGCGGCCGGCGTCGCCCGCGAGGTCGCCCGCGCGGTCCTGCCGGTGGGTCTCTACTCGTCGATGTACGCCACCTGCAACGCCCGGTCCCTGATGCACTTCCTCGGTCTGCGCACCCAGCACGAACAGGCCAAGGTGCCCAGCTTCCCGCAGCGTGAGATCGAGATGGTGGGTGAGCTGATGGAGGAGCAGTGGGCCAAGCTGATGCCGCTGACGCACGCCGCCTTCAACGCCAACGGCCGAGTCGCCCCCTGACGCCGGCCACGCCCTGCCCGGGGTCTTCCGGTGCGGCCCCGCCCCGGGCTGCCTACCGCCGGTCGGCGGGGTCCGGAAAGTGTCCGTATTGCGACGTTTGAAGAAGTTCATCTAGGGTGATTGTGCGGTCCCGGCACTGCCTGAACCCCCGAGCAGGCAGTGCCGGGGCCCCTCTTCGCACACCACCCGCGCCGGACCCCCACCGTTTCCCCGCCGGACTGCCGCCGCCTCGACAGCCCCGAGGGAGCATCGCGGGGTGCGCTGCGAGTAGCGTGGACCCTATGGCTCCGACCTCCACACCGCAGACGCCCTTCGGGCGGGTCCTGACCGCGATGGTCACGCCGTTCACCGCGGACGGCGCGCTCGACCTCGACGGCGCGCAGCAGCTCGCCGCCCACCTGGTGGACGCCGGCAACGACGGCCTCGTCGTGAACGGCACCACCGGAGAGTCCCCGACCACCACTGATGCGGAGAAAGCCCAGCTCGTCCAGGCGGTCGTGGAGGCCGTGGGGGAGCGCGCGCACGTGGTCGCCGGAGCCGGCACCAACGACACGGCGCACAGCCTCGAACTGGCCCGCGCTGCCGAGAAGGCGGGTGCACACGGCCTTCTGGCCGTGACGCCCTACTACAGCAAGCCTCCGCAGGAGGGTCTCTACCGGCACTTCACGGCGATCGCCGACGCCACGGAGCTCCCGGTGATGCTCTACGACATCCCGGGCCGCAGCGGTGTGCCGATCAACACCGAGACCATCGTCCGGCTCGCCGAGCACCCGCGCATCGTGGCCAACAAGGACGCCAAGGGCGACCTCGGCCGCGCGAGCTGGGCCGTCGCCACCAGCGGGCTGGCCTGGTACAGCGGGGACGACATGCTCAACCTGCCGCTGCTGTCCGTGGGCGCTGTCGGATTCGTCTCCGTGGTCGGCCACGTCGTCACACCGGAGCTGCGTGCCCTGCTGGAGGCGCACCTCAGCGGCGATGTCGCCAAGGCCACCGAGATCCACCAGAAGCTGCTCCCCGTCTTCACCGGCATGTTCCGCACCCAGGGCGTGATCACGACAAAGGCCGCGCTTGACCGCCTGGGCCTCCCGGCCGGACCGCTGCGCCTTCCGCTGGTCGAGCTGTCCCCGGAGGAGCTGGAGCAGCTCAAGCACGATCTCGCCCACGGCGGGGTACATCTGTAGATCTCAGACTTCAACAACTGCATATCGCCGGACACCGGCTGCCGTGCACGACGGACCGTGCCGCAGCCTCACCGAACAAGCACGACACGCACGAACGACATGTGCCGCTGCGTGCGCATCATGAATATCGCGCGCCACGTACCCAGGCGGGTGCGTGGCGCGCGTGGTAAGGAGAGTCTTTTGAGTCATCCGCACCCTGAGCTGGGCCCACCGCCGAAGCTCCCCAAGGGGGGCCTGCGCGTCACCCCATTGGGTGGGCTCGGCGAGATCGGCCGCAACATGACCGTCTTCGAGTACGGCGGCAGGCTCCTGGTCGTCGACTGCGGCGTCCTCTTCCCGGAGGAGGAGCAGCCGGGTATCGACCTGATCCTCCCGGATTTCACCTCCCTGCGGGACCGGCTCGACGACATCGACGGCATCGTCCTCACCCACGGCCACGAGGACCACATCGGCGGCGTCCCCTACCTCTTGCGGGAGAAGGCGGACATCCCGCTGATCGGCTCCAAGCTGACCCTCGCCCTGATCGAGGCCAAGCTCCAGGAGCACCGCATTCGGCCCTACACCCTCGAGGTCGAGGAGGGTCACCGGGAGCGCGTCGGTCCCTTCGACTGCGAGTTCCTCCCGGTCAACCACTCCATCCCGGATGCGCTGGCCGTCGCGATCCGCACCCCCGCGGGCATGGTCGTCCACACGGGCGACTTCAAGATGGACCAGCTGCCGATGGACGGACGCCTCACCGATCTGCGGGCTTTCGCCCGTCTCGGAGAAGAGGGCATCGACCTGCTGTTGAGCGACTCGACCAACGCCGAGGTTCCGGGCTTCGTGCCGCCGGAGCGCGACATCTCCTCGGTGCTGCGTCAGGTCTTCTCCAGCGCCCAGAAGCGGATCATCGTGGCCAGCTTCGCCAGCCACGTACACCGCATCCAGCAGATCCTGGACGCCGCGCACGAGCACGGCCGCCGGGTCGCCTTCGTGGGCCGTTCCATGGTCCGCAACATGGGCATCGCCAGGGACCTGGGCTATCTGCGGGTTCCCGCCGGCCTCGTCGTCGACGTCAAGACCCTCGACGACCTGCCGGAC